>JACCWH010000229.1 GCA_013697735.1 Trueperaceae bacterium | reverse complement strand
CCGAAGGATCCGCCGCAGCAGCAGCAAACGTCATCGCCGCCGTCAACGTCGTCTTCCCATGATCAACATGCCCAATCGTCCCCACATTCACATGAGGCTTCGTCCGCTCAAAAGTCGCCTTCGCCATGTCGCCTGCTCCTCGGTGCGGGGCGCTCGTGCGCTCGCCGCTTGAATCGGTCGTACGGATCGGGTCCCGGGGGCGCTCGGCGCGCACCCGGGACCGACGGGATCACTTCTTGACGAGCGCCTCTTGGATGCTCTTCGGCACCTGCGTGTAGTGGTCGAGGAACATCGTGAAGGTGGCGCGTCCCTGGCTCTGGCTCCGCAGGTCGGTCGCGTAGCCGAACATCTCGGAGAGCGGAACGTGCGCGTTCACGACCTGGGTGTTGCCGCGAGGCTCCATACCCTGGATCTGGCCACGGCGCGCGTTGAGCGAGCCGATGACGTCACCCATGTAGGTCTCGGGCGTAACGACCTCGACGCGCATGATCGGCTCGAGGATGGCGGCGCCGCCCTGGTTCATGACCTCGCGGACGGCCATGCTCGCGGCGATCTTGAAGGCCATCTCCGAGGAGTCGACCTCGTGATAGGAGCCGTCGTAGAGGCTGATCTTCATGTCGACGATCGGGAAGCCGAGCAGCGGGCCGTTCTGGAGCGACTCCTCGACACCCTTCTGCACGGCGGGGATGAAGTCCTTCGGGATGGTCCCGCCGATGACGGCGTTCTCGAACTCGAAGCCCTCGCCCCGACCACGCGGCTCGGCGCGGACCTTGACGTGCCCGTACTGGCCGCGGCCACCGGTCTGGCGGACGAACTTGCCTTCGACGTCGACGGCCTTGGTGATCGTCTCGCGGTAGGCGACCTGTGGCGCACCGACCGTGGCGTTCACGTGGAACTCGCGCTTGAGTCGGTCGACGATGATCTCGAGGTGGAGCTCGCCCATCCCCGAGATCACGACCTGACCCGTCTCGGGGTCGGTCCGGACGCGGAACGTCGGGTCCTCCTCGGAGAGCTTGACGAGGCCGTTGGAGAGCTTGTCCTGGTCGGCCTTCGAGTTCGGCTCGATGGCCACAGAGATCACCGGCTCGGGGATCTCGATCGACTCGAGGATGATGGGGTGGTCGGGATCGGAGAGCGAGTCGCCGGTCGTCGTGTCTTTGAGGCCGATGACGGCGCCGAGGTCGCCGGCGCCGATCCGTTCGACCTCTTCACGGCTGTTCGCGTGCATCTTCAAGAGGCGGCCGATACGCTCGCGCTTGCCCTTCGAGACGTTCTGCACGTACGACCCCGAGAGCAGTGCGCCCGAGTAGACGCGAACGAACGTGAGGCGGCCGACGTACGGGTCGGTCATGATCTTGAAGGCGAGCGCCGCGGTCGGCTGATTCTCGTCGACCACGCGGGTGGCGCTCTCACCGCTGTCTGGGAGCGTGCCGCGGATCGGCGGTACCTCGAGCGGGCTCGGCAGGTAGTCGGTCACACCGTCGAGCAGCCGCTGGACGCCCTTGTTCTTGAGGGCGGAGCCGGCGAACACCGGGAAGATGGCCATCGAGATCGTGCCCTTGCGCACGGCGGCGCGCACCATCTCGGTGGGCACCTCCTCCCCCTCGAGGAAGAGCATCGCGACCTCGTCGTCGACGTCGGCGAGCTTCTCGATGAGCAGGGTGCGCTTCTCGGCGGCCAAGGCCCGGAACTGTTCGGGGATGTCGATCACACTGATGTCGGTGCCGAGGTCGTCGCCGTAGGTGACCGCCTGCATCTCCACCAGGTCGATCATCCCGAGGAAGTGATCCTCGGCGCCCATCGGCCACTGGACCGCGACGGCGTTGGCGCCGAGGCGCTCCTCCATCGAGTCGATGACGAGCTGGAAATCGGCGCCCGTCTTGTCCATCTTGTTCGCGAAGGCGATGCGAGGCACGCGGTACTTGTCTGCTTGGCGCCACACCGTCTCGGACTGCGGCTCGACACCCTGACTGGCGTCGAACACCGCCACTGCACCGTCGAGCACGCGCATGGAGCGTTCGACCTCGATGGTGAAGTCGACGTGCCCGGGGGTGTCGATGATGTTGATGCGCATTTCGCGCCAGAAGGCCTGCGTCACCGCCGACGTGATGGTGATGCCACGTTCCTTCTCCTGCTCCATCCAGTCCATCTGCGAGGCGCCTTCGTGCGTCTCGCCGGTCTTGTGGATGCGCCCCGTGTAGAACAGGATCCGCTCGGTCAACGTCGTCTTACCGGCGTCGATGTGGGCCGCGATCCCGATGTTCCGGGTCATTTTCAGGTCGATTACGGTCTGTGTCGCCATGTCCTGATTCCCCCGCCGGCTACCATCGGTAGTGGGCGTACGCGCGGTTGGCCTCGGCCATGCGCTCGATGTCTTCCTTCTTCTTCACGGCGCCGCCGCGGCCACCGGCTGCGTCGAGCAGTTCACCCGCGACACGCTCGACGGCCGTGCGCTCGGGGCGTGCGTTCGACGCCGCGACGAGCCAACGGAGGCTGAGGCTGTTCGAGCGTCGGGGGTTCAACTCGACCGGGACTTGGTACGTCGAACCGCCGACGCGGCGGCTGCGGACTTCGATCCGCGGGCGGACGTTGTCCACCGCCTGCCGGAAGACCTTGAGGGGCTCCTGGCCGCTGCGCTCCTGGATGAGCCGGCACGAACCGTAGAAGATACGGCTACCGAGGTTCTTCTTGCCGTCGCGCATCAGCTTGTTGACGAAGGCCGTGACCGTCGTATCGCTGTACACCAGGTCGGGCTCGAGTTGGCGGATTTCTGCTCGTCTACGACGTCCCATGCGTGATCTCCTGGTCCCCGACTACTTCTTCGGCTTCTTGGTGCCGTACTTCGAACGGCCCTGATTGCGCTGCACGTACCGGCCGACGCCGACACCCTGGGTGTCGAGGGCGCCGCGGACGATGTGGTAGCGCACGCCCGGCAAATCCTTGACTCGGCCGCCCCGGATGAGGACGACGGAGTGCTCCTGAAGGTTGTGCTTCTCACCCGGAATGTAGGCAGTGACTTCGTACCCGGTCGAGAGACGGACGCGAGCGATCTTGCGCAACGCGGAGTTCGGCTTCTTCGGGGTCTGGGTCTTGACCACGGTGCAGACGCCGCGACGTTGCGGACCGCCCTTGAGTGCAGGCACCTTGGACTTCTTGGCGATCTTCTGCCGACCCTTGCGGAGCAGTTGGTTGACGGTAGGCAAGCGTGATCAACTCCCTCGTTGAGCGTCCGGTGTCGGAGCGTCCCCGCTCGTCGTCCGGCGAAGCCCCTTGCGGGGCAGTCCGTCCCGTGGATCGGCTCGCCGAGGGATCGCTGCCCCATCGGCGAGGGTGATGACTCGAGGTCGCGTGCTGGTCTTGCGTGAGAACCTCTGGACGGACGAGGGACTTGCTGCGGACCGCGCACAACCATGCGCCCCCCGCTCCCGATCTCTGCCGGGCCGGGGGTCCCAAACCGACCGAGTATAGAACACCACGCGCGGCCCGCGCAAGGCCCAGCGCAGCCGGCGGGGCACGGTCGTCACACGAGCCAGAGGCGCCCGTAGGACCCGAGCACGATCTCCCCCGCCCCTACGTCGAGGAAGCGCCCCTCGAGCTGGTCGTAGGGTTGGTGGGGGAAGCGACCCTCGAGGAGGTCGAGCGACACCGTCTGCGCCGCCTCGCTGAAGTTGTAGAGCGAGACCATCGGGCCGAGCGGGTGCCGCCGCAGCGTCGCGAACACGTGCGACTGGTGCGGCTCCAGGATGCGCGTGGGGTACGTGGCGTGCAGGTGGGGCGTGCGCTTGCGGGCGCGGAGGATCGTCTGCAGGCCGCCATAGACGCGCGCTTCGACGCTGCCGGGGAGCGCACGTCGAGCTGCGGCGTCCCAGTCCATGCTCGGGCGGTGCATCCACCGGTTGTCGGTGGCGTGATCGGGGTCGCGCAGGTAGCCGTGGTCGTTGCGCATCCCGAGCTCGTCGCCCATGTAGATGAGCGGGACCCCACCGAAGCCCGCCATGAGCGCATGCCCGAGGAGCATCCGCTCGATCGCGAGCGTCACGAGCGTCTCGTCGCGCGCTTCGAGCGCGGCCTCGAGGCCCACGAGGCTCGCGAACGATCCCGAGATCCTGCGGTCGAGCGTCTGCGGATTGAACTGGAAGACGGCGCCGCGCGCATGCGAGCCCGGGAACTGCCCGGAGTAGTAGTCGGATAGGAACTGCCGGTGGGCGTACCCCGAGATGCCCACGGCGGCGGCGTCCTCATCGGTGATCGCCCAGCCGATGTCGTCGTGCCCGCGCGCGTAGCAGCCCCATGCGATCGACGGCGGCGTGGGCGGGAAGGCGCCGAGGGCGTGCGTCATGAGTCGCGTGTCGCGACTCGCCAGCGCCGACCAGAACTGGACCATGAGGCTGTTGTGGTAGGCGATGTTCGCGACCTTCCCGTAGCGCCGCCCGGTCCCGAAGTAGTGCACCAGGTCCGACGGCGAGACGATCGCCTCGGCCTTGTGCGCGACGGCGGGGGTGGCGATCTTCGAGCAGGCACGCAGCGCCTGCAACAGGTCGTGCACCTCCGACTGGTTCTGGCAGTCGGTACCGAGGCGCTTCCAGAGGAACGCGACGGCGTCCATACGGAAGACCTCGACGCCGAGGTTGGCGAGGTACCCCATGATGTCGACGATCTCCAGGAATACCTCTGGGTTCGACCAGTCGAGATCCCACTGGTAGGCGTTGAAGGTCGTCCACACCCACCGCTGCATCTCGCGCACGAAGGTGAAGTTCCCGGGGGCGAAATCGGGAAAGACCTCGGGGAGCGTTCGCTCGTAGGCGTCGGGCATCTCCCGGTCGGGGAATGTGTAGAAGTAACCCTGATGGCGGGCGTCTCCGCGCGTCGCCGCGACCGCCCAGGGGTGGGTGTCGGCGCAATGGTTGAGCACGAGATCGATGCAGACCGAGATGCCGTGCTCGCGGAAGGCGTCGCACACGAGCCGCAGGTCGTCGATGGTACCGAGGCCGGGGTCGACGTCGCGGTAGTCGGCGACGGCGTAGCCGCCGTCGTTCTCCCCGTCCCGAGGTCGCAGGACGTACATGAGATGGACGTACGTCACGCCCAGGGCGGCGACGTAGTCGATGTGCTCGAGCGTCTCCCGGAGCGTGCCCGCGAAGCGCGCCACGTAGAACACGTAGCCGACCATCGACTCGCGTTGGAACCAATCGGGCGTGAGGTCGCGCTCGATGTCGAGCAGCTTCAGCGGCTCCGGCCGCTCCACGTACTGCCGTGCCATCCGTTCGACCATGCGGATCACGACCGCTTCGTAGTCCGGCCGCCGGCCGTAGACGGGCAGGAGTCCGTCGTAGAGGTTCTGGAAGTAGCGCTCGAGGCGGAGCAGGAAGAGATGGCGATCGCGCGCAGCGAGCGGTTCGAGGACGCTCGCGGCTGCCACGGAGGCCCGTTCGAAGAGCGGGAGCGCGTCGGGCGAGAGGTGTCGGGCACTCTCCACGAGCGTCAGGCCTCCCTTCGCGCACGCGTGAGGGCGCCGCGGGCGCTGCGCACGCGCCGCTCCGCGCCGTCGGGGTCGACGTCGAGCACGCTCAGATGCCCCATCTTCCGACCCGTACGCGCCTCGGCCTTGCCGTAGAGGTGCAGGTGGACGCCCGGTTCGGAGAGCGCGCGCGCCCAATCGGGCGTTCCCCCCTCCCAGAGGTCGCCCAGGAGGTTCGCCATCGCCCCAGGGCTCCGCAGCCCGACTCCGCCGAGCGGTAGGCCGCAGACGGCTCGCAGCTGCTGCTCGAACTGGTCCGTCTCGACCGCCTCGAGGGTCACGTGTGCGGAATTGTGCGGGCGCGGCGCGATCTCGTTCACCAGCAGTTCGCCGGCACGCGTCACGAAGAGTTCGACGCACGCCAGCCCCACGAGGTCGAGCGCGTGGGCGACGCGCGTCGCGATGGCGACGGCCTCCGCGGCGATACCCGGGCTCACGCGCGCCGGCACCACGCTCACGTCGAGCACGTGCGCAGCGTGCGCGTTCTCGAAGGGCGGGTAGACCACCACCGTGTCGTCGAGGGCGCGCGCCACCACCACCGAGATCTCCAGCGCGAGGTCGACGTGGCGCTCCAGCACGCACGCTCCCGTGCGCAGGAGCGCGTGGGCGGCGTCGTGGTCGGCGGGACCATCGATCCGGACCTGGCCCTTGCCGTCGTACCCGAACTCGACGGTCTTGAGCACGGCGGGAGCGCCGAGACGGCGGAGGGCTTCGTCGAGTTCCCCCTCGGCGGTAACGCTCTCGAACGGCGCGATCCGCACGCCGATCCGCTCCAGGAAGCGCTTCTCGCGCAGACGATGGCTCGTGAGCGCGAGGAGCGCCGGGCCCGGGCGTACCGGCACGCGCTCGTCGAGTCGCTCGAGCGTCGCCACGGGGAGGTTCTCGAACTCGAGTGCCACCACCGCGACGCCGGCGGCGATCGCTTCGAAGGCGTCGTGGTCGTCGTACGGGGCGCAGAGGGCTCGATCGGCGACGGCGAAGGCGGGACTGCTCGCGTCCGGCGACCAGACCCACACGCCGTAGCCGAGGCGGCGTGCGGCGATCGCGAGCATGCGACCGAGTTGGCCGCCGCCGAGCACGCCGATGGTCGCTCCCGGGAGGACGGGCGCCGGATGGCCGGTTGTCACCGCCGGAAGCTGCCGCTCGGCAGCACGCTCTCGTGCGCCGCTTCGGTCTGGGAGCGCCGGTAGGCCACGAGTCGCTCGCGGAGGGCGGGATCGTGCAGCGCCAGCACGGCGGCCGCGAGGAGGGCGGCGTTCACGGCTCCCGCCTCGCCGATGGCGAGCGTGCCGACCGGGATGCCGCGCGGCATCTGGACGATCGAGAGGAGCGAGTCCATGCCCGCGAGCGCCCGACTCCGCACCGGGACGCCGAACACGGGGAGGTGCGTGTAGGCCGCGAGCATCCCGGGGAGGTGCGCGGCGCCGCCGGCGCCCGCGACGAGGACCCGCACGCCCTCCGCCTCGGCGTTCAGCGCGACGGCACGGAGGCGTTCGGGCGTCCGGTGGGCGGACACGACCATGCAGGCGTGCGCCACACCGAGCGCCTCGAGCGTCTCGTCGGCGTGGCGCATGGTCTCCCAGTCGCTGCTGCTCCCCATCACGACCGCAACGAGCGCAGCAGCGTCTGGATCGGTGAGCCGACCCGCGTCGGTCACGCCGTCGATCTTCGTGTCGCCCTCGTTCATGTGCGTCCTCTCGTCGTCTCCCCCGGCCCGTCGGGGGAACCGGTCGCCCGGCGGAGCCGATCGCGCACCGCGGCCCACGCGGGCTCGTCGGGAACGGACGCGATCCAGAGCTCACGCGCGCCGCTCCGTTCCGCCGCCCGCATGGCGGCGTAGAGCTCGCGAGCGTACCCGAGCGGATCCGACGGCAGGGCGATCGTGCGCGCCCCCGACGCGGGGACCCCCGCACGGTGCACCACGATCACGTCGTCCGGCCGCCCCGCGAGTGCCTCGGCCGGCACCGTCCGGATGGGGATGGCGGGCGCATAGTGGCGCGTCAACGCGCCGGGTACGCGCGGGCGGTCGCCCCCGGTGCTCGGCTCGCGGAGCGGGCGCCCGAGGACGCGCTCGAGATCGGCGAGCGGTACGCCGCCGGGGCGCAGCAGGCTGGGCTCCGCCCCTCGTACGTCGACGATCGTCGACTCGAGTCCGACGGTGCACGGTCCGGCGTCGAGCACGAGCGTCACGAGCGCCGGATCGTCGAGGGCGAACTCGTCGAGCACGTGATCGGCCGTGGTGGGGCTGACGCGGCCGAACCGGTTCGCCGACGGCGCGGCGAGGCCCTCGCCCACTGCCTCGAGGAGCGCACGCGCGACCGGGTGCGATGGCACGCGCAGCGCGACGGACGGCTGCCCTCCCGTGACCGACCGCGGGACCGAGTCGCGGGCGTCGAACACCATCGTGAGCGGGCCGGGCCAGAAGGCGTCGGCGAGGCGCAGCGCGACGTCGCCGACCACCGCGGTCCAGCGCTCGAGCTGCGCCGCGCGGGCGACGTGCACGATGAGCGGATGGTCGCTCGGCCTCCCCTTCGCCGCGAACAGGCGCGCAACCGCGACCTCGTCGTCCGCGAGCGCACCGAGGCCGTAGACCGTCTCGGTCGGGAAGGCGACGAGCTCACCGCGCCGCAGGGCGGCGGCGGCCTCGGCGACGGCGCCGTGGCGGTGGTGCTCGTCGTGTGCGTCGAGGCGGCGCGGCATCGACACGAGGCTATCGCATCGCTCCGTGCGGGCGGGCAGGACGTTCACGCAGCGCCTCCACGCACGCGCGAGCCTTCGCTCACGAGCACGATGCGCAGGTCGTTGACGTTCGTCCGCGTGGGACCCGTGAGGAGCAGGTGCCCAGCGTCGGCGAAGACGCCGTACGCGTCGTTGGCCCGCAGCGCCGCCCGGGCCGAGCGCCGATCGAGCGTGCGCAGCAGCATGGGCGTCACGAAGGCACCGGCGTTCTCCTCCGTACCGTCGATGCCGTCGGTGTCGGCGAAGAGCGCCCAGACCGGGGCTTCCGCCGGGAGCGAGAGCGCGAAGCCGAGCGCCGCCTCGCCGTTGCGACCGCCTCGACCCGACCCACGCACCTGCACGGTCGTCTCGCCCCCCGACAGCAGCGCACAGGGCGCCGAAAAGGGCTCGCCGAGCCGCCAGACCCGTTCGGAAACGCTGCCGAGGAGGGCGCCGACGTCACGAGCCTCGCCGACGATGGTGGCGGAGAGCGTGTGCGGCACGTACCCGCCGCGCCGGAGGTGCTCGGCGGCGGCGGCGAGCGCGGTCTCGTTCGTGGCGACCAGGATCGTCCGACAGTGCTCCAGGAGCGGATCGCCGGGCTTCGGCGTCTCCTCGCGCCCGCCGTCGGCGCCGTCGCGGAGCACGCGCCGCACCGCCTCGTCCGCGATGCCATATGCGTCGAGCACGTCGAGGGCGTCGGCGAACGTCGTGGGGTCGGGTACGGTCGGACCGGAGGCGATCGTGGCGAGGTCGTCGCCGACGACGTCGGAGATCACGAGCGCCGTGAGCGGAGCGGGGGCGGCCAGCCGGGCGAGGCGCCCCCCCTTGGAGCGCGAGAGGTGTCGACGCACCACGTTCATGTCGTCGATGGTGGCGCCGGAGCGGAGCAGCGCGTCGGTGACGCTGCGCTTCGCCTCGAGCGTCACGCCCTCGGCGGGTGCGCAGAGCAGCGCCGATCCCCCGCCGGAGAGGAGCACCACCACGTGGTCGTCGCGCCCGGCTGCGGCGACCGCGCCGAGGATCTCGTCGGTCGCCGCGACACCGGCGGCGTCGGGGACGGGGTGCGAGGCCTCCAGCACCCGCACGGACTTCGTCGGAGCGCCATGACCGTAGCGTGTGACGACCACGCCCGTGAGGGCGGTGCCGAGCTCGGCGTAGTGCGCCTCGCACGCTGCCGCCATGCTGGCGGCGGCCTTCCCGGCGCCGACGATCACGATGCGGCCGGAGGGCGGATCGGGGAGGTGGGGGCGGATCGCGACGTCGGGATCGACAGCAGCGACCGCCGCGCGGAACGCTCCTTCGAGGAGGGCGCGTGGCTCGCTCACGCCCTCACGGTACACTGCCTCCATGTTCGGACTCTTCCGGCGACAGGATCCGCGGTTCCGCGACGACGGCAGCGCTCTCTGGTGTCACGTGCGCACCTCCAGGAACGGTGAGGTCATCAAGGTGCGACTGGCGAAGGCGAGCGAGATGAGCACCGTCGCCGGCGGCTACTACGTCCGGAAGCAGCTCACCGGCTCGAAGACGCTCGACCACGCGACACTCGAAGTCCATACGAATCGCGGGCACAAGGTCACGCAGGCGACGGTCGACGGCGGTGAGTTGCTCCCGGTCTCCGAGTGGGATCGCGACAGCGGGGCGCGAAGCTGATACCATCGGCGAATACCGATGGAACATGACGCGATCCTCACCTTCCAAGCGCCGCGGGCCGACAGTGCACGCGTCGCCTGCCACCCCTCGCCCACGATGGAGCTCGGCTACGCGCTCCACTACCTCCAGCGCCGTGTCGGCCCTGCCGCCGAACCGGGCGACGTCGCCGCCGATCACGACGTCGCCTGGGTGGTCCCGCTCCTCGAAGCGCATGGCGAGCTCGTGCGCGCGCTGCGCGGCTTCGGAGCGCAGCATGGCCTCCCGGAGCTGAGTCCGGCGCTCCTCGTGCTGGCGGCGCGCTACGGCTACGACCGCGACGACGCCCCCGACCGCTTCCTGCGTGATCTCGCCACCCTGCCCACGCGCTATCTCGCCGACGGCGCTCCACCCGAGCACGGCGACGAACTCGGCGACGAGCACGATGACGACGCCCGCGAGGGGGCGTTCCGGGCGACGATCGCCAATCTCGCCGACGAGCGCGTCGCTTCGGACCTGCGCGCGCTGCTCGCGCGGTTGTGGGACGCGGTCGCTCCGGCCTGGTCGCGAGAGGGCCGCGGCGCCGTCGCGCGCGCGGTGGCGGAGTTCCAGGCGTCGTTCGAGCGAACGCTCAGCGTACTCGAGGCGCTTCCGGCCCACCACTTCACGCGTTTCGAGCATCTCGCGCACGGCATCCGCGAGGCGGAGTCGCGTGGGCGCGTGGTGGTCATACCGCTCTATCTCGCCTCCACTGGAGGCTTCAACTTCATGATCGACGAGGTGCACTACGTCGGCTACGGCCTCCAGAGCGAGACCGCCTTCGAGCGCACGGCGAACCAGGTCGCCTCGCTCGCGGTGCGGGCGAAGGCACTCGGTGACCCGACGCGCCTCATGGCGCTGGCGCTCGTGGGTCGCTTCTCCTCGATGCGCATGACGGTCGGCGATCTCGCGCAGCAGATCGGCGTGACGCAACCGACGTTGAGCGGCCACCTCAAGCAGCTGCGGGAGGCGGGGCTCGTCGCGGTCGAGCGACACGGCAACAAGTCCTACTACACGATCGAGCGCGAGGGGGTCCGTCAACTCCTGCGTGACCTCGACACGTCGCTGCTCGACTGAGGCCGCGCGTGCGAGCCTCCAACCGCGATCCCCATCGGCAGCGACGGATGGGCCCGCTCCTTGACAGCATCGGCAATCCCCGATAGTCTAAATATCGGAGGTTGGCGATGTTTACGAGTGCGTTCTTGATCACCCACACGGCCGCCGCCCGACTCGACCTGCTACGGCACGTCGCTGCCGCGGCCAACACCAAGAAGCCCCTTCACTGAGGCGTTGTACCCACCACGGGTCTCTCGAGGTCCGGCTCCGGGGCAGGGCGGGCACACGATCCCCATCGAGGATCATGCGCCCGCTCTTCGTGCGTAGGGCGCTTTGCCTTCGGCATTCACCGATGAAGAGCGCGTCGAAGCGCCCGGCCACGGCGCCATCCATCGGTCGGGCACGATGGATGCGTGGTAGCGTCGCGCATGATTTCCCTACCGATCGCAGATGCAGTCCTCACGAACGCGCGTGGCGGCGGCGCCGACTTCGCCGAGCTCTACGTGGAGCGCTGGCGACGCCGCGCCTTACGCACGATCGACGGCAAGGTCGAGGAGGCGACGAGCGCCATATCGCAGGGCGGCGGCCTCCGCCTCTTCTTCGGCACCGACGTCGTGTACGGCTACACGAACGATCTGACCGAAGCGTCGCTGCGCGAGCTCGCCGAAACGCTCCTGCGCCACCGCGGTGACGATCGGGCTCGGGTCGACGCCACGGGCCGCGGTGGACTCGACCTGCGCCGCACACGGGCGATCGGTATCCATGCGCCGGACGTCCCCTTCGACACGCGCTCCAAGGCGTGGCGCGTCGAGCGACTGCGTGAACTCGACGCCGGCGCCCGCGTCGCGCCGGAGGTGCGCCAGGTGGAGGGGCACCTGCTCGAGTGGGAGCAGGACGTCGTGGTCGCGAACAGCGACGGCACGTGGATCGACGATCGCCGCGTCCGCACGCGACTCGCCGCCACCGCCATCGCGAGCGACGGCGCCGAGACCCAGACCGGGTTCTACGGCGCCGGCCTCTCGATGGGTCTCGAGCTGCTCGATCGGCGCTCGCCCGACGAGGTCGGCCGGACCGCGGGCGAGCGCGCGATGACCAACCTCCGCGCCAAGCCCGCGCCCGCTGGAACCATGCCGGTGGTGATCGGTAACGGCTTCGGTGGCGTGATCTTCCACGAAGCACTCGGTCATCTCGTGGAGACGACGTTCGTGGCGCCCAAGGCCTCCGTCTTATCGGACAAGCTCGGGCAACGGATCGCGTCGAGCGTCGTGACGTACGTCGACGACGGCACCACACCACACGGCTGGGGGTCCTCGGAGTTCGACGACGAAGGGGCGCCCACGGAACGCACCGTCCTCATCCAGGAGGGCGTGCTCAAGAGCTACATGGTCGACCGCCGCGGCGCGCTCCAGACCGGCTACCGCCCCACCGGATCGGGTCGGCGGCAGGACTACACGTTCGCGCCCACCTCGCGCATGCGCAACACCTTCATCACGCCCGGCACCACCCCCCGCGACGATCTCTTCGACGGCATCGAACTCGGCCTCTACGCGAAGGCGCTCGGCGGCGGACAGGTCCGCCCAGGTTCGGGGGAGTACAACTTCTCCGTGGTCGAGGGCTACGTGATCCGCCATGGCCGCATCGAGGAGAGCGTCCGCGGCGCGATGCTCGTCGGCAAGGGCCCCGACACGATCATGCACGTCGACGCCGTCTCCGACGACCTCTCGACCGAACCCGGCATGTGCGGGAGCAAATCGGGCTCGATCCCCACGGAGGTCGGTCAACCCCACCTCAGGGTGAGTCGGATCGTCGTGGGAGGCGAAGCATGACCTTCGAAGCGGCCAAGGACTTCCTGATCCGCCGCGCCGGCGAGCGCTCCATCGCCGCCGAGGTACTGGCGACCTCCGAACGCCGGCTGAGCCTCTCCGTGAAGGGCGGCAGCGTCGACGAACTCACCGCCGCGAGCCGCGGCGGGGTCGGCATACGCGTGGTGGTCGAGGGGAAGGTCGGCTACGCCTCCACCGAAGCGCTCGACACCGAGAGCCTCGAGTGGGTGCTCGACGAAGCGGTCGAGAACGCCGCCCTGCAGCACGCGGAGGGCGCCGTCCTCGTCGCCGGACGAGCGCTCGGGCGCCACGACCTCCTCGGCGAGGGGCTCTCCGCCGAGGTGGCGGACAAGGTCGCAGGCGTGCTCGACCTCGAGTCCGGGCTGCGCGCCGATGCGCGTGTCGACGTCGTCTACCAGGCGAGCTACCGGGAGTCCGAAGCCCAGGCGGTCATCGGCTCCACCGCCGGCGCCGACGGCGGCTACCGCAACGGCTATGCCTCCTACTCGGCCACGCCGATCATGAAACTCGGTGACAGCGTCAAGCAGGGCTCCGACGTCGACATCTCGAAGGAGTTCCACGCCCTCGACCCGAACCAGACGGCACACAAGGTCCTCGAGCGGGTCGGACGGCACCTCGGCGCCACGCCGCTCGGGACCGGGCGCTACCGCGGTTACCTCGAGAGCGAGGTGACGGCCACGCTCCTCGCGCTCCTGCTCTACAGCCTCTCGGGGAAGACACTCGCCGAAGGGAAGTCGCGGCTCGCCGGCAAGCTCGGCGCGCGCGTAGCGAGCGACCTGATCACGCTCGTCGACGACCCCACCCTCGTCGATGGCCCCGCGAGCCGCCCCTTCGACGCCGAGGGGACCCCTGCGGCGCGCACCGAGATCATTTCGGGCGGCGTCTTGCAGTCGTTCCTCCACAATTCCGACACCGCACGCCGCACCGGTCACACCAACACGGGCCACGCCTCGCGCTCCTACGCCTCCACGCTCGGCGTCTCCCCCAGCAACCTCGTGCTCGCGACCGGCACCGGGATCGACGTCAGCGACGGAGTGATCGTCACCGATCTCATGGGCGTCCACGCTGGTGCCAATCCGATCTCGGGCGACGTCTCCGTGCAAGGACTGGGGCTGCGCGTCACCGGAGGCGAGACGCATCCGGTCGACAACTTCGCTCTGTCGTTCAACCTGTTCTCGCTCCTCGAGCGCATCGATGCGGTCGGCGAAGAGAGCACGTGGACGCCCACGGTGGGGATGTTCCGGGCACCCATGGTCGCCGTCGATGCCCTCTCGTTCTCGGGTGCGTGAGGGCCGCCCCGGCCGGAATCCGCCCGGCGCGGAGCTACTGCGCGCTCACGAGATCCGGGCGTAGCACGACGGCGCCGCGGAGGTAGACGTGCCGCATCTCGTGCTGCCGCTTGGTGGTGTTGAGCTGCAGCATCACGCGCACCGCCCGCTCGAGCCGGTCCGGAACCGGGATCTCCTGATTGCAGAGCATCGGCACCATCGTCATGCCGAGGCCGCGCGCCGCCTCTGCCGGGAACGTCGAGCGCAGGTCGGGCGTAGTGGTGAAGAAGAGCGCGGCGATCGGCTCGAAATCGTCGATGCCGTTCACTTCCAGCATCTTCAGGAGCAGCTCGCGCGTGCCCTCGAGCACGAGTTCGCTCACATCTTCCTCGACGGTCGTCGCGCCTCGTATTCCCCGCACCCAGTATGACGGCGTCATCGCGCCAGCGTACCAGACACGTCGCGACACCGGCAGCGTGAGACGGGCGCCCGGCGGGCACGTCCGACGCTGCTAGGCTGACGCCATGACCACATCCAGTGACGGTACCGCCGCCCCGGTCTGGGGCGACCTGAGCGACGATGCACGCGCCGTCCTCGGCCCCCTCCGAGAGTTCCTCGACGCCGAGGTCCGGCCTGGCGCCACCCATCGCGACGCCACCGGCGAGTTCCCGCGAGCGATCGTCGACGAGCTCGCGCGCCTCGGGCTCCTCGGCATGCAAGTGCCCGAGCGCTACGGCGGCGCCGGGCTCGACGGTGAGACCGCGGCGCGCGTGATCGAGGAGATCGCCGCCGCGGATGGTTCGCTCTGCCTCACCGTCGCGTCACACAACTCGCTCTGCAGCGGCCACATCATGCTCGCCGGGAGCGAGGCGCAGCTCGAACGCTTCCTCCCGCCCCTCGCCCGAGGCGAGCGACTAGGTGCGTGGGGACTCACGGAGAGCGGCGCCGGATCCGACGCGGCGGCGCTCCGGACGCGCGCGACCGAAGAGGCCGACGGCACCTTCGTGATCGACGGCTCCAAGGCCTTCATCACGCAAGGTGGGGTGGCCGACACCTTCGTGATCGTGGCCCGCACCGACGCCCCGACCGAGGGAGCGCACCCGAGCGACGGCGTGAGCGCATTCGTGGTCGACGGCGACACGCCCGGCCTGTCACGCGGCCTGCCCGAGAAGAAGCTCGGCCTCAAGAGCTCCGACACCACCGCCCTCACCTTCGAGGGGATGCGCGTGCCCGGCGACCGGCTCCTCGGCACGCGAGGCGCCGCCTTCCGCGACGTCATGCGGGTGCTCGACGCCGGACGGATCGGGATCGCGGCCATGGCGATCGGCCTCGGCCGCGCCGCGCTCGACGTGGCGGCGCGCTACGCCCTCGAGCGCGAAGCGTTCGGCCGACCGATCGCGCACCACCAGGGGGTCGCCTTCAAGCTCGCGGAGATGGCGACCGAGCTCGATGCCGCGCGTCTGCTCACGCTCCGCGCAGCGGCGCTCAAGGACGCCGGGCGCGATTTCGTCGCCGCGGCCGCGCGCGCGAAGCTCTTCGCCTCGACCCGCGCGGTCCAGGCGTGCGACAACGCGATCCAGGTGCTCGGAGGCTACGGCTACATCGAGGAGTACGAAGTCGGACGACTCTGGCGCGACGCGCGCCTCACACGGATCGGCGAGGGGACCGACGAGATCCAGCACCTCATCATCGCGCGGGCCCTGATACGGCACTACGCCGCGGGTGGGCGGGCGATCGACCTCCCGTGAGGGTCGTGGCGCTGACGACCCGCACGGCGGCCTCGAGCACCTCGGGCCCCGCGCCGGGTGCGTGGGCGCGCTCGCTGATGAGCCGCCGGAAGGCCCGCGCCCCGGGCTGACCGGCGAAGAGCCCCAGCAGGTGGCGCGTGATCGACTTGAGGGGTACTCCGCGCTGGCACTGCGCCTCGACGTAGGGCAAGTAGGCGTGGATCGCGCCCTCGCGCGTGCGTGGCGCGGCCGGGGCCGGGCGTGCGAAGAGGCGCGTGTCGGCCTCGGCAAGGAGCCACGGGTCCTCGTAGGCCGCCCGGCCGATCATCACCCCGTCGACATGGTGCAGCCAGGCGAGGGCGGCGTCGAGGTCGCGTATTCCGCCGTTGAGCTCTACCCGCAGGGTGGGGCGCGATCGCTTCAGCCGCACCACGCGCTCGGGCTGGAGCGGCGGCACGGTGCGGTTCTCCTTGGGCGACAGACCCGACAGCCACGCCTTACGCGCGTGCACCACCACACCATCGACGCCGGCCGCCACCAGCGTGTCGACGAAACGCTCCAGCTGCTCGTCGTCGTCGAGGTCGTCGACCCCCAGCCGGTGCTTCACCGTCACGGGTAGGGTCGTCGCCGCACGCATCGCCGCCACCCCCTCCGCCACCACCTCGGGCACGCGCATGAGGCAGGCGCCGAAACGACCGCGTTGCACGCGATCGGACGGGCAACCGACGTTGAGGTCGACCTCGTCGTAGCCCCACGCCTCCGCGAGCGCCGCGCAGGCCGCGAGCTCGGCCGGATCGTCGCCACCGAGCTGCAGCGCGAGCGGACGTTCGCTGGGATCGAAGTCGAGTAGCCGCTCGCGATCGCCGTGTCGGAGCGCGGCCGTGGTGATCATCTCGGTGTAGAGCATCGTCTCCTGCGTCAACTCGCGGAGGAAGCGTCGGAAGTGTCGGTCGGTCAGATCCATCATCGGCGCCACGGAGAGGGCGCGGGCGCACCCCCGCGGGTCCGCGCCGAGCGGCGCGCTCACGAGGCGGGAGCGGGAATGCGCTTCGGCTTGCGGAACGTGATGTCCTCCCACGCCCCCTCCTCCACCACACGCAGATCCGGATTGCGCGCTCGGAACCACGCCACGATCTCCTGGACGAGATCGTCGGGCGCGGAGGCCGCTGACGTGAGACCGATGCTGCGCACGCCCTCGAACGCCCCCTCGTCGAGGTCGTCGGGTCCTTCGACGCGCAGTGCGCGGCCCGTGAGGTCGTCCGCGAGTTCCAGGAGTCGCATGCCGTTCGACGACGTGGTCGAGCTCACCACCACGAACGCGTCGACGAGCGGCGCGATGCGCTTGACCGCGTCCTGACGGTTCTTGGTCGCGTAGCAGAGGTCGTCGCTCGGCGGCACCACCAGGTGGGGGAAGCGAGCTCGAAGCACTTCCACGGTGCGCATCGTGTCGTCCACCGACAGCGTGGTCTGCGTGAGCACCACCACCCGCTCGGGGTCGGGGACCTCGACCGTGTGTGGATCGGCGAGGTCGGGGTCGTGCGTCCGGTTGCCGACGACCGAGACGACGGTCGTGTGCTCGGGCGCTTCACCCGCGGTGCCGAGCACCTCCTGGTGGCGCGTGGAGTCACCGATGAGCAGGATGTGGTAGCCGGCGCGGGCGTACCGAGTGGCCTCGTTGTGCACCTTGGTGACGAGCGGACAGGTCGCATCGATGGTCGCGAAGCCGCGCCGGCGCGCCTCCTCGCGCACCGCCGGTGAGACCCCGTGTGCGCTGAAGACGACGGTGTCGGAGACGCTCGCATCGCCCTCGCGCAGGGTGTCGAGATCGGCCAGACGCTCCACGAACCGCACGCCGTGCTCCCGTTCGAGGCGACGGACGACGGCGTCGTTGTGCACGATCGCGTGGAAGACGCCGAGGTCGCCCGCTCCCGATGCACGCTGCGCACTCGCAGCCTCCTCGACGGCCTCGATCGCCATCACCACACCGGCGCAGAACCCACGTGGTTTGGCGAGGTGGATCGTGTCGATCATTGGATCGTGTCGATCATGAGGTGCATGCTAGCAGCGCGCCGTGCGTGCGAGCGTCGGCCGGCACGGGTCGCATCGTGCGGTTGACACCGCGCCGACACCCCGTGGTACCCTTTCCGACGCCCCCGCGGGCGATTAGCTCAGTTGGTTAGAGCGCGTCGCTGATAACGACGAGGTCGGTGGTTCGAATCCACCATCGCCCACCAGAGATATGCGCACGATCGCGGTACGAAGACGGCCCCGGGGAACCCCTGGGGCCGTCTCGTGCATCGACATCAGCGCCCCGCGAACACGTTCCGTCTCGCCCCGAGCACGAGGTCCAGGCGGAAGGTGGCTGCACCGCGCTGCACCGATACCGCGATCGTCTGGCCGATCTGCTTCATCCGAACCTGTGCGAGGAGGTCGGCGAACGTCGGCGTCGCGATCCCGTCGATCGCCACGATCACGTCGGCCTCGAGCTCGCTGCCGACGCGGCGATCGTCGGCGTCGACGATCGGGCGTGACACGAGGCTCCTCAGGCCGGCCGCCTCGGCGGGTCCGCCCGGCGCGACGCGCCACACGATCGGTCCAGGACGAGGCCCGAGGTCGACGTCGGCGCGCGCGGGGTCGTAATCGTAGCCGGCGTCCCACGAGAACCCGATCACGGGCACGTCGCGGCGCCCACCGGCGACGAGATCGGCCACGAGCAGGCTCCCTTCCTCGACCGGAACCGCGTAGGACGCGAAGTTCCTCGGCAGCGGCACGCCCAAGAGGAAGGGCGGTATGGCCGACTCCATCCGCGACGGGTTGAACGATATGTAGGAGACGACGCCCACCGCCTCGCCGCGTGCCGTGACCACCGGTCCGCCACTGTCGCCGGGAGCGAGCGCCGCGGTCAGCTCGATCGTGTCCTCGGCGAACTCGACGCGGGCGGCGCGTACGCCGAGCCGCGTTACCGTGCCGGCTCGCCCCGCGAGGAAGTCACCGCGCGAGTTGCCGATGGCGACGACGTCGGTGCCGGGCCTCGGGAGCCGCGAGCCGAGGGGGATGAATGGGACCAGCACGTCGACCGTGGCGCGCAGCACTGCGAGATCCATGTAGGCGTCGAAGCCGACGAGCTCGAGCGGGTACTCCGTCCGGTCGGGGCCCACGCCCACGTACCGAACCTCGGGACACCCCCCCGAAGGCCCGTCGACCACGTGGTAGGCAGTCAGCACCAGGCCGTTCGCATCGAAGAAGAAGCCGCTGCCGAGCCCGAGGACCTGGCGTGCGAATACGCCGCTACAGCGGACCTCGATTCGCAGGGTGGCCGGACGGGCGAGCTCGTAGGCGACGCTGAGCACGCCCGTCGGACCGACGACCGCTGGCGGCCCTTCGTTGACCTGCAGGTACTGTGGTCGCGGTTCGCGCATGAACGGCCATGCCACCCCCACGAGGAGCGCCAGCAGTACGAAGGTGAGGGGGCGCAGCCGGGTCCTCCTGACACGCGTGTGGGCCGCTTGCGCTGCACCTTCGTGACTCCATGGATCGATCATGTACGCACGGTACTCGCGGCGCTGCTCCTCGTCTGCGAACCATGAGACAATGGTCCCGCAACCATTCCGGCCCGAGCGGGCGTCCACGCCGCCGCGAAAGCGGTTGGTAGCATCGGTCATGACCTCGCAGCGCACCATTACGCCGGAAGACGCCGACCGCACCTACCGCGACGGAATCGCCCGATCCGCCGAGTTGATCCAGGCGTGGACGGGACCGGTCGTGATCGTCGGCCACGTCGATCCCGACGGTGACGCGATCGGCAGCGTCGTCGGCCTCGGCCGTGCGCTGCGGCGCCTCGGGAAGGACGTCACGCTGCCGATCGAAGCGCCACGATTCCTGCACTTCATGGCGGACGAGGGGGAGCTGAGTCCGCCCCTGACGACGCTCGCTAGCGGGACGCTGGCGATCGTGCTCGACTCCGACCTCGAACGATCGGTGGGGGCCCCACTCGACGCGGCGGCGCGCACCCTCAACCTCGACCATCACGGCACCAACCCGGGCGACGCCGACCTCGCCGTGATCGCACCGCACAAGGCCGCCGCTGCCCTCATGGTCAAGGACCTCGTCGACGAGCTCGGCCTCGCGTGGGACGAACGGCTCGCCACGCCCGTGCTCATGGGGTTGGTCAGCGACACCGGCACGTTCCGCTTCGGCAACACCGACCGCGACGTCCTGTGCGCCGCCGGCGACCTCATCGCGACGGGCCTCCCGTACGCCGAGCTGATCGATCGCCTCCGCTGGCGCCACCCCGACCACTACCGCATGCTGGCGATGGTGCTGGCGACCGTCCGCTTCGACGAAGGGGGCGCGGTGGTGAGCGTCCGACAGACGGCCGAGATGCGCGAGCGCCTCGGCCCGACCGACGACGACAGCAGCGACTTCGTCAACGTGGTGCGCGACGCCGAAGGGACGCTCGTGGCCTTCTTCCTGCGCGAGATCGACGACGGCGTGAAGGTGAGCATCCGTTCGCGCCCCGGGGTCTCGGCGCAGGCGATCTGCGTCGCGCTCGGTGGTGGCGGCCACGTCGCCGCCGCAGGCGCCACCCTCCGCGGTGTCGACGTCGACGCAGCCTACGCCCGGGTGATGGCGGCGACGCGCCTCGAACTCGCGCGTGCGACGCCGAACGTCGGCTGACGAGTCGTCGGCGCGCGCTGCGCGCGCGTCACTCAGCGCGTGGTCACGGATCGCGCCAGGCGCCCCGCCTCGCGTGCGAGCGATGCGAGTGCCCCTTCGTCGATCCCGGTGACGAATCCCTTCGCGTGGAGCCACGGCACCACGCGCTCGCTGGGAAGGTTCCCCACGAGCGCGTCACCGGCGAACGGGCAGCCGCCGAGCCCGCCGAACGTCCCTTCTATCCACCGCACGCCGATGTCGAGCGCCTCCTCGAGGAGCGGCCTCCAGCCGTCGGGTCGAGCGTGCAGGTGCAGGCCGAGGGCCGACGGACGCTCGCAGGCGCGCAGCACCTCACCGACGTCGACGGCTCGCGCACGACCGACCGTGTCGGCGACCACCACGCGCTCGACCCCGGCAGCCCGCACGCGTGCCACGGCCGCGGCGGTCGCGTCGGGGTGCCACGGCTCGCCGTCGGGATTCCCGAAGCCCATCGAGACGTAGACGACGGGCGTCCTCCCCGCTGCGCGCACACGCTCGACCCAACCCGGCAACCACACCCACGTCTCCTCCGGCGTACGCCCGACGTTGCGTCGCTCGAACGCCGCGGAGAGCGACAGCGGCAGCCCCAGGGTGCGGACGTCGTCGACCTCGAGGGCACGCTCCACCCCGCGGTCGTTCGCGACGATGGCGAGCACGTCCGTACCCGGCGGGAGCGGCAAGCCGCGGAGCATCTCGGCACTGTCGGCCAGCTGCGGCACCGCTCTTGGCGACACGAACGACCCCGCATCGAGCGCGCGGACGCCGGCCTCGCCGCACGCGACGAGGAAGGCGCGGCGCGCCGCCAGCGCGACGGGGGCCGGGAGCGACTGCCACGCGTCCCGCGGGCACTCGACCCAGCGAACCTCGTCACCGCCCGCCGGAGGCCGCTCCCCCATGAATTCGCGACTGGTCATGGGCCGAGCATACGACCGAGCGCGGCTCGAGCCGCGACGCACCCCCGCTCCGGCGCGCTCGACGTATCGTGAGCGGCGTGCTACGCGCGATCGAGCTGCGGGACTTCGCAATCGCCGACGCCGTCGAGGTGTCGCTGCGGCCGGGCCTCAACGTCCTCAGTGGCGAGACGGGCGCGGGTAAATCGCTCGTGGTCGACGCCCTCGCACTCGCGACGGGGGGACGGGCCGACGCAGGCGTCGTGCGCGAAGGGGCCGACTCGGCCCTCGTCCAGCTCCACTTCGAGCACGAGGGTCGCGTGGTCACCGCCGCGCGCAGGATCGTGCCCGAGGGGCGCAACGTGGCGCGGCTCGACGGCGAGGTCGTGACCGTCGCCGAACTCCAGGGGGCGCTCGACGCGCTCGTCGGGATCTTCGGTCAACACGCCTACCGAACCCTCCTCGACGGACAGCAGCAGCGCCTGACGCTCGACCGGCTCATGAGCCCAGCAGGAGACGCCGCCCTCGGCGAGTACCGCGAGGCGCATCTCGCGCTCGGCGAAGCAGAGCGCGCCCTCCGCCGCCTCGAGACCGAGGCCGACGAGCGCCGACGCCGCCTCGAACTCCTCCAGCACGATCACGCCGAGCTCGAGGAGGCGGCGCTCCGCGCCGGCGAGAGCGACGACCTCGACGCCCGACTCGCCACCCTGCGCCAGGTCGACCGCATCCGCGACGGCGTCGCACGCGCACTCGACGCGCTCGAGGGGCGTGAGGCATCGGCCGTTGCCACCTTGGCCGAGGCGCAACGCGCAGTCGACCTCGTCGCGCGCCACGCCCCGCCCCTCGCAACCCTCGCGCGGGAGTTGCGAGAGGCGCTCGACGGCGCACAGGCCGTGACCACCGAGCTCGAGGCCTACCTCGACGACCTCGAGGCGGATCCTGCGGCGCTCGACCGCGACGAAGCGCGGCGCGCACTCCTCGATCGACTCTTCCGCAAGCACGGCGGCGGCGAGGCAGCCACGCTCGCCGAAGGGACGAGGATCGTGACGGAAATGCGGTCGCTCGAGCGCGAGGACGCCGAGCGCGTCGATCTCGAGGTCGAGCGCGAAAGGCTCGCGCGCGCACGCGACGACGCCGGCGCGACGCTCTCGCGAGCGCGCGCGAGCGCGGCGGCCTCACTCGCCCCCGCCGTCACCGAGACGCTCCACGAGCTCGCGCTCCCGCACGCGACCTTCTCGGTCGCGTTGGAACCGACGCAGGCCCCCGGTCCGCACGGCCTCGAGCGCATCGAGTTCCGCTTTCGCGCGAACCCCGGCGAGAGCGAAGCGGCGCTCTCGGCCGTCGCATCCGGCGGCGAGCTCTCGCGCGTGATGCTGGCGCTCCACGCCGTCGCCGGGTCGGATCGTCCGGTGCTCGTCTTCGACGAGATCGACGCCGGTGTCGGTGGGCGCACGGGTCGAGCGCTCGGGAGCCTCCTCCACCGCATCGCTCGCGACCGCCAGGTGTTGGTGGTGACGCACCTCGCGCAGATCGCGGCGTTCGCCGATCACCACCTCCTGGTCGACAAGGTCTACGCCGACGGCCGCACGCACGCCAGGGTTCGATCGGTCGTCGGGGAGGCACGCGTGGGCGAGCTTGCGCGCATGCTCGCCGGTGACGACGGGCCGACCGCGAGACGTCACGCCGAGGAGCTGCTCGCCCTGCCGCGCTGAGCGACCTCGCGTTCGAGAAGCGCGTCCAGGATGCGCATCCGGCTCCTCGAGCTGGCACGCCGCCGCGCTGCGACTTGCGGAGCACACCGACCGCGCGGACCCGCTACACTGGGGTATCCGGAGACGGCGAGGGTGGGCTCGTCGGTACGCGCGATCCCGCCCCGAACCCGGAAGGGAGCGCACATGGACGTGAAGGTGGTTCTGAGCTCGGACGAGATCATCCGCGGACTGAAGCACTACCGCCGCATCGCCAAGCAAGACGTGCTGCGATCGCCCGAGACCGAAGACCCCGACGCCTTCGTCCGCCACGCCGAAGCACGCAGATCGGTCTACTCGTCGCTCTCCGAGTTCGCCGAGGGCCACCCGCCAGCGGATGTGGTCCTCGAAGCGCTGCGCCTGTACCGCGAACTCCCCTTCGTCACCGGCAGCGAGGATCGCGAGCACACCGAGATCAAGGGGCGGGAGAACGCGCTCGAGAACTTCTTCCTGATGATCGGCCTGGAGCCGAAGGTCCGGCGCGAAGTCCGCAGTCAGCGCCCCGCCCTCGGCACTCGGCCGAGCAGCAACGGAACGCCGAGCGGCGACGGCTCGGCGCCCCTCGGCTGAAGTCGCCGACCCGGGCGGCGCCGCGCCACGCAGGGGGGCGCATGCTAGGTTGAGGCGCGTGAGCCTCGACGAGCTCGAACACGCCGCGGCAGCGAAACCCGACGCTCTGCATGGACTCTCCGACTCCCTGGTATTCGGGGAGGGGGATCCAGACGCCGACCTCATGCTGGTCGGCGAAGCGCCCGGCGAGGAGGAGGACCGGTCCGGCCGCCCGTTCGTGGGCCGCGCCGGGCAACTCCTCGACCGCATCCTCGACAGCGTCGACATCGATCGCGCCGACGTCTACATCACCAACATGGTCAAGTTCCGCCCCCCCGGCAACCGGGCTCCCACGGCGGAGGAACTCTCCGCGAGCCTGCCGATCCTGCGCGAGCAGATCCGTCTCGTGCGACCGCAGATCATCGCCACGCTCGGCAACGTCCCGACGCAGTGGTTCCTCGCCACGAAGGAGGGCATCACCAAGCGACGTGGGCGCTGGCACGAGTGGCAGGGGGTCCGCGTCTTCCCTCTGTACCACCCGGCCTACCTGTTGCGGAACCCGAGCCGCGAACGCGGCAGCCCCAAGTGGGAGACGTGGCAAGACATGCAGACCCTCAAGGCGGCCCTCGTCGCGCTCGACGCCAAGTCCGGGCCTCTCGTGATCGACACCGCCGAGCAGTCGGTCCTCTTCTGAGCGCGGCGAGCCGCTGATGCGCGCCGTGGTCCAGCGCGTCTCGCGGGCCGACGTGCACGTCGGTGACGAGCTCGTCGGCGCGATCGGCGTCGGCCTCCTGGTACTCCTCGGCGTCGGCCGTGGCGACGACCTGGACCAGGCGCACGTCGTCGCCGACAAGATCGCAGCGCTGCGCATCTTCCCAGACGGAGCGGGCCGTATGCACCAGAGCGTGCGCGACGTGGGCGGAGGGGTGCTCGTGGTCTCGCAGTTCACGCTCTACGGCGACGTCCGCCGCGGCAACCGCCCGTCGTTCACGACGGCCGCAGCGCCCGAGGATGCGGAGCCGCTCGTGGAGGTCGTGGTGCGGCGCCTGCGGGACGTCGGACTCGACGTCGCCGAGGGTCGCTTCGGCGCCACGATGGCGGTGACGTCGACCAACGACGGCCCGATCACGATCGTGCTCGATACCGCCGTGGGGTGAGCGCGGCCGGCGGCCGTGGTGCCGGTGCCGGGTCGCCGGGTCGCCGGGTCGCCGCTACACGCCGGCGCGCTGCAAGGCCGGCACCGCCGTCGCCCCCTCGAAGGCATTGACCTCCTCGATGAAGCGGCGGAAGAGGTAGTTCGCGTCGTGCGGCCCCGGGCTCGCCTCCGGGTGGTACTGCACGCTGAAGACCGGGTACCGCTGGTGCGCCATCCCTTCGAGGGTGCCGTCGTTGAGGTTGACGTGCGTCGGCATGAATTGCCGCCCCGGGATCGACTCGATGTCGACTGCGTAGTTGTGATTCTGGCTGGTGATCTCCACCTCGCCGGTGATGACGTTCTTGACGGGGGTATTCGCCCCGTGGTGCCCGTGCGTGAGCTTGTAGGTCTTCCCCCCCACGGCGAGCCCGAGCAGCTGGTGCCCCATGCAGATGCCGTACGTCGGCAGCAGTCCGAGCAGTTGCCAGACGGTGTCGTGCGCATACGTCGGCCCCCCGGGATCGCCCGGGCCATTCGAGAGGACGAGACCGTACGGGTCGAGCGCCATGATCTGCGCGGGCGTCGTCCGCGCCGGCACCACGATCACTTCGGCGCCGGAGAGCTCGAGCTTGTAGACGATCGAGTGCTTGATACCGAAGTCGATGACCACCACGCGAGGATTCTGCTGGAACGTCGGTCGCGCGTACGGGAGCGGCGTCGTCACCTCGGGCGTCATGTCGCGACCGTCGATGTCGTCGTGCGCCTTCGCGCGCGCGACGAGCTGCACCTTGCGCTCGTCGTCGGCTGCGCCGTGCGCGATCACGCCCTTCACCACCCCGCCAGTGCGCAAGCGGCGTGTGAGCGCGCGGGTGTCGATCCCTTCGATGCCGACGATGCCGTGCTGCTCCATGAACGACTGCAGGTCCTGGTTGGCACGGTGGTTCGACGAGACGCGGCTGAACTCGCGCACGATGAAGCCGCGGGCGAAGGGACGGTTCGACTCCATGTCGTAGACCGAGATCCCGTAGTTGCCGATGTGCGGGTAGGTCATCGTCACGATCTGGCCGTGGTACGAGGGGTCCGTCAAGATCTCCTGGTAGCCCGTCATCGAGGTGTTGAACACGATTTCGCCGACGGTCTCCCCCGGTGCGCCGAAGGCGTAGCCGAAGTAGACGGTGCCGTCCTCGAGTGCGAGCACGGCGGGCGGTTTGCGGACCAGGGCCATGCGGTCGACCTCCGGCTGCGTACGCTAGCACGCGCACGCCGCGGCTCGACGTCGGCCCCGAGTCGGAGCGAGGTGCGGCCACTCGGCGCGGCGCGGCGCGCGCGACGACACGACGATCGGGCCCTGCTCGCGCTACCCTCAGGGTTCGAGGAGGTGGCGTCTCATGCCGACCACCACGCCCGAAGCCGAGCCCGAACGCGAGCCCGACGCCGCGACCGACGGCGGCCTGTACGTTCAGATGTTCTCCATCCACGGCCTCATCCGAGGCAGCGACCTCGAGCTCGGCCGCGACGCCGACACGGGTGGGCAGACGAAGTACGTCGTCGAGCTCGCTACCGCCCTCGGCGAGCATCCGGCGATCGACCGCGTCGACCTGTTCACCCGCCGCATCGACGACCCCCGCGTCTCCGACGACTACGATCGCGAGATCGAAGAACTCTCACCGCACGCGCGCATCGTGCGGCTCCGCTGTGGTGGCAGCCGCTACCGCCGCAAGGAGCTCCTCTGGCCCCACCTCGACGCCTTCGTGACCGACGTGCTGCGCTTCAACCGGGCGGCGGGGCGTCAGCCCGACCTCGTGCACGGCCATTACGCCGACGCCGGGTACGTCGCGATGGAGCTCGCCGGCTACCTCGGCGTGCCCCTCCTCTTCACCGGGCATTCGCTCGGTCGCACGAAGCACGAGGTGCTGAGCGCCAGCGGCCTGAGCGACGCGGAGATCGAGGAGCGCTACACCATCGGTCATCGCATCGAGGTCGAGGAGCGGCTCCTGGAACGCGCCGACGTCGTGATCGCCAGTACGGGGCACGAGGTCGAACGCGGCTACGAGCGCTACGAAGCCGCCCCGTCGGCCACCTTCGAGGTGATCGCGCCCGGCATCGACGTCGAGCGCTTCTACCCCTACTACTACGATCTCGAGGAAGGCTTCGACCCGGGGGAGGCCGGGCGCCGTGCGCGCGTCCACATGCGCCACGAGATCGGGCGGTTCTTGAATCAGCCCGACAAACCGCTCATCCTCGCGGTGAGCCGTCCCGATCGCCGCAAGAACATCGAGGGGCTCGTCACCGCCTACGGCGAGGACAAGGAGCTGCAATCGATCGCGAATCTCGCCATCTTCGCCGGCGTCCGACGCGACATCCGCGACATGAGCGACAACGAGCGCGAAGTCCTGACCGAACTGCTGCTGGCGATGGATCGTTACGACCTATACGGCAAGCTGGCGCTCCCGAAGAAGCACGATCCCGACACCGACATCCCGGTGCTCTACCGGCTCGCGGCCGCCTCGGGCGGCGTCTTCATCAACCCTGCCCTGACCGAGAACTTCGGCATCACCCTCATCGAGGCGTCGTCGTCGGGGTTGCCGGTCGTCTCGACGGATCACGGCGGTCCACAAGACATCATCGGTACGTGCGAGAGCGGCATCCTCATCGACGCGCGCGACACCGCCGACATGCAGCGGGCGCTCAAGGAGATCCTCGTCGACCGCGACGTCTGGGAGCGCTACTCGCGCAACGGTGTCGACGGCGTGCGCGAGCACTACGCCTGGGCGACGCACGCGGAGCGCTACGTAGAGGTGATCACGCCGCTCACGGACAACGCGGACGGTGCGGACACGTCCGAGGGTCGGCGCAGCGGCCCCGGCCGCTGGCTGCAGAAGACCTCGGCCCTGCTCGTCTCCGACATCGACTACACCCTCATCGACGAGGGGGGTGAAGGCGACCCCGAGGCACTCCGGACGCTCGGGAGCGAGCTCGAGCGCGCGGGCGTCGGCTTCGCCGTCGCGAGTGGTCGCTCGCTCGAGCTCGTGCAGAAGGTGATCGAGAGCCACGCCCTCCCGGTGCCGAGCATCGTGATCAGCAGCGTCGGGAGCGAGATCGACTACCTCGATACCTCCGGCGACGAGCGCCGCTGGCGCCCCGATCGGGGCTACGCACAACACCTCCGGCACGGCTGGGACGCCGACGGCGTGCGCACGGCGCTCGCGGGCATCGACGGCCTCGAACTGCAGGAGGACGCTGCCCAGCGGACGTTCAAGATCTCGTACTACCTCGACGACGGCGATCGCGTCGCCGATGTGCGCTCCCGCCTCGACGACGCCGGACTCCGCGCTGCGGTGATCTACTCACACGATCGCTTCCTCGATGTCCTTCCCCACCGCGCCAGCAAGGGGCACGCGGTCCGCTACCTGAGCAACAAATGGGGCATCAAGCCCGACCGCATCGCGGTGGCGGGCGACAGCGGCAACGACGAGGAGATGCTCCGCGGTCCGTTTCGCGGGATCGTGGTCGGCAACCATGCGCCGGAACTCGAGAGCCTACGTGGGCGCCGCGGCGTCCACTTCGCCGAGGGTGCGTTCGCGCTCGGCGTGCTCGAGGGACTCCGACGCTGGGGCCTGCTTCCCGACGACGAGGGGTGAGCGCCGAGCGTCACGCACCGCTCTCGTCGAAACGAGCACCGTGCGCCACCGAGTGGGGTACGACGTGGCACCCGGCCCCGACCGCGCAGTCCTCCAGCACCGCGTAGGCGCCCACGACCGCCCCCTCGCCGACGGTCGTCGCGCCGCGCAAGACGACACCGACCTCCAGGATCACGTCGCGCGCGAGCTCCACGCTCGACGCGACGTACGTGGTCGCCGGATCGTGCATCGTGACGCCCGCCTCCAACCACCGTGCCCGCACGCGCTCGTGGACGATCCGCTCCGCCTGCGCGAGCTGCGCACGATCGTTCACCCCCACCGGTGCCGTACCGTCGCCATCGCCGCGGACGGCGCGGACGCTCAGCCCGCGGGCGACGTAGGCGGCGATGACGTCCGTGAGGTAGTACTCGCTCGCGGCGTTGCCGGCGTCGAGCCGACCCAGCATCTCCCAGACGTGCTCGTCGAAGGCGTAGACGCCGGGATTGATCTCCCGGAGCGCTCGCACCGTCTCGTCGCCGTCGCGCTCCTCGACGATCCGGGCGACGGAGCCGTCGCCGGCTCGGACCACCCGTCCGAGACCGGTGGGATCGCGCAGCTCGTAGGTGAGCATCGTCATGCCCGAGCCGCCGGCGTCGTGAGCCTCGAGGAGGCGACCGAGCGGCGCCCCCTCGAGCAGTACGTCGTCGCCGTTCACCACGAGCGTCGTCCCAGACCAGGCGCCGAGCGCCGCTCCCGCCGTTCGGAGTGCATGCCCGGTGCCGAGCTGCTCGGACTGGAGGGCGAACTCGACGCCCGCGTCGCCGAAGCGGTCGCGTACGAGGTCGGCGCCGTGCCCGATCACCACCACGCAGCGCTCGGGGGCGACCTCGCCGACCGCCCGCAACACGTGCGTGAGCAACGGTTCGCCGGCGACCTCGTGCAACACCTTCGGGACGCTCGAGCGCATGCGCGTCCCGCGTCCGGCGGCGAAGACGACCGCCGCCACGGGGCCCGCCCGCATCAGCGCGCCTTGCGCT
>JACCWH010000227.1 GCA_013697735.1 Trueperaceae bacterium | reverse complement strand
TGGTAGACCTTGCCGAGCGGTGAGACGTGATCCATCAGCGCCGCGGGGCCACCGTAGGCACCGACCGGCAGTCCGCCGCCGACGATCTTGCCCCAGCACGTCAGGTCGGGCTCGAGGTCGAGCCGCTCGACCGCGCCGCCGCGCGCGAGCCGGAATCCGGTCATCACCTCGTCGACGATCAGGAGCGTGCCGTGCTCACGCGTGAGGGCGCGAATCGCCGCGTGGTAGCCGGGATCGCTTTCCACCAGACCCATGTTGCCGGCGACCGGCTCGAGGATCAGGGCCGCGATGTCGGGACCGTGCGCTCGGAAGAGCACCTCGAGGGCGCCGACGTCGTTGAAGGGGGCGACGAGCGTGAGTTCGGCGATCGCCTCCGGCACGCCCGCGGACGACGGCACGCCGGTGGTGGCGGCGCCCGAGCCGGCGGCCACGAGCAGGCCGTCGGCGTGCCCGTGGTAGTGGCCGGCGAGCTTCACGATGCGGTCGCGGCCCGTCGCGCCGCGGGCGACACGCAGAGCGCTCATCGTCGCCTCGGTGCCGGAGTTCACGAAGCGGACGCGCTCCGTGCCGCGCGTTCGCTCGAGAATCCGCTCGGCGAGCGTCGTCTCCCGACCCGTGGGGGCACCGAACGACGTGCCGCCCGCGAGGGCCTCCTCGAGCGCTGCGATCACGTGCGGGTGCCGGTGGCCAAGGAGCATCGGACCCCACGACCCGATCAGGTCGAGCAGGCGGTTGTCGTCGGCGTCCCAGAGGTAGGGGCCGTCGGCGCGGGCGATGAAGCGCGGCGTCCCGCCGACGCTGCCGAAGGCGCGTACGGGTGAGCTCACACCACCGGGCATCACGCGTCTGGCGCGGTCGAAGAGGGCGTCGGAACGCGTCGTGGTCACGGTCATGAGGCCATGGTGCCACGGCAGGGCACCACCCATGCCCCGCCGGCCGACCGCCTCAGAGCGCCAGCACGCCGCCGCGCCGAGCCGGGAGACGCACTTCGAGGCGGCCGTCGCGAACGTACGCGTCGATCTCACCGATGAGGCCCGCGCGCGGGCCGTCTTCGAGACCGTCGAGCAGCACGATCGTGGTGGCGTCCGGTTCGGTGTTCAGCACCACCAGCACGTCGTCGCCGTCGAGCGTCCGGCGGTAGGCGACGACGCCACCGGCGGCGTGGACGAAGCTGGTATCGCCCGTGCGCAGCGCCCGGTGGTCATGGCGGAGTGCGGCGAGATCGCGCGTCCAGGCGAGGGTGTCGCCGTCCCACGGCTCCTCGCGCTCCCAGGGCATCCCCTGGCGGCAGGCGGGATCGTTGGCCCCGGCGAGGCCGAGTTCGTCGCCGTAGTAGACGCACGGCGCACCCGGCAGCGTGAACTGCGCGAGCGTCGCGAGACGCAGCGCCGCTCGCTCACCACCGAGCATGGTCAGTGCCCGCGGCGTGTCGTGGGAGCCGAGCAGGTTGAGCTGCGCTTCGACGGTCGCGCGAGGATGGCGCGCGAGTTCACGCTCCACGGTCGAAGCGAACGTCGCTGCGTCGAGGAGCGGGATCCGCTCCAGGCCGCACGTGGCGATCTGCTCGGCGTCGAGGCGCTCGGCCACGAACCCGAGGACGGCACGGGCGAGCGGATAGTTCATGACCGCGTCGAACTGGTCACCCTGCAACCAGCGCGAGGCGTCGCCCCAGATCTCGCCCACGATGTAGCACTCGGGGTTCACGACGCGGCAGCGGTCGCGGAACTCGCGCCAGAAGGCGTCGTCGTCGATCTCGTTGGGGACGTCGAGGCGCCAGCCGTCGATGCCGAAACGGAGCCAGTGCTCGGCGACGCCGAAGAGGAATTCGCGCACGGCGGGAGTCGAGGTGTCGAACTTCGGTAGCGCTGGCAGACCCCACCAGGCGCCGTAGCCATGCGGGCTGCCGTAGGCGTTGAGCGGGAAATCGTGGACGTGCCACCAGTCGAGGTAGGCGGAGGCGCGTCCGTTCTCGAGCAGGTCGTGGAATTGCAGGAACCCGCGGCTGGCGTGGTTGAAGACACCGTCGAGCACCACGTGCATCCCGCGGGCGTGGCAGGCGTCGATCAGCTCGCGGAGGGCGGCGTCGCCGCCGAGCATCGGATCGACCCGGAGGTAGTCGTGCGTGTGATAGCGGTGGTTGGAGCCGGACTGGAAGACCGGATTGAAGTAGAGGGCGTTCACGCCGAGCTCCTCGAGGTGGCCGAGTCGCTCCACCACCCCGAGTAGGTCGCCCCCCTTGTAGCCGTGCACGGTGGGCGGTGTGCCCCACGCCTCGATGTTCGACGGCTTCGGCACGCGCGCGGAGCGAGCGAACCGGTCGGGGAAGATCTGGTAGAAGACGGCGTGCGCGACCCAATCGGGTGTGCTCATTCGACGCTGCAACCCTGCGTCGAGCGCGCCGCGACGAAGCCGGTCGTGTCGATCCGCCAATGATCGACGATCTCGTCGAGTTCGTCGAAGAGGAGCGCGTCGAGAATGTCGTATGCGCCGAGCGCGCGGGAGAGGCCGACCTCCATGTCGTCGTAGAGGAGGACCCGGGTCGGAGCTCCGGCGGGTTGCGCGACCGCGATCGCGAGCGCCTGGAGCGCCACCACGACCAGGGAGGCGCACGATGCGGGCACGGTCCGCGGCAGGCGAGCCCGCCAGAGGGGATGCGAAGCCGGTGGCGTAGTCACGGGACGATCATAGGGGTCCGGGGTCCCACGGCGTTCTGACTCCGGCGTCGCATCGCTTCCGGCTTGACATCCCCCCTCCACCTCCGTATCGTGACCCTACCCTTAATTACTAAGGGTATCCACGAGAGGAGGCGCGATGCCGCCACGCCCCCACAAGCAACTCCGAGTCCTGAGCGCCCTGCACGACGCACACGAGCGTGATGGCCGTCTACCGGACCTGAGCGACCTGGCGCGCCGCTTCGAGATCAGCTACCCCACCCTGCGCGAGCACCTCGGCGCACTCGAGACCAAGGGGCACCTGCGCATCACCCCTCGCGGCCCCGGCCGCAGCCCCGAGGTACGGCTCCTCGGCGGGTCGCCCGGCCTCGCGCTCTACGGCGAGATCGCCGCCGGCCTCCCCGCCGGCACCTACCCCGAGCCGGAGGGCTACCTGCGCCTCCCGGGCATCGTCGAGGGGTTCGCGCTGCGCGTGCGCGGCGACTCCATGGCGGAGCGGATCGAAGACGGCGACGTGGTGCTCCTCACCCCCCGCCTGCCGCAGCGTTCGGGGGAGATCTGCGCCTTGCGCGTCGGCGACGACGAGGCCACCCTCAAGTACCTCGAGTGGCAGGGCGTGCGCCCCGAGCGCTACCGCCTCCGGGCACACAACGCCGACTACCCCACGTTGGAGGTCGCCGCCGGGCACGTGCACGTCGACGGCGTCTTCCGCGGCCTCCTGCGCGGCCCGGTCGTGCAGGAACTCATGACGGACGGGGGGAGGAGCGTGCTCTAGGCGCAGGCGCGCCCGCCCCCCTCAACGTACGAAGGCACATCCATTCCGCGGCCAGCAGGCGGATGTGCCCTCGTCTCGCTCCAGCCCAGGCCTTTCGGCCCCGCCGGTGCTGCGTCCCATCGTAGCACCCGCTCGAGGGAACGACGATGGACACGCTCTTCCAGCTCCCCCCCACCCCCCGTTCCGCGCGCCGCCGCCCCCGTTCGGCGCCCGGGCGCACCCCCGAACCCCCACCCCCCGCACCCGTACCC
>JACCWH010000184.1 GCA_013697735.1 Trueperaceae bacterium | reverse complement strand
CCGGCGCGACGGTCGACCTTGCCGGCCAGCACGATCCGCGTGGGCCGCAGGACGCGTCCGCCGCCGAGACCCACCTCGACCGCGCCGGCCGCGAGCAGCGCCTCGTCGACGTTGAAGTGCAAGCGGTAGCCGTGGCGCTCGCGGAGGTGGCGCGTCAACGCGCTCGCGGGCGCCTCGGCGAGGTGATCGCAAATGGTGTCGGGATGCCCGGTTCCCTTGCGCTCGACAACCTCGTCGAGGGGCGCGTACGCGCGCTCGGTGTGGAGCGTGACGGGGAACGGGTGAGCGCTCGAGGTGGGGGCGAGCGCGTCGGAGCCATCGCCGGCGAGCAGGGCATGAGCCATGTGAACCTCCTGATGCGCGACCGTGGTCGGTGCGCACGGACCACGATGACCGCTCGCCTATGGTCAGCTGAGTTGATGCTGTACGTCCTGCGCCACGAGCACGTGCCAGTCCTCTGCTCCGTCCTCGGACACTGCGATGAAGTACCCCGTCAGCACGAGGCCCGCGTCATCGAGCGTCTGCGCGAGATGCGACGTGGTCAGCCAGGCCCTGCCGCCCTCGCGCACCGGCCGCGTGATGACGACCGCAAAGCCGCCGGGGCGGACCACACCCAGCGAGCCCGTGATCATCGTCCCGACCATCTCCGCGTAGGCGTCGAGCTCCAGCCGCTCGGCTCCGGAGGACCTAGCCCAGGCGACGTAGGTGGGCGGGTGCACCACCAGAGCGTCCGCCACGCCTCGACCGAGGCCCGGAAGCGGGACATCCAGGAGCCGGGCGGCATCGGCGAGATGGACGGACGCCGCCCCCGGCTCCACATCGCCCGACCAGGTCGTCACCCCGTGGCGACGCGCCACCCGCGCGATCGTTCCGCGGCCGGCGGTCACGTCGACGAGGCGACCCCCCGTCGGGAGGATTCGCGCGAGGAGCGACTCGACGATGGACGCGTGGAGCGGCTCGAGCGACCGCTGGGCGACTGGTGTCCGCGGGAACGTCCATACGCTGCGGCGCGGTCCCGTCCGGCGCGAAGCCGCCGCATCGGCCTCGACCCAGCCGTCGCTCGTATCCAACGGGTTGCCAGACGCCCCCGCAGACGCCAACTCTCCGCGGGCCGCCACGCCTCGAGGCAAGACGGTTCCCCGCCGAGCGCCGGTCACGAAGAGCGGCGCGAGCACCCGCGCGCGCGACGGCGCTGCCTCGATCCGGTTCACGAGCCGGGCCACCGCCAGCGGCAGGCCGGTCGCCAGCGCCTCGCGCACGTCGGGAGCGAAACCCCGGATGGAGAGCAGGTGGCGAAGCACGTATCCGGAGCTCGGCCCCTCAGCCTCGAGGAACGATCGCAGGCTTCGCGGCCACGCATCCGGCGTCCCCTTCGCCGGTCGCGAACTCGAGGAGCGCGTGGTAGCGCTGCAGCGGCGAGTGAGGCACGAGGACGAGGCTACCGCGATGCGCGAGCGCGAGCTCGCCGCTCGAGCATCACCCCTCCCGTGACGCTCCCCGGTGACACTCGCATTCATCGTTACAATCTGCGGTGAAGTGTGGTCGCTTAGCGCCCCCGAATCTCATCACACCTCTCGGCAGGACGGCCTTCTGGCGCGTGTCCAGAGTGCTCCCGCGGACGTGTCGATCGCACGGTGAGCACCTCCGGCGGGTCATCGAACTTCCACGCCAGCACCCCACGGCCTTGAAGGAGTCAATGATCTCGCCGAGCTGCTAGAGGAAGCTACGCTGGGCGTACACGGCCTTGGCTTCGAAGAGCCGCAGCGCATCTTCGGAGGGATGGCTACCCGCGTCGGCAGAGGACATCGCCGACGCTCAACGTCCGGCGCTCCGGTCGCCGCTCGCCGGTTGGTTGAGCTCGAGCATGACGCCGTCGGGATCGTCGAAGGACGCCATTCGGGTGCCGTCGGGGAGCGTCTGAACGTCGTGGCGAAAGTTGACGCCGGCGGCCCGCAGGCGCGCGGCCTCGTCATCGATGTCGTCGACGGTGAAGGCGAGGTGCTTCCATCCACCCGTCCGGTAGCTGGTAGCGAAGCTGGCCTCGTCGACCCTCGGGTGCAGGAACTCGAAGAACTCGACCACCAAACCGTGCAGGTCGACGCCGGAGACGCGAACGCGAGCGTCCTGCGCCTCGAAGATCCTGTCGGTCTGCGGACCCTCTTGAGCCGCGTCGGAGCGCCACAGGAGCGTGGCGCCGAGCACGCCACAGTAGAAGGCGAGCGCTCGCTCGGTGTCGCGGATGGTGAGGCCGAGGTGGTGGGCGCGCATGGTGACCTCCGGATGGACCGCTCGTCGAGATCCCAGAGCCGCATACGGAACGTCGGATCCGCAGGACGTGACGTCCCGCGACTTACCCGAGCGTGGCTCCGTCGGCATCGTACTGGGCGAAGCGCGTGCGTGCGAGTCGATGCGATTGTTAGGGCCTGGTGCGTGACGGGAAACAAATGCGTGACCGAGTGGTTCCGTGATGCGCCAGATCTCGTGTGGCTGGTCTCGTCAGTTCCAGCGCGGTGTGCCCAAGGAGCCGCTGCAACAAGAAGGCATCACTACCCGCCCCGATGAACACCAGTTCGAAGGCGTACCTGAGCGTGTGCGGGGGACCTGCTCGTCGACCTCTCCTACGTTCGCCTCGACCCACGTGTCCCGTACGCCTGAGACGCGCCGCCTCATCGCCGGCCCCACCGCCGTGGTCGGCGCCGCGATCCTGGTGCGCTTCCTGCTGACGGCGCTGGCGGCGCCGTGGGTGAGCCCAGCCGATCCCACGCTGCTGAACCTCGACGCGCGGCTCTCCCCGCCCGGCACCGAGGGGCACCTGCTCGGCTCGCGGAGCACGGCGCGACTCGCGAGCCGAACCGCCGCGACCGCTCAGCTCGTGTGGCGCAGCCGTGCCAGTCCGGGAGGGACCGATCCGAGGTCGCGCTCGAACCGGCGCGCGAGCCGGTCGATCTCGTGCAGGGCCGCCGCGCGCCCCCCCGCCGCGTGCGCGGCGTTCACCACGTACTCGTTGAGGACTTCGTCGTACGGCTCGATCTCCAGCAGTCGTCCCGCCAGGCCCAGGCACTTGGCGTAGAGCCCCTGGGCGTACCAGTCCTCGAGGACCTCCAACCCCAGCCTCACCGCGGACCACGCCACGTCCTCACGCTCGGTTCGCGCCCATTCGCTGTCGGCGCTCGGCAAGAACGGGCCGCGGTAGAGCGCCAGTGCCTCGACGAGACCCTCCTCGCCGCCCCTGGCCAGCGCCCCCTTGAACGAAGCAATGTCCGACTCCAGCGACAGCCGGTCCCATCTAACGCGGTAGGTCTTGGTGGCG
>JACCWH010000168.1 GCA_013697735.1 Trueperaceae bacterium | reverse complement strand
GCGCCGACATCCTGAGCGAGCAGCTGGGCGAGCCGCCCCTTGAGATCGCTGACGCGGCGACGTCGCTCGAGCGTCGCGCGGCGGCCGCGGCCACCCCTGAGCGCCGCGCCGAACTCGTCGGCGAGCGCACGCAGACTGGATGCGCCGTCGTCCGCTCGGCGACTCGCCGCCTGCAGGAGTCCGGGGTACGACTTCGGACCCACGGGGAACCTGTGCTCGTGGTGGTGCACCTCGAAGACGCCGGCGTGGCGGTCGACTTCGAGGCGCAGCTCGCCGCGCTCGAGGACGGCGCCGTACTGGTCGCCCAGTACGGGGAGCAGCACCTTGCCGGCCAGAGTGCGCTCCGGCGGCGCCCAGTCGATGTCGAAGTAGTCGGCGTACGGAGACGTCGGTCCCCACTCGAGTACGTCCATCCACCACGGGTTGTCGGGCCCGATCCCCATGTGGTTGGGGACGAAATCGAGGATGAGGCCCATGTCGTGGCGACGGAGCTCGGCCACGAAGGCGTCGAAGTCGCCGGGCGTCCCGAGCTCCGGATTCAACCGCGTGTGGTCGACGATGTCGTAACCGTGCATGGAGCCCTCGCGCGCCATGAAGATCGGTGACGCATAGACGTGGCTGACACCGAGCTCTGCGAGGTAGGGAACCGCTCGCCGGGCATCCTCGAAGCGGAATCCCGCGTTGAACTGCAGTCGGTAGGTGGCCCTCGGCGGGGCGGTCATGACGTGAGGTACCACGAGACGGACCACGGGGCGAGCCCCGAGCGCTCGGGGGCGAACGCGTCGGCGCTGGCGTAGAGCAGCCGCCCCGTCGTCGCCGCCCACCGCCCGTCGCTCGGAAGGGCGGCGAGGTTGGCGCGCAGCACGAGCTCCGAAGCGTCGCCGGCGAGCGGCCAGCACACCTCGAGCCCGCCGTCGCCGCCGTGCGCGGCGCGTGCCGCGCCCGCTCGCAGGTGGGGGATGCGCGGCACGATCTCGCGGTGGCGGATCGCGATGAGCTCGCGGTAGTGCTCGAGCCACGCCTCGTGCTCGCCCTCGCCCACACGGTCCCAGTCGAGCCGCGAGCGGAGGAACGTGGCCTCGGCGTTCGGATCGGGGATCGACGAGCGCGCCTGGACGTCGTGGAACGCCGCGAAGCTCGCGAACTCCTTGCGACGCCCCTCGCGCACGGCGTCGGCGAGCTCGTCGTGGAAGTCACAGAAGAAGAGGAACGGCTCGCTCGCGGCCCACTCCTCGCCCATGAACAGTATGGGCGGCTGCGGCGCGAGGAGCAGCACGGCGCTCAGCGCCCTCCTGACTCGCGGCTCTGTGAGCGCGCCGAGCCGCTCGCCGAACGCGCGGTTGCCGACCTGGTCGTGGTTCTGCATGAACGACACGAACGCGGTCGGCGGCAGCTCGGCGCTCGGCGTCCCGCGCGGTGCGCCGTCGCGCTGGCGGAACGGCTCACCCTGGTAGGCGAAGCCCTCGCTCAGGCAGCGCGCGAGGTGCTCGAGCGGCCGATCGGCGTAGTCGGCGTAGTAGCCCTCCCGCTCACCCGTCGCGAGCACGTGGAGGGCGTGGTGGACGTCGTCGTTCCATTGGGCGGTGTACGCCTGCGGGCGCCCGTCGACGTCGCGCGCGAGGCGGCCGGCCTCGTTGTGCTCGTTCTCGAGGACGAGGTGCACGCGGCGCTCCGCTCCGATGTCGCGCCGCACGGCCGCGGCGAGCTCGTCCAGCAGGTGCGGCGTACGCTCGTCGACGATCTCGTGGACGGCGTCGAGGCGGAGCCCGTCGAGTCGGTACTCCTGCAACCAATACAGGGCGTTGTGGATGGCGAAGTCGCGCACCTCGCGCCGGCCGTAGTCGATCGCGGCCCCCCAGGGCGTCTCGAAGCGGTCGGTGAAGAAATCGGGAGCGTAGCGGTGCAGGTAGTTGCCGTCCGGGCCGAAGTGGTTGTACACGACGTCGAGGAACACCATCACGCCGCGCCCGTGGGCGGCGTCGACGAGGCGCTTGAGATCGTCGGGGGAGCCGTAGGCGGTGTCTGGGGCGAACGTCAGGACACCGTCGTACCCCCAGTTGCGACGACCCGGGAAGTCGCCGATCGGCATCAGCTCGATCGCCGTGACGCCGAGATCGACGAGGTGGTCGAGCCGCTGCCGCGCGCCGTCGAAGGTGCCCTCGGGCGAGAAGGTCCCGACGTGCAGCTCGTAGACGACGGCTTCGTGCCACGGCCGCCCGCGCCACGCATGGTGGCGCCACTCGAAGGCCTCAGGGTCGATCACGACGCTCGGGCCGTGCACGTCGTCGCGCTGGGCACGCGCCGCCGGATCGGGGACGTGGTGGCAACGGTCGATGCGGTAGGAGTACGTCGTCCCCGCCGCCGCCCCCTCGGAGAACGTCTCGTGCCAGCCGTCACCCACGGCGTCCATGGGGAGTGCGGGGCCGTCATCGGGCAGTAGCTCGACCAGCCCAGCGCTTGGCGCCCACAGGCGGAAGCGCACGCCACCCTCGCGCACCTCGGCGCCGAACGGCATGGCGTGGGAGAACCTCACCGCCCCGCCGTCGAGCGCTCAGCCACGATCTTCGCGGCGGCCGCATCGACACCCTCGCGCAGCCTCAGGATCTGGAGTGCGTGGGCGTCGAGCGTCCGCTCCTCCCCCGGGGCGAAGACGGCGGTCGGCTCGCCCTCGCCGTCGTCGGCCGTGTCGATCACCACCTGCCACAGGCCGTCGAGCGGAGCCTCCGGCAGGCGGAACGTGCGCGGCTCGTGCGCGGCATTGGCGAGGACGAGGAACGTGTCGTCGCGCTCCTGCTCGCCGGTTTCGGTCAGGTGGAGGAGCCCGGCCTCGCCGCTGAGGCGGATGCCGAGCGACCGGGCGTGGGGGTCCGCCCAGTCCGCCCCCGTCATCTCGGAGCCGTCGGGACGCAGCCAGACGACGTCCTTGACGTCCGTGCCCGGGATCTCCCTGCCGTGGAAGAAGCGGTTGCGATGGAAGACGATGTGCGCGTGCCTGAGTGCGATCAACCGCTTGGTGAAGGCGAGGAGCGCCTTCCCTTCCTCGTCGATGCCCTCCCAGTCGAACCAGCTGACCTCGTTGTCTTGCGCGTAGGCGTTGTTGCTGCCGCCCTGGCTGCGGCCGAACTCGTCGCCGCCGAGCAGCATCGGCGTGCCCTGGGAGACCAGCAGCGTGGCGAGCAGGTTGCGCATCTGGCGCGTCCTGAGGCGCCGCACGTCGGGATCGTCGCTCGGCCCCTCCACGCCGTGGTTCCAGCTGTAGTTGTGCTCGTGGCCGTCGCGGTTCCCCTCCTCGTTCGCCTCGTTGTGCTTTCGGTCGAAGGAGACGAGATCACGGAGCGTGAAGCCGTCGTGGGCGGTGACGAAGTTGACGCTGGCCCAGGAGCGACGCCCGCGCCGGTCGAAGAGGTCGGCGGAGCCCGAGAATCGCTTGGCTACGTCGGGCCGCTGAGCGTGGTCCCCGCGCCAGAACCTGCGCATGGTGTCGCGGTACTGGTCGTTCCACTCGGCCCAGCCGGGCGGGAAGGCACCGACCTGGTAGCCGCCGGCGCCCGTGTCCCAGGGCTCGGCGATCAGCTTGACGCCGGACAGCACCGGGTCCTGCGCAACGGCTTCGAGGAAGCTCGCCTGGTCGTCGTAGCGGCCCCCCACGCGGGCGAGCGTCGTGGCGAGGTCGAAGCGGAAGCCGTCGACGCGCATCTCCTCGACCCAGTACCGGAGCGAATCGGTCACCATGCGCAGCACGTGGCTGTGACGGAGCTCGAGGGCGTTGCCGGTGCCGGTGAAGTCGTTGTAGTAGCGCTCCTGAGCGTCCATCAGGTGGTAGTACGACCTGTTGTCGATCCCGCGGAAGCAGAGCGTGGGGCCCAGGTGGTTCCCCTCGGCCGTGTGGTTGTACACCACGTCGAGGATCACCTCGATACCCGCGTCGTGCATACGCTGCACGAACGCCTTGAAGTCGCTGAGCCCACCACGGCCGAGGTACTCGGGATGCGGGGCGAAGAACTGGATGGAGTTGTAGCCCCAGTAGTTGCGCAGGCCACGCTCGACCAGCCGCCGGTCGTGGACGAAGGCGTGCACCGGGAGCAGCTCGACCGCCGTTATGCCCAGGTCGCGCAGGTAGTCGACGATCGGCGCCGTCGCGAGCCCGCCGAAGGTACCGCGAACGTCTTCGGGCACCTGCGGATGGCGCATCGTGAAGCCGCGGACGTGCATCTCGTACAGGATCGTCTCGTGCCAGGGGCGCGCGTCCGGGCGCCGTCCCCACGTGAAGGCAGGGTCGACCACGCGGCACTTCGGCATGAATGGGGCGCTGTCGCGAACGTCGAACGACATGTCGGCGGCCACGTCCCCGATCCGGTAGCCGAAGAGCGCGTCGTCCCACCTGAGCGCGCCGGAGAGTGCCTTCGCGTATGGGTCGAGCAACAGCTTGTGGTGGTTGAAGCGATGCCCCTGCTCGGGAGCGTACGGGCCGTGGACGCGGTACCCGTAGAGCTGGCCGGGGCGCACGTCCGGTAGGTAGGCGTGCCAGATCTCGTGGGTGTACTCCGGGAGGACGATGCGCCGTATCTCGTGGACGCCGTCGTCGTCGAAGAGGCAGAGCTCAACCATCTCGGCGTGCGCGCTGAAGAGTGCGAAGTTCGTCCCCGAACCGTCCCAGGTTGCGCCCAATGGGTGCGGCCGGCCCGGCCACACTCGAAATGGTAGAGCCTGCATCGATGATCTCCCCTACTCCGGTGCTCGGCGGGGACGGCGCGCCCTCGGCTCCCGGTGCGGTCGACGTCGCGCGGCGGCAACGAACCGGGCCGATGGTAGCACCGGACCCAGGGCAGCGACGCCCCACGTCGCACCGCCTGCCGATCCCGGTCGCGGGCGGAAGAGCCTCCTGCCCGGTCACCATGTGCTGAACTGGGGCATGTCGATCCACGTCGTCACCGCCAGCGTATGAGCAACGGGCACGCCACACCCTGGGGGCTGGCCGGTGCGCCGGCATTCGTCGAGGTGGCCGGCGTCACGCTCCACGCGCGCCGCGACGGTCCCCTCCCGGCGAGCGGTGCGCCCACGCTCGTCTACCTGCACTCCCTCGGCACCGACATCAGGATCTGGGACGGCGTCGTCGCCCGACTCCCCCACCACTCGCACGTGCGCATCGACCTGCGCGGGCACGGGCTCTCCGACGTCCCACCGGCCGACTACTCGATCCCGGCCATGACCGACGACGTCCTCGGTCTGCTCGACCTCGTAGGACTCGATCGGGTCGTCGTCGTCGGCATCTCCGTGGGCGGCCAGATCGCCTTGCGCGCGGCGCTCGAGCGGCCCGACGTCGTCGTCGGCGTCGTCGCGCTGGACACTGCGGGACGCATCGGCGAACGCGCCGCATGGGACGAGCGCATCGCCGCGGTTCGCACGCACGGCGTCGCCGCCATCGCCGACGCGACGGTGGCCCGCTGGTTCGGACCCTCGTTCCGCGCGCGCGAGCCTGCCGCCGTCCGCGGGTATCGCAACCTCCTGCTGCGGACGCCCCCAGACGGCTACGCCGCTACCTGTGCGGCCCTGCGCGACGAGGACCTCGGCCTGGAGCTCGCTACCATCACACCGCGGGCACTGGTGCTGTGCGGGAGCGAGGACGCGGCGACGCCGCCTGGCCTCGTGCGCGCGCTCGCCGCCTCGCTCCCGGACGCGAAGTACGTCGAGATCGAGGACGCCGCGCACCTGCCATGCATCGACCGGCCCGACGTCGTGGCGCGGCACATCGATGCGTTCGTGCTGGAGATCGCGGTCGGTTGACGAGCGCGGGCGGTCGGCGAGCGCGGGCGCTACCAGCCCTGCGTGCCAGGACCCCCCTTGAACGGACCCACCACGCGCGACGTTATCCAGCTCCCGTAGAAGTCGCCTCCTACGGGCTGGACCCGTTCGCCATCGACCGTCACGCGCTCCATCTTCGATGGGTAGAAGGCGATCCAGCCTGCGAGCGCCTCGTAGCCGGGGACCGGTTCGGGGTACCACCAGCAGGCGGCGGCCGCCCGACGATCGCCAACGATCACGTCGGCGTACGCCGCCACGCCCTTGAACTCGCAGACGGTGCGGCGCTCGATCGCAGAGAGGAATTCGAGGTGGACGTCGTCCGGCGGGAGGTAGTAGACGGGCGCGTGCGACGTTTCCAGCACTCGCAGCGCCCCGTGGGTCTCGGCGATCGCGACGCCGGCGAACGTGACGACGACGTGCTCGTCCGATTGGTCGATCGACGGTGGCCTGGGGTACTCCCAGACCGACTCCTGGCCTGGGCCGATCGGGTCGGGCGTGGGGCGGCGCATGCACGACGCTACCCGCAGCGCCGCTCCGAGACTGCCGGCTAGGCTGCGGTGCGCCGGGAATCACGATGGAGGGAACGCGCCACGACTGCCGCCACGTCCACGGACCGACCGGGAGATGCCATGGCCGATGGCCGGTGCGCGAGAGCGCGGGGTGCGGGGGTCGTCCGCGCACGAGCGCATTCCGGGAGAGCCGTCATATCGCCGACGATACGCCGGTACTGCTTGACACGATCTGGCAGGCACTTCGTATCGTGGTTGCACCCATCTCGAAGGAGTGATCCGTGACCGACATCCTGAGAGCATCCGCACCAGCCTCCCTGCAGGGGTGCTGCCGCGTTCTCGCAAGGGGCGGCCGGTGACAGGGCTCGCCCCGAGCCCGCGTGACGTCCTTGCGCAACGGCTCCGAGACCTCCTGACCACACGCCACGACGTGCGGGAAGTCCGCATGTTCGGCGGCCTGTCGTTCATTGTGGACGAGCGCATGGCGGTCGCCGCTGGTCGCACTGGCGACCTGCTCGTGCGCACCGATCCCGCCCAGTACGACGATTTGCTGCAACGAGGCGGATTGCCAGCGCACATGGGCAACCAGCGGCCGATGGGCCGCGGGTGGCTCAGTGTGCCGAGTCGACAGATTCACGACGACGCGGAACTCGCGTTTTGGCTCGAGGTCGGCATCAACTCCCGGACGGCGTCGAGCTGAGCCGCGCAACGAGCGAACGTCTGGCGCCGCCCTGCCGCCCTACGCGCAGCTCGTCACTTCCACCGTCATTCCCGAGCGCCGCAACCGCTCGGCGAGCACCAACCCGAGTGCCGTCGCCGGCGTCAGGACGCCTCCGCGAGTTGCCCCGCCCGGCAGTGCGTCGCCACCGGTCGCGAGTGCCAACGCCGATTCGCACACGAGCTTCACCGTCACGCGGTTCGCGGGGTCGCCGACGTCGCTGATCGTCGCTCGCGCCCGCCGTCCATCGGCCGCCCGCGCGACCAGCTGGCACGAGAACCAGCCACCATCCATCGCCTCCTCGGCCGGCCCGCTGCCGGCGGCGGGGAGCAGTTGCCGGATGGACCGCCGGAGGCCGGGACTGCGCATCACGCCGCGGCCGACGCCGAGCATCAGGGCGAGGCCGACCGCTCGGGCGGCCGCGAGACGACCGTCGAGCTGCAGGTACTCCTGATAGCCGAAGTCGGGCCCGTAGCCCTCGTCCCACGACGTGAGCAGAGACGCACTTCGACGCACGACGCGGGTGTTGACCGGCGCCATGACGAACGGAGCGACCCAGCCCCCCAGGTCGGTGCGGCGCCTGGGCAGACGCGGATCGCGGTGCTTGGCGGCGTCCTCTGGCCGTTCCTCGGAAGCGTTCAGCAGGAACGGGTCGGCCGGGTCGCCGCTCGGTGCCTCCTCGGCGAGCGCGAAGGCCGATTCGATCGTCCCGCCGTTGACGACGCCGCCCCTCATCCGGTAGATGGCGTCGACCCACTCGCACGACACACCGAACGCGCGCTGTACGTGCCGCGCCACGAGGAGCGCGCCGAGGTCGGACGGGACGGAATCGAAGCCGCAGCAGGGGACGATGCGCGTGCCGGAGGCAGCCGCTTGGTCGTGATGCCGGTCGATGAGGGCCCGCACCCAGGGCGTCTCCCCCGTGCTGTCGGCGTAGTGCGTGCCGAAGCGGACGCAGGCGTCGACGAGCGCGTCGCCGTGGCGCGCGAACGGCCCCGCCGTCGAGAGGATCACGCGTGTTCGCGACGCGACGTCGTCGAGCGCCGGCCCGTCCCGACCTTCGGCGACGAGCACATCCACGCTCACGCCCGCGTCGCGGCGGACCCGCTCGAGCCGGCCGCGGTCGCGCCCCGCGATTGCCCAGCGCAGCTCGTTGGGTGCGTGGCGCGCGAAGTATGCCACCGTCTGCTGGCCCACGAACCCACTTGCCCCGTACAGGACGACGTCGTAGGCGGTGTCGCCCCGCTGCCGTCCCGGCGACGGTGCAGCCGGAACGCTCACGGCACGAGGCAGGCCGACTACCGAACCCACTCGAACTCGACGCCGACGGCGACGCCCTGCCAGTTCCGGTCGCTCGTCAGCACCGGCACACCCAACCGCTGGCCGAGCGCTACGCAGGCGCGATCGCCGAGCGAAAGGCCGCGATCTCGAGTCATGCCACGCAGCGCGCTCGATCTGTACGCGAGGTCCTCATCAAAGCCCACGACGTGTAGGCCGAGGCCGCCGAGCGCCTCGCGGCGTTCGTCGTCGGGCACACCCCAGTCGCTCAGTTTCGCGGCGACCTCGGCCAGGTTGACAGCCCCGATGGTCGCTCCCGCCGCCACGGCGGCCGCGACACGAGCGGCACCAGGCTCGTCGTTCAGCAGGGCGAGCAGTGCGGAGGCATCGAGGATGACGCTCACTCCTTCGCCGCCGCCTCCCGCCGCTCCGACGTCAGTTCGTCCACCAGGGAGTGATCTGCGGGGACGAACCTCCGGACGATGTGCTGCGCGCGAACTATCGCAGCCAGCGGCGTCGTGATGCGCAACTCACCGTCGATCACCCGCACGAGAAGCTCGTCCCCCTCCTCCACACCCAGCATCCTTCGAAACTCGGAAGGAATGACGAACCGGCCGTTCGACCCAATTCTTACCATGCTCCGAATCATACTGGGAGCATATCAGATTCCTGCCAATACTTGGCGCCTGCCAACCGGACCGTCCGCCACGAGACGGCAGACGACCTCGTAGGGATCCGTGATCGCTTCGCCTGGCACGTGGATGGCCCGCTGCCTACCGCCTGGCTCCTGACAGCGGTCGAGCTCCTCGACGGACGAGCCACGCCCATGCAATGGCGACACCACGATGACGCAACGGCCCGACGCCTACGGTGCGTGGCACGGAGCGGGGCAGCGGGCCCGGCTCGGCGTGGCGCGGTAGACGCGCGAAAGGAGCGAAGGCATGACCATTCTACGCTTGGCAGTCGTGTTCGTGGCGGGAGCAATCGGCTGGGCGGCAGCGATGGATGTCGCCGGCGGCGGTGGCGGCGGCGTCGCGCTGACGGACCAGCAGCGGGCCGACCTGTTGCTGCGTGTCGCCGACGCGCAAGCGCACGAGACGCTGGCGCGCGACCTCGCGACGCTCTACGCAGCAGTGCTGCCGTTCGCAGACGT
>JACCWH010000152.1 GCA_013697735.1 Trueperaceae bacterium | reverse complement strand
GGCCACCCGTGCGGCGGCGCTGCGCGGCCACCGCCGCCGGGCCCGAAAGGATCGCGTCGACGGCTCGCATACGCCTGCCAGGCGCGGCCGATCGACCCAGCCCACAATCGCCCGCGGTGCCACCCCTCGCGCCAGCGCCGGCGCCCAGCCGCCGTCCAGGGCGGATCGCGTCGAGAGCGATGAGCCACGAATCCGACGGCGACGCCACCGAGGAGTGCCACGAGCGAGGGGGCGCCAAGGGCGCCGAGGAGCGCGGCTCCGAAGAGCCCGGCGAACATCGAAACGAGCCACGGCGGCAGTCGCTGCATCGCGTCCACGGTACCCGAACGATGCACGGCGCGGCGCGTCACGCAGTAGCCCGTGCATTTGACGGGCCGACGAGAGCATGCTACATGTGAGTTTCCGTTCGGCATGCAGATGTCGGCACCACGCACGACCTTCGAGAAAGGGAGGCACGATCGTATGCAACGAATCATCCTCACACTCGCCCTCGCCCTTGGAATGCTCGGCATCGCATCCGCCCAGCAATTCCTCACGATAGGTACCGGCGGCGTCGTCGGCGTCTACTTCCCCGTCGGTGGCGCCGCGGCCGCCATCGTCAACCAGGCCGGGGTCGGGCTTCGACTGACGGTCGAGTCCACCGGCGGCTCGGTCTTCAACGTCCGCGCGATCCAGGAGGGGCAACTCGACCTGGCCCTCGCGCAATCCGACGTGACGTACCAGGCCTACCACGGCGAGGCAGCGTTCGAGGACGCCGCCTTCGAAGACATCCGCGTACTGATGGGACTCCACGCCGAGCCGATGCACCTCATCTGCCGTGAGGAGGCGGGCGTCGAGAGCTTCCGCGACATCGCCGGCCTGCGCGTCTCGATCGGCAACCCCGGCTCGGGAATCCTCAACACGGTTCGCGCGATGTTCGAGGCCTTCGACATGCGTGAAGAGGACGTCTCGGCCGAGTACCTCGTCGCCACGGAAGCACCGGACTTCCTCCGCGACGGCCGCATCGACTGCTTCTTCTACACGGTCGGCATCGGCGGCGCCGCGATCCGCGACATCACCGCCACCGTCGACGTGACCGTCGTGCCGCTCGACGATCCCGAGCTCGAGCAGCTGATCGAAGCGGAGCCCTACTACGCATTCGCGACGGTTCCCGCCGACACCTACGGGAATCAGCCCGAGGACGTCACGCTGTTCGGCGTGAAGGCGCTCTTCATCACCAGCACCGACCTTTCCGACGACCACGCCTACGCCATCGTCAGTGCGCTCCTCGACAACCTCGCGCAGTTCACGGGCACGCACCCCGCGCTCGGGGCGCTCACGCCTGAGGACTTCGTCACCGGTCTCGGTGCGCCGCTCCATCCTGGCGCCGAGCGGGCGCTGCGAGAGGCCGGGCTGCTCTGAACACCGTGATCGATCGGACTCTGACCGATCGGGCACGAACCCGGCACCGTCACGTACCCTGGGGCGTCGCGCACTTCGCGACGCCCCTCGCGTAGCGCGCCGCGTACCGAGGCGCCGCGTACCGAGGCGCCCCGCCGACGAGGAGAGAGGACCGCATGGCGAACGACCGCGACGAGGGCGAGTGGGTGCGCGATCGCAAGCGAGCCGCCGCGCGCGAGGGCGATGGGGACGGCGCCACCGGGCGTGAGCCGCCTCGGGGTCCAGGAGACGAGGACGCCCTCGCGCCCCGCGCCGCCGGCACCCGCTCGTTCAGCGTCGACGCCATCCCCAGCGAAGCCGGAGACGACGAGGGGGCTGCCGAAGCACGTCGGATGGTGAGCGAGGCGGAAGCCGGCGGTCGCGACGAGCGCGGCGTCATGAAGTGGGTGATCTTCGGCCTCGCGATCGCATGGTCGCTCTTTCAACTCGGCATCGCCGGACCGATCGTCATGGACGCGTTCCGCTCGCGCTCCTTCCACCTCGCCTTCGCCATCGTGCTCACCTACCTCGTCTTCCCCGGGCGGCGTCGCGGTGGAGCTCGGCAGATCCCCTGGTACGACTACATCGCAGCCGTGGCCGCCGGCGCGTCCGTGCTCTATCTCGCGGTCGAGTACGTCGGCATCCAGACCCGCTTCGGCATCCCCCTGCAGCGCGAGGTGGTGCTCGGTTGGACGATGATCGTGCTCCTGCTCGAAGCGACGCGGCGGAGCCTCGGGCCCGCCCTCGCCGCGATCGCCAGCATCTTCCTCCTCTACGCCATGATGGGCCCACGCGGGGCGATTCCGTTCATCGCACTCCCCGACCTCCTCGCGCACCGCGGCTACACGCCCGAACGAATCATCAGCCAGATGTACGTGACCACGGAGGGGATCTTCGGTATCGCCTTGGGCGTCTCCGTCCAGTTCGTGTTCCTGTTCGTGCTCTTCGGGAGCATGCTCGACCGTGCCGGAGCGGGCAAGTACTTCATCGACCTCGCCACGTCGTTCCTCGGCACCACGCGCGGTGGACCCGCAAAGGCATCGGTCCTCGCCTCGGGACTGACCGGGATGGTCTCGGGCTCGTCGCTCGCGAACGTCGTCACCACCGGCACCTTCACCATCCCACTCATGAAGCGGTCGGGGTACCCGGCGCACAAGGCAGCCGGCATCGAAGTCGCCGTGTCGACGAACGGCCAGCTGATGCCGCCCGTCATGGGTGCGGCGGCCTTCATCATCGCCGAGTTCACGGGCACGGCCTACTTCGAGGTCGTCCGCGCCGCCTTCGTCCCCGCCGTGATCTCGTTCATGGCGCTCTTCTACATCGTTCACCTCGAAGCCCTCAAGCTCGGCCTCAAGGGCATTCCACGGTCCGAACTTCCGTCGCGGGGGAAGACGTTCGTGAACGGCGTGCACTACCTCGTGCCGCTCGCCATCCTCATCTACTACCTCGTGATCATGCGCACCTCACCGGCCTTCGCCGTGATGTGGGCGATCGGAGCGATGGCGATCCTGATGGTGGTGCAGGCGCCCATCAGGGCGGCGCTGCGGCGCGAGCCGATGGCGCCGGCGCTTCTCTCGGGGGTTCGCGACGTGGTCGCCGGACTCGAAGCGGGCGCGCGGAACATGGTCGGGATCGCCGTGGCCGTCGCCACGGCGGGCATCATCGTCGGCACGGTCAACCTCACCGGGCTCGGACTCCGACTCACCGAGATCATCCAGACGCTCGCGCGCGCCATCGCCGGCTTCTTCGCGATCTTCGTGCTGCCGGTGGTCGAACTCTTCCAGGGCAACGCCGACGCGGTCCAGAACGCCATGATCTTCGGCGTCGTGCTCTTCATCACCGCCATCGCCAGCCTGATCCTCGGGCTGGGACTGCCGACCACGGCGAACTACATCGTGATGGCGACGCTCACCGCACCGGTGATCTTCAATCTCGGGCAGGAGTTCGGGTTCGGCATCCCGTTGCTCGCCGCGCACCTGTTCGTGTTCTTCTTCGGCATCCTCGCCGACGACACGCCACCGGTGGGGCTGGCGGCGTTCGCGGCGGCCGCCATCGCCCGCTCGGATCCGATCCGAACCGGGATCCAAGGCTTCACCTACGACATGCGCACTGCGATCTTGCCGTTCATGTTCATCTTCAACACGAGGTTGCTCCTCTTCGGCGTCGACTCGCTCCTCGAGGGGGTGTGGGTCTTCCTGTCGGCGCTCCTGGGGATGCTCGCCTTCGGGGCGGCGACCCAGGGCTTCGTGATCGCCCGCACGAGGTGGTACGAGCGGCTCGTACTGCTCGGCGTGGCGTTCGCCCTCATCCAACCGAACTGGGTCACCGACGTGGTCGGGCTGACGCTCGTGGTGGGAGTCATCGCGCTCCAGCGCTGGCGCGTGCAGCGAGAGGCCGTCGCCGCAGCCTGACGCCGGTGCTCGGGAGGCTCCCATGGACGTGTCACTCGACCCCCTCCTCGACGGGCCGGTCTTCCTCCGCGACCTCCACCACGCACCGATCGTGCTCGACCGTGGTGAGGGCGCCTACCTCTACGACGAGGCCGGCAACCGCTACCTCGACGCCGCCGCCGGCGCTGCGGTCGCCTCCATCGGCCACGGCCGGGCCGAGGTCGCCGAGGCGCTCGCTCGGCAGGCCCGACGCCTCGCCTTCGCGCACCCGTCGAAGTTCATCACACGACCGACGCTCGAGCTCGCGCAGAAGATGGTGGACCGCGCCCCGGCGGGGTTCAACCGGGTCTTCTTCACCTCGGGCGGATCGGAGTCGGTCGAGGCCGCGATCAAGCTCGCGCGCCAGGCCCACGTAGCGAGGGGACTCGACGGGAAACACAAGATCGTCTCGCGCCGCACCAGCTACCACGGCGCCACGCTCGGCGCCCTGGCCGTGACCGACCAGGAGGAGCGGACTGCCCCCTTCGCGCCGCTCCTTCGCGTAGAGCCGAAGATCGCGCCGTGCTACCCGTACCGCTGCCGCGACTGCGCCGCGACGCGCTCCTGCACGACGGCGTGCGCCGACGATCTCGAGCGGGTCGTCGAGGAGGAGGGAGCCGCTGCGCTCGCCGCCTTCATCGCCGAGCCGATCGTCGGGTCGAGCGCACCCGGTAGCCACGGACCGCCGGCCTACTGGCGTCGCATCCGCGACATCTGTGACGCGCACGACGTCATCTTCGTGGCCGACGAGGTGATGAGCGGCAATGGGAGGTCGGGAACCTGGTGGGCGATGCAGGGGACGGGCGTGACGCCCGACCTCATCGCGACGGCCAAGGGGATCGGCGCCGGTTACGCCTCGCTCGGAGCCCTCCTCGTGCACGACGACGTCTTCGAAGCGCTCCGAGCATCGAAGCGCGACTTCGCCCATGGCCACACCTACTCGGGCAATCCGCTCGCGGCCGCCGTCGGCAGCGTGGTGATCGACGTCATCGAGCGCGAAGGACTGCTCGACACCGTCACCGCGATGGGCGAACTCCTCCTGAAGCGCCTCGCCGAGACGCTCGGCGATCACCCTCACGTCGGTGACGTTCGCGGACGTGGACTCCTCGCGGGCGTCGAGTTCGTGGCAGATCGCGACACGCGCGCGCCCTTCGACCCGAACCTGCAGGTCCGCACCCGCGTCAGCCGAGCCTGCCTCGAACGCGGCCTCTACGTGTACGGAGGGGGCGGCAGCGCCGGTCGGATGGGCGGCGATCACGTCCTCATCGCGCCGCCGTTCATCGTTACGAGCGAGCAGGTCACGTTCCTCGTGGAGACGCTGTGCGAGGCGCTCGACGCCGTCGTCGCAGACCTCCCCGGTACCGCCTGAACGAGACGTCGCGAGCGGCGCATGCTCCGATGCGCCGCTCGCTCCGTCGGGGTCTCAGCCGCCGAGCCTAGTTGCCGGTGTAGTTCAGGAAGGCATAATCGCTCTCCGCTGCGCCCGCGTGGCAGCTCGAGCACATGGCGTGCATCTCGTGGTCGGTTCCGACCCATTCGCCCGCGAAGGAACCGTCGTCCTGCCGTACGAACATGGCGTACTGCCAATCGTTGTTGTCGGGATCGAACCCGGCGACCTTGCGCATCGAGGGGAGCATCGCCACGGAGAGCGACGCTTCGTCCACGACCTCCTTCACGAGCACGCTCCCCTCCGGGAACGGGAACGACCGCGACGTCGCGCTCTCGGCGCCGACGTCGTTGACGTAGATGTCCTTGGGGGTGGCGTGCGCGCTCGGGATGAAATTACGCTGCGGGTTCAAGCGCGTCCAGGAGAAATACCCCTCGACGGAGTCGTCCGCGAGGGCCTGCTGCGCGACGACGGCCGTCAGGACCGCGATGAGGGCCGAAAGGGCGAGTACGACGAGGATCGGGCGTTTGGGGCGCATGGATGGACCTCCTGGGGTCGAGACACGGGACTGATTGCAAGACACCCGTAGGGTAGGGGCTCCGCCCCATACACTCCGTACAGAGGGCGACGGACGCGCGCCCCACGGCGTGCCGGTGGCCGGTCCCGAGTTCGTGTGCAGGGCACGCTCAGCTGCTCCAGTCGAGGATGACCTTCCCCGAGCGGCCGGAGCCCATCACGTCGAATCCCTCCCGGAATCGCTCCACCGGGAGGCGATGGGTGATCAGCGGATCGAGATCGAGGCCGGAGCCGAGCATGTTGGCCATCTTGTACCAGGTCTCGAACATCTCGCGGCCGTAGATGCCCTTGAGCGTGAGCCCCTTGAAGATGACGCCATCCCAGTCGATCGCCACCTCGTGTGGTGGAATCCCGAGGATCGCCACCTTGCCCCCCCAGTTCATGCTCGCGATGGTCTGGCGGAGGGCGTCGGCCGATCCCGACATCTCGAGTCCGACGTCGAAGCCCTCGGTCATTCCCAACTCCGCCATCACCTCCGCGAGGTCGGCGCCGGGTTCCGCGACGTTCACCACGCGGCTCGCGCCCATCCGGTCGGCCAACGCCAACCGGTAGGGGTTCACGTCGGTCACCACCACGTGCCGCGCCCCCACGAAGCGACAGACCGCTGCCGCCATGCAGCCGATGGGCCCGGCTCCGGTGATGAGCACGTCCTCCCCCACGAGGTCGAACGAGAGCGCCGTGTGCACGGCGTTCCCGAGGGGGTCGAGAAGGGTGGCCCACTCGTCTGGGACGCTCTCGGGGAGCACGAAGACGTTCGTGGCCGGAAGCACGAAGCGTTCGCAGAAGGCGCCTGGGCGATCGACGCCCACGCCTTGCGTGTTCCGGCACAGGTGCCGCCGGCCCGCCCGGCAGTTCCGGCAGTGGCCGCAGGTCAGGTGCCCCTCACCGGAGACTCGGTCACCCGGGCGGACACCGCGCACATCGGCTCCGACCTCGAGCACCACGCCCATGTACTCGTGCCCCGTCACCATCGGTACCGGCACCGTCCGCTGCGCCCACGCGTCCCACTGGTCGATGTGGACGTCCGTCCCGCAGATCGACGTGCAGCGGATCTCGATGAGGACGTCGAGCGCTCCCATCGTCGCCTCGGGCACCTCCGTGAGCCACATGCCCGCTCGTGGTTCGAGCTTCGCCAGCGCCTGCATGCCCCGCCTCAGCCGATCAGGCCGAGCTCGCGCCCGACCCGGTCGAAGGCGGCGACCGCCGCATCGAGGTGCGCGCGCGTATGCGCCGCGGAGAGCTGCGTGCGGATGCGCGCCCCATCTCGGGGCACCACGGGATACGAAAAGGCCACCACGTAGATCCCCTCCTCGAGGAGCCGCTCGGCCATCCGACCGGCGAGGGCCGCGTCGCCGACCATGACCGGCACGATGGGGTGATCGGCGCCCGTGAGCGTGAAGCCGGCAGCCTCCATGCGCTCGCGGAAGTAGGCGGCGTTCGCCGCGACGGCCGTCCGCCGCGCGCCCCCCTCCTCGAGCAGGTCGAGCACCCTGAGCGACGCAGCCACCACCGTGGGCGGCAGGGCGTTACTGAAGAGGTAGGGTCGGCTCCGCTGGCGCAACAGCTCCACGAGGTCGCGACGGCCGCTCGTGTAGCCTCCCGATGCTCCCCCCAGCGCCTTGCCGAGCGTGCCGGTCAGGATGTCGACGCGCTCCATCACCCCGGTGTGCTCGTGCGTGCCGCGTCCGCCGTCGCCGAGGACCCCCACCGCATGCGAGTCGTCGACCATGACGAGTGCGTCGTAGCGCTCCGCAAGGTCGCAGATCTCCCGCAACGGCGCGACGATGCCGTCCATGCTGAAGACGCCGTCGGTCGCGATGAGGCGGAAGCGGGCGTCCCGTGAGGCGTGGAGCTGCCGTTCGAGGTCGTCCATGTCGGCGTTGGCGTAGCGCAGTCGTCGCGCCTTGCAGAGCCTGATCCCGTCGATGATCGAGGCGTGGTTCAGTGCGTCGGAGATGACGGCGTCGTCGGGCCCGAGCAGTGTTTCGAAGAGGCCGCCGTTGGCGTCGAAGCACGAGGTGTAGAGGATCGTCGCCTCGGTGCGCAGGAAGTGCGATAGACGCGCTTCGAGGTCGTGGTGGAGATCCTGCGTACCGCAGATGAACCGCACCGAGGCGACGCCGAAGCCGTGCGATTCGATTCCGGCGATCGCCGCCCTCATCACGTCGGGATGGTTCGCGAGGCCGAGGTAGTTGTTGGCGCAGAGGTTGAGGACGCGCCGCCTCGCGCTCCCGTCGCCGAGTTCGATCTCCACCTCGGCCTGCTGCTGCGACGTGATGACGCGCTCTCGCTTCGAGAGCCCTTCCGAGGCCATCGAGTCGAGCTCGCTCCGCACGTGCTCGAGGTATCGCGCTGCCGCCTTGCCTGGACCGTCGGTCATGGGCTCACGGTACCAGGGAGGCGCTACCGGTCGCTCGGAGCGGGCGACCCGGCGCCGGGCCCGTCGTGCTCGTCGGTCGACTCGTCGTACTTCCCGCGCAGCTCGTCGAGCATCGTGCGGTCCCAGAGGGTGACGCCTGCGTAGTAGGCGGCGCGTCCGAGCACGTGCGCGGCAACGGGCGCCGTGAGGAGGAGGAAGAGGAAGACCACCGCCGCCTTGATCGACACGGCGAGTTCGCCGAAGAAGAGCGCGGCCGCGAACAGGACGAGTCCGGCCCCGAGCGTGCCGGCCTTGGTGGCGGCGTGCATGCGCATGAACAGGTCGGGAAGCCGGAGCAAGCCGAGCGCCGAAACCAACACGAAGAAAGCGCCCGCCAGGATCAGCACGCCCGCGACGATCTCGATCACGCCCTCAAGCATCGGGCTCCTCCCCCCGCCATTCGATGAAGCGCGAGAAGGCGACCGTGCCCAGGAAGCTGATGAGCGCCAACGCGATCGCCGCGTCCAGGAAGAGCGATTCGCCCGACGCGATGGCGTAGAGGCCGATGAGCGAGACCGACAGGAGCCCGATCAGGTCGAGCGCGAGCACGCGGTCGGGCATGCTCGGCCCCACGACCACGCGCACGAACGCCGCACAGATCGCGATCGTCACACCGCCGAAGCCGACGTAGGCGCTGACCTGCAAGAAGCTGACGGGGCCGTCGAAGAGCGTCACCGGAACACCTCCGCGATGCGGTGCTCGAAGTCCGCCTTGATGCCACGGCGAAGTGCCTCGGCGTCCTCGCCGTACATCGCGTGCACGTAGAGGCACGATTTATCGTCGGAGACGTCGACGGAGAGCGTCCCCGGCGTGAGCGAGATGAGGTTGGCGAGGAGGGTGATCTGGGCGTCGCTCGTGAGCGCAAGCGGCACCGACACGACCGCCGGTCGCATGGTCAGGCTCGGCTTGATGACGTCGATCGCCACGCGCACGCTGGAGAGGACCAACTCCTTGAGGAAGAAGAAGAGCAGGCCGATCGCCAAGACGAACCGCAGCGCGTAGCGCTCGTCGCCCAGTACCGGACCGACGAAGTGCAGCACGGCCATCCCCACGACGAAGCCGAAGGCGAGCGTGCCGAGCGTGATCACGCCCCCCGCCATCGCCCACACGAGCGCCAGCACCATGTTGAGGCCGAAGAGCCTCACGGGGTGCGTCCGATCGTCGCGGCCGCGGCGTCGCCGAGCACCGCCCGGACGTACGCGGTCGGGTCCATGAGCTCCGTGGCCGCCGCCTCTGCAACCGCGAGGAACGGTCCGCTCCAGAAACCGATCGCCAGCGTCAGGAGCGCGAGGCCGATCACGGGGGCGTAGAGCAATCCCGACGGGCGCGGCGCCAGCTCGACTCCGTCGGGGAGCGGCGACCAGAACGCGGCCTGCCAGATCTTCGTCATCGAGTAGATCGTCAGGAGGCCGACCACGAGTGCCACGGCGACGATCGGCCACGCCCCCACGTCGGCGGCGGCAAGCACCACGACGAGCTTGGCCCAGAAGCCCGAGAGCGGCGGAAAGCCAGCGAGTGAAAAGGCCGGGACCAGGAACAGGACCGAGAGGAAGGGCGCCCTCCGGTAGAGGCCCCCGAGCCGATCGAGGTCGAACGAGCCGGCGTAGCGACGCACGATGCCCGCCACCAGGAAGAGGTTCGCCTTCACGATGATGTGGTGGACGATGTAGAAGACGGCGCCGAGCAGTGCCAGCGGCGTGTAGAGCGCGAGGCCCATGATCATGTACCCGATCTGGCTGATGATGTGGAACGAGAGGATCTTCCTGAAGTCGTTCTGCGCGGCCGCCCCGAGCACCCCGGTGACCATCGTGAAGCCGGCGATCCACAGGAGGATCGTGTGGGTGTAGGCGACGTCGTGCACGAAGAGCAGGGTGAACACGCGGATGAGCGCGTACACCCCGACCTTCGTGAGCATACCGGCGAAGATCGCCGCGATCGCCTGCGGCGGCGTGTGGTACGACGCCGGCAGCCAGAAGAAGAGCGGGAAGAGCGCCGCTTTGATCCCGAACGCCACCATGAACAGCATGGCGATCACGCTCACGAGTCCGCCCGGTGCCTGCGGCAACCGGATCGCCAGGTCGGCCATGTTGAGCGTGCCGGTCACGCCGTACACGAGCCCGATCGCCCCGAGGAAGACGAGCGACGAGACGAGGTTCACCGCCACGTACTTGATGCCCCCCTCGAGCTGTTCGCGGCGGTTGCCGAGCGTGAGCAGCACGAACGACGCGATCAGCAGCACCTCGAACCAGACGTACATGTTGAAGAGGTCGCCGGTGAGGAAGGCGCCGTTGATACCGGCGAGGAGGACTTGGAAGAGCGGGTGGTAGCCGAGTGCCTCGCGGTCGGGGTCGATGTCGCGCAGTGCGTAGACCGCCGTTGCGACCGCCATGACCCCGGTGATCACCACCATGATGGCGCTCAAGTGATCGGCCACGAAGCTGATGCCGAACGGTGCACGCCACTCGCCGAACTGCGCGACGAGGATCCCTCCCTCCGACACCCGGTAGAGCAGGATCGCGGAGAGCGTCACCAAGAGCGCCGTCGAGGCGGTCGAGATCACACGTTGCGCCTCACGGCGGCCCTGGAGCACGAAGAGCAGCGCCGCAACCGCGAGCGGCAGGATGACCGGCGCCCCCACGAGCCAGCTCATGCGGGTGCCTCGTCGTCGTGTCGCATCGGGACGGGCCGAGGCGCTTCGAGGTGGGCCGAGAGCTCCTCGGTCTTCACCGTGCCCAGGCGCTCGTAGGTGCGCAGGAGGAGGATCATGGCGAAGACGACCAGGCCGAACCCGATCACGATCGCCGTCAGGATGAGTGCTTGCGGCAGCGCATTCGAGACGTCACCCGGTGGTGTGCTCAATTCGCTCGGCACGAACGCCGGGGCGCCCCGAGTGAGGCGGCCGACGGTGAAGATGAGCAGATTGACCGACCCCGAGAGGAGCAGCAACCCGAACACGAACCGCAGCAGGTTTCGCTGCATCACGAGGTAGAGGCCACACGCGAAGAGCACGCCGACGGTGAGCGCCAGGGGTGTCTCCACGTCAGCGCTCCTCCAGTGCGAAGAGCATCGTGAGGATGGTCCCGACCACCACCAGGTAGACACCGATGTCGAAGAGCAGCGGGGAACTCAACTTCAATTCGGCGCCGCCGCCGAGTTCGACGATCCACCACTGGCCCGTGAGGAAGGCTTGACCCTGCAGCAACGCCAGGAACCCCGAGGCGACGGCTGCGAGCAGCCCCCAGCCGACGAGCGCCCGCGGCGAGATGCGGAGCATGGCCTGCGCGGCGCGATACCCGAAGGCGATCGCATAGAGCGCCACCGCCGCTGCGGCGACGAGTCCGCCGATGAAGCCACCCCCGGGGAGATCGTGGCCCCGGAGCATGAGGAAGAACGAGAAGAGGAGCAGGATCGTGAGGAGGAGCTGCGTGGCGCTCCGGAGGATGAGGCTGTTCATGCACCGCCCCCCCGCTCGACGTGCACCCGATCGGAGCGATCTTCGGTGTCGACGTCGTCTCGCCGGCGCCCGAACGAGCGCCGGAGCAGCGCGTACGCCCCACTCGCTGCGACCGCGAGCACGGTGATCTCGCCGAGCGTGTCGATCGCACGAAAGTCCACCAGGATGACGTTCACGATGTTGCGCCCCTGGGCCGCGGGGTAGCTCTCGGCCTCGAAAAATGTCGTGAGGCTAGCGTCGAAGGGGAGCGCGGTGACGGCCAGGGTCAGGACGGTGAAGAGCGCGCCGCCGGCCACGGCGATCGTACCCGCGATCGCTCGGACGCTCCCGTTCGACGTCTCGCGCAGCGATCCCCGCGGCAGTCGGATGAGCACGAGTGCGACGATGATCACGATCAGCGTCTCCACCAGGAACTGCGTGATGGCGAGGTCGGGGGCGGCGAAGAAGACGAACACGATGGCGATACCGAAGCCGGCGACGCCGAGCGAGGTGATGGCGACGAGGCGAGAGTGCGCTCGCAGCGCCGATATCGCGGCGGCGCCCACCAGCACGAGCACGATGTACTCGTAGAAGTATCCGGCCTCGTGGCGCAGGTCGAAGGCGAGCTCCCCCCGAAAGGTGGCGGTCAGTCCGGTGAGCGCCACGGTGAAGCCGAGGATGATGGTCATGTGATGCCGGAGATCGTCGGACTGCAGCACCCGCGTCTGCCAGGCCGCGAATCGGACGAGGCCCGCCATGAGCGCATCGTAGCCGCCGACCGGTCCGAAGGTCCAGCCGAGCGTGCGCGAGCGGAGCGCGTCGTGCACGGGTCGCCAGCGCCACACCAGCACCACGCCCAAGGCCACGGTCACTGCCGACAGACCGAGCGCGAGCGTGAAACCGTGCCAGAGGTAGAGGCGGAACGGGTGCAACTCCCCGAGCACGGCCGCCGCCGCCGGCACCATGAGGCTGTCGCCGATGAGCCACGGCGCGAAGCCCAGCACCGCACCGCCCGCCGCCAAGAGCGCGGGGCCGAGCCACATCGAGAGGGGGGCTTCGTGCGGGGCCGAAGGCGCGTGGATCTCACGACCGGCGAACGGGCGCCAGGCCACTAGGTAGACGATGAGCACCATCACGGCGCTCGCGGCGATGAGCGCCCCGAGGAGCAGCGGGTTCTCGAAGAGCCCTTCGTAGGCGAGTTCCTTGGCGACGAAGCCGAAGAGCGGGGGGAGCCCTCCGGCACTGAGGCCCGCGACGAGCGCCGTGATCCACGTGATCGGCATGACGCGACCGAGGCCACGCAACGCGGTCACGTCGCGTGAGCCGGCTTCGTGGTCGACCGATCCGGCCACCATGAAGAGCGGTGCCTTGTAGAGCGCGTGCCCGACAAGGAAGACGATCATCGCCGAGATCGCGCCGGGTGTTCCGACGCCGATCAGCATGACGAGCGTACCGAGCGCGATGAGGGTGGAGTAGGCGAGCAGCCGCTTGCTGTCGCGCTGTAGGAGTGCGAGCGATCCTGCCGCGAGCATCGTGGCCGCACCCGCGAGGGTCAAGAGCCAAAACCAGGCGGGGGTACCCCCGAGCGCCGGCGAGAGACGCGCGAGGAGGTAGACGCCGGCCTTGACCATCGTGGCGCTGTGAAGGTAGGCCGATACCGGGGTCGGCGCCGCCATGGCGTTCGGCAACCAGAAGTGGAATGGCCATTGCGCCGACTTCGTGAGTGCGCCGAGCCCGACGAGCAGCAAGATGGCGAGGTACGCCTCGTGGCCTCGGATCGCCTCGGGATCGGAGAGGAGTTCGGAGATCTCGAAGGTGCCGCCGACGAGCCCGAGGATCAGGAAGCCGGCGAGCATGGCGAGCCCGCCGCCAGCGGTAACGAGGAGCGCCTGCAGCGCACTCTTCCGGCTCGTCTCGTCCTCGTGCTTGTACCCGACGAGAAAGTACGACGTAATGCTGGTGAGCTCCCAGAACACGAAGAGGCTGATGAGGTTGTCGGATAAGACGACGCCGAGCATCGCCGCCATGAACGCTAGCAGCAGGAGGTAGAAGCGCGGTAGCTGACGGTCGCCCCGAAGGTATCCGCCGGCGTAGATCACGATGGCGGTGCCGATACCTGCGATCATCAGGGCGAAGACCAACGACAGGCCGTCGAGGCGCATCGACAGGTGGATGTCGAGCGCGCTCACCCAGGCGACGCGTTCGACGATGCTCTCGCCCGCCGCCACTCGAGAACCATGGCTCAGCAGGTAGGCCGTGATGCCGGCGGGGAGCAGGGCGAGCACCCAGCCCGAGCGGTCGCCCGCGACGCGCACGATGACCGGCGCGGCCAGGGCCACGCCGAACGCGAGCAGCACGGCGATCAGCACCCGGTCGCCCCCGGGCACCCAGACACGCTCGGAGCGCTCGTCGGCATCGGCCTCGCCGTCTTCTCGGGCCTCGCCGTCATCTCGCCTCCTCGAATCCGCGCCGGCCTCGGGCCGGGCACGTGCTCACCATCGACACGGACGGTGCCGTCGGTCGGGTCGTGGCGTGCGTGCTGCGGTGCACATGGACGCGGGAGCGCGTCCGACACGTCGGGCACGCCCGGTCCAGCGACCCTCTGTATACCTGATGGACGACCGATCGTGGGAGGGGCGCTCATGCCTCGTCGCCGAAGAGCCGGGCATAGGCGGTATCGAGTCCGAGCTGCTCGAAGCGCACCACCCGCCCCACCTCCCCCGGAAGGTCTTTGAAGGCGCTCGCCCCGGCAGAGCGTCGAGCCGCCTCCACGACGCGCACGAGGCCGCCGCCGAGCGGTTCGAGTCGCAGTCGCACGGTCGCGCCCGTCGCCGGCATCCGACGCAGCACCACGCGAGCGTGCACGAAGAGCTCCCCTTGCACACTCTCCCGTCCGACGGCGCCCCGCTCCGTCACGATTCCGCCTCGTCGCGAACTTCACCCTGGACGTACTGCGCGAGATCGGCACCGAGCTCGTGGTCGTCGCCCTCGACGCGGACCCGTACCCGACCGGCCACGCGATCGCGCGCCATCACGAACACGCCATTGCCCGGCCGGATGCCCAAGCGATCGAGGCGGGCGAGGAGCGCGGCGTCCTGGGTCGTCAATCTGGACACGACGAGGGTCTCCCCCACGTCGACGAGGTCGAGCGGCGTGTCGGGCGTCGCCGGGACCCCGCCCCGAGCGTTCGGGATGGGGTCGCCGTGGGGGTCGTGGGTCGGGTGGCCGAGCCGCCCGGCGAGGCGCTCCGTGAAACGATCGCTGATGGCGTGCTCGATCGCCTCGGCCTCGTCGTGAACCTCGTCCCAGGCGTAGCCGAGGTACTCGATCAGGAACGTCTCGATCAGTCGATGGCGGCGGACGAGCCGCAGCGCCTCGCGCTCGCCCTCTCGGGTGAGGGTGACGCCACGGTAGCGCTCATGCGTGACCCACCCGCGCTCCTGCAGGCGCGCGAGCATCCCGGAGACCGACGCCGGCGACACCGCCAGGTGCTCGGCGATGGCGCTCGTGGCGACGGGCGCATCGGCGGCACCGCGCGCGAGCAACCAGATCGCCTTGAGGTAGTCGCCGATCGCGATGCTCAAGCGGGGTGACGGCGAGCGTCCGCTCACGTGGAGGCTCCCGCCGGCGTGTCGTGGTGCGGCTTCGTGCGCCAGCGACGGCTCCTCACGGCGGAGTACCTCAGGGTCCGGAACGTCGGCGCGTGACGTACTTCAGGAGACCCGACACCGTGCGATCGCCGGGCTCGCTGAGCCACACCTCCAGCGCGCCCCAAAGGTCGTCGTCGAGTAGCAGTTCGACGTGATGGACGCCGTTCGCCGAACGCCACGACGTACGAACGAGGGCGCCGCCGTACTCCAGCAGCATCGCTTCGAGCCCCTCGGCGACGAGCGCGACGCTCCCGGGAGCGAGCGTGAAGCAGAGGGTCGCTCGGTCCACCACGAGGTCGCACGGCACGATGCCGGCATGGACCTCGTCGATGAGGTGCTGCACCACCGGGGCGAAGGGTGATCGATCGATGTCGCCTTGCGCGAACGCCACCCCGGAGACGAGGCACGACCACCACACCACGGTACGCGAGAGGGAGCTGAGAAGAGGCACGAGACGGGCTCCTACACGCCTCGAGGGACGTGCGCTGGGATCGCCACCACTGTGACACACCGTCATGAGACAGGTGGGCGACTGCGCCGCGCGCCCGGAACCACGCCATCAGCGCTTCGCGAGAAACGCACGCACGCGCGCCAGGGGCCAGGCGTTCAGGACGTGCTCGGGTCCCAACCACGCCCGCCTGGCCGTGGTGACGCCGAAGCGCATGTGCTCGAGACCGCGAACGGAGTGCGCATCGGTGTCGACGACGATCGTGCAGCCGGCCGTCACGGCGCGCATGAGGTCGACGTCGCCGACATCGAGCCGTTGCGGTGCGGCATTGAGCTCGATCGCGACGCCGCGGGACGCTGCCGCGGCGAACACCGCGTCGAGGTCGATGGCGTAGGGGTCTCGCACCCCGAGGATGCGCCCGGTGGGGTGCGCGAGGACGTTCACCTGGGGGTGTTCGAGCGCGCGAATCACGCGCTGCGTCTGCGCGTCGCGCCCCAGCTCCAGATGGGAGTGGATCGAGGCGACGACGATGTCGAGCCGCTCCAAGGAGTCGTCGTCGAGATCGAGCGTGCCGTCCTTCCGGATGTCGACCTCGAGCCCGCGCAAGATGGTGACGCCGTCGTGCTCGCGCTCGAAGTCGTCGAGCGCTCCCCATTGGCGCGCGAGCTTCTCGGCGTCGAGTCCGCCGGTCATGCGCAGCGCCTGGCTGTGGTCCGTGATCGCCATGTAGGCGTAGCCGCGCGCCTCGCACGCCGCGACCATCGTGGCGACGTCGTCGGCGCCGTCCGACCAGGTCGTGTGGAGGTGGAGGTCACCCCGTAGGTCTTCGAGTTGGAGGAGTCGCGGCAGCGTGCCGTCGGCGGCCGCCGCCACCTCACCACGCCCCTCGCGCAGCTCGACCGGCACGAAGTCGAGCTCGAGGGCACGGTAGATCTCCTCCTCGCTCGCTCCGGCGCGGCGGACCCCGGGTTCGCCGTCGTCGTCGAGGTCGAAGAGTCCGTACTCCGAGAGACGCATGCCCCGCGCGGCAGCGCGCGAGCGCAACTCGACGTTGTGGGACTTGGAGCCGGTGAAGTAGAGCAGCGCAGCACCGTACGCCGCGCGATCGACCACGCGCAGGTCGACCTGTTGACCACCCTCGAGCGTCACGCTCGTTTTCGCACGTCCGCTCCCGACCACGTCGCGAACGCCACGGTACGTGCGTAGGGCAGCCATGACCGGTTCGGGATCGTCGGACTGCGCGACGACGTCGACGTCGCCGATCGTCTCCCGCCCGCGACGCAAGGAACCCGCGACCTCGACCCGCTCGACGCCGGCGGCATCCGCGAGATGCGCAACGAGCGGAGCGACGAGCACCTCGGCGTCGACGGAGCGAAGCCGGCCACGGTGCGCGCGGACCTGCTCGACGCCTCTGAGGACCTTCGTCTGCGTCTTCTCGCCGAACCCGGCGAGCGCAGCCACCCGCCCGGCGCGGGCCTCGCGCTCGAGGTCGTCGAGTCCGGTCACTCCCAGCGACTTCCAGAGCGTGATGGCGCGCTTCGGTCCGACGCCAGGAACGCGCTTGACGTCGAGCAGACCGATCGGCACCTCCCGCTCGAGCGCGGTGAGCTGTGGGATCTCGCCGGCCTCGACGAGGTCGCGCACCGCGCGCGCGAGATCCTTGCCGATCCCCTTCATCGCCGTGAGGCCCTCATCGTCGAGCTCGGCCACGCTCACGTCGTGCGCGGCGATCACCTCGGCAGCGCTGCGGTAGGCGCGCACCCTGAACGGGTTCGCCTCCTGCAATTCGAGCAGGTCGGCGAGCCGCTCGAGCCGATCCGCGATCTCTACGTTCGTGTAGGACGCTCCGGGTCCCGTCACGCACCCGCTCCCGCTTCGAGCTCGGTCGTGTCGATGCCGTGGTCGGCGAGGTAGGCGAGGAAGCCCTCCTCCTCGACGATCTCGACACCGAGCTCCTGCGCCTTGACGAGCTTGCTGCCGGCGGCCGTTCCCGCCACCACGAGCGTCGTCTTCCCCGATACGCTGCTCCCGGCGGCGGCGCCGAAGCGCTCGACGAGCTCCGTCGCGCCCTCGCGCGTGAAGCGCTCGAGGGCGCCCGTGAACACGATGCGGTGCCCGGCGAGTGGTTTCGCATCGTCCGTGGAGACCACGATCGGCGCCGTCTCGAGCAGGGTCTGGAGCGCGTCGAGGACGTCGGCGTTCCGCGTTTCGTGCAGGAACCGATGAATTGCGGCGCCCATGATCGGTCCGATGCCGTCGATCGCCTCGAGGGCCCGCACGTCGGCGGCTCGGAGCGCGCTCGAGGTGCCGAATCGTTGCGCGAGCGTACGCGCGACGGCGGCGCCGACCTCGGGAATACCGAGCGCGTAGAGGAGCCGCGGCAGCGTCGTGGAGCGAGCCGCGTCGATGGCCGCGACGAGTTTCCGGGCCGACACCTCGGCGAAGCCATCGAGATCCTCGACCACCGCGGCGTCGAGATCGAACAGGTCGGGGAGGTGTCGGACCATCTCCCGGTCGACGAGCTGGCGTGCGGTGCGCTCACCGAGTCCCTCGATGTCGAGCCCGCGGCGACTCCCGAAGTGCACGAGCCGCCCGACGAGTTGCGCCGGGCACTCGAAGGCGTTCGGGCAGACCGTGTAGGGGCCGACGCTCTCGAGGGGCGTGTCGCACGAGGGGCACGTGGGCGGCATCCGGAACGGCGGGCCGCGCTCGGCTCCCTCGTCGACGCGCGCTACGACCTGCGGTATGACGTCGCCGGCGCGCTCCACTCGCACCGTGTCGCCCTCGCGGATGTCCTTGCGTTCGATGTCCTCGCGATTGTGGAGGTTGGCACGACTCACGGTGACGCCGCCGATGCTGACGGGGCGCAGGAGTGCGACGGGCGTCACCGTTCCCGTGCGCCCGACGCTCACCACGATCCGGAGCACCTGAGAGACCTCCTTGCGGGGGGGGAACTTGATGGCGAAGGCCCACCGTGGGTGGTGCGCCGTGGACCCGAGTCGGCGGCGGAGGGCGAGGTCGTCGATCTTGACCACCAGACCGTCGATCTCGTATGGCAGGGCGTCGCGGCGCTCGGCGAGCCGCGCGAAGTGCGCCAGCACCTCGTCGGCACCGTCGGCCCACGTGTTCTCGGGGTTGACGGGCAGCCCCCAGCCGCGGAGTGCAGCCAGCACCTCGTCGTGCGTCCTCACGTCCGCCTCGGCGCGCGCTCCGTCACCCTCGAGTACGTCGTAGGCGAAGAGCGTGAGCGGGCGCTCGGCGGCGAGCGCCGGATCGAGCTGCCGGACGGTGCCCGCCGCCGCGTTCCGCGGATTCGCGAACGGGGATTTCCCCAGTGCGAGCAGGCGCTCGTTGACGTCGTCGAAGGCGTGCAACGGGAGGAAGATCTCGCCGCGCACGGAGAGCAGCGGCGGGACGGGACCCCCACGAGAGAGCCGAAGCGGGATCGAGCGGATGGTACGGACGTTCGACGTGATGACTTCGCCGATCTGGCCGTCTCCGCGCGTGAGTGCTCGCTCGAGCAGCCCATCGGCGTAGACGAGCTCCACCGAGAGCCCGTCGAGCTTCGGTTCCAGGGAGTAGCGCACGGCGATCTCCGACTCGGATTCCGCGGCGGCCGCGAGCGCCTTGCGGACGCGGGCATCGAACTGTCGGAACGCGTCTGGGTCGGCCGACGAGTCGAGGCTGAGCATCGGCGCCACGTGCTCCGCGCTCTCGAGCGCGGCGACGGGAGCCCCCCCGACGCGCTGCGTCGGACTGTCGGTGGCGATGAGATCGGGATGGCGCTCCTCGAGCGAGCGCAGCTCGCGAAAGAGCTCGTCGTACGCGTCGTCGGCGATCTCCGGAGCGTCGAGAACGTGGTAGCGGTAGTCATGGTGCGCGATTTCGTCGCGCAGGGCGCGGACGCGCGCGGCCGGGTCGCTCATGGACGTAGCATAGGCGCCGGCGCGACCTGTGCATCACATGCCCAAGACGGCGGCAACGATTCCCGGTATCGTCGATCCTGATGATCCTCACGCGCCTTCGCACCGCCGACGCCGTCGTGCTCGGCACACTCGCCGTCATGGTCCTCGCCCTCGTGGGAACGGCGTGGTCACAAGAGGACCTCTACGGACCGCAGGCGCCCGTCGACGTGGCGTACGTTCGCGCCGTGAACGTGCTGGACGAGGGTGGCCTGGCTGTCCGCGTCGCCGACGGCGAACTCGAGGTGCTGGGGTTCGCCGGTGCCACCGCGTACGTCGCCGTGGCACCGGGTCCCGTGCGGCTCGACCTCGGGGGCGAGGAGACGGTGATCGACGTCGAGATCGGCGATTTCGTCACCGTGTTCGCTACACGCGAGGGAGCGCTGACGATCGAGGACACGCCGCTGCGCGACGCCTCGCGCGGCATGTTGGCGCTGTACAACCTCACCGACCACGAATCGCTCGCCCTGGTGGTCGTCGACGGTCCGATCGTCGTCGAGGGCGTCGGTCCGGGTACGCAAGCGTCCGTCGCGATCGCCGAGGCCGAAGTGGCGCTCAGCGTGCGCGGTGGCGCCGAGACGATCGACCTCGAGGTGCGGCACTTCGAGCGAGGCGTGGCGCACGCGGTCATCGTTGCCGCGGGCGCCGACGGTCTGATCGTCGCGTACGTGGCATCACGACTCGACGATTGAGCGATGGTCTTCACCAGCACGGTCTTCCTCTTCTTGTTCCTGCCGGCTTTCATGGCGGTCTACGCGGTACTGCCGCCGCGGGCGCGGACCACCTGGATCCTGATCGCCTCCTACGCCTTCTACGCCTGGTGGCGACCCGACTTCGCGCTCCTCTTCGCCGCGGCCACCGTCGTCGCATATGCGGTGGGCGAGAGCGTCGCGCGACTCAAGTCGTCCCGCCGAGGTACTGCCCGCGTGATCCTGACACTCGGTGTGACCCTGCAACTCTCGACCCTGGCCTATTTCAAGTATGCCGAGTTCGGCGTCGCGAGCCTCGACGCCCTGCTGAGGAGTCTCGGCGCCGGCCCCTTGCCGGCCGTGTCGATCATCCTGCCGATCGGTATCTCGTTCTACGTCTTCCAGTCGATCTCCTACATGGTCGACGTGTGGCGCGAGGACGCACCGATGAGCGCACGCTTCGTCGACGTCGCGGCCTACATCGCGCTCTTTCCGCAACTCATCGCAGGTCCGATCGTGCGCTACAAGCATCTCGCCCTCCAACTCGCCCGACCGGCCATGGACGGGCCGATGCTGGCGGAGGGTGCACAGCGGTTCATGCTCGGGTTCTGCAAGAAGGTACTCATCGCCGACGCCCTCGCCCCGATCGCGGACGGCGCTTTCGCGCTCTCCTCGCCGACGATGGTGGAAGCCTGGATCGGCACGCTCGCATTCGCTGCGCAACTCTTCTTCGACTTCAGCGGCTACAGCGACATGGCGATCGGCCTCGGCCTCCTGCTCGGCTTCCGCTTCAAGGAGAACTTCGCACGCCCCTACCTCTCCGCGAGCATCACCGAGTTCTGGCAGCGGTGGCACATGAGCCTGTCGCGGTGGCTGCGCGACTACCTCTACATCCCGCTGGGCGGGAACCGCCTCTCGCCGTCGCGCACCTACGTCAACCTGCTGCTCGTGATGGTCATCGGCGGGCTCTGGCACGGCGCCTCGTGGGTCTTCGTCGCGTGGGGAGCCTGGCACGGCGCACTCCTCGCGATCGAACGCCTGCAGCGCGATCGCGGCCTGCGGCGCACCGAGGAGGTGAGCGGGCTCGCCGCTCGTGCGCTCACCTTCACCCTCGTGCTCGTCGGCTGGGTGCTCTTCCGTTCGACCGACCTCGCACACGCGGGCGCGGTGTACGCGGGCATGCTCGGGCTCAACGGCATCACCCTCAGTACCGAACTCGCGTGGCAGCTCTCCACTCGGTCGCTCGTCACGCTGGTGATCGCGTACCTCCTCATCTTCTTCCCGACCCCCGTACCGCAGCCGACGACGGAGTCGACCGACACGCGCCCACGTCCGCCGGCCTGGCAGGGGCGGGCCGAGCGGGCGCTCACCTTCGCCCTCGTCCCGCTGTTCGCGCTCGGTCTCATGCGGGCCATCGCCGACAGCTTCTCTCCCTTCCTCTACTTCCGGTTCTGATGCCGCCCGAACCCTCCTCGCTCCGTACTCGACCGGCCCCGCAGCCCGAGCGACGCCGTCGCGCGAGGTACGTCGCCGCGAGCGCCTTCGCGGCGTCCATCGCGATCGGCCTGGTCGCCACCCTCGCCAACCCGGCACTCGTGCGCGCCCCCGAGGCTTCCTTCTGGGACGGCGAGGCCGCGAGCGCGTACCAACGTGCACTCGACGAATCCTCGCCCCTGCTCGGTGCCAGCCGCACCGTCTGGGGGCTGGTCGATTTCCTGGCCTTCGGCCAGGGGCGCGCGGGTGTGCTCGTGGGCTCCGACGGTTGGCTCTACAGTGCCGAGGAGTACGACGTGGTCGGCGATCCCGCGGCGGCCGTCGCCACCTGGAGCGACGCGATCATCGCCGTCCGCGACCGGCTCGCTGGAGATGGCATCGAGCTCGTGGTGGCGTTGGTGCCTGCCAAGGCGGCCATGGTCCCGGGACCGTCACCCGCGCCCCTCCCGGAGGGGGCTCGCCGCCGCTACGACATCGCGCTCCAGGCGCTCATCAGCGCTCAGGTCGTCGCGCCCGACCTCCGTCCGGTGCTGGCAGCCGCCGGACGCTCGGGCGACGTCTTTCTGCGCACCGATACCCACTGGACGCCGCACGGCGCCGAGGCCGCCGCGGTCGCCATCGCGAGCACGATCGACGAAGCGACCGGCCTCTCCGGCCTCGGGTCGACCCCCTTCGCGACGGAGATCGTCGCGACGGAGCCGCTGCTCGGAGACCTCACGTCGTTCCTCGATCTCGGGCCGCTCGCGGCGCGCTTCGGTCCAGCGCCCGACCCGCTCGAGATCCGGCGCACCGTGAGTCTCGAGGGACCCGGCGACGATCTCTTCGCCGAGGTGCGTCTGAGCGTCGCACTGGTGGGCACGTCGTACAGCGCCGATGCGCGCTGGAACGTCGCAGGAGCGCTCCGCGACGCACTGGGGCTCGACTTGCACGAGGCCGCCATCACGGGGTTCGGCCCCTGGGAGCCGATGCAGCGCTACCTCGCATCCGAAGCATTCGCCAGCACGCCACCGGAGGTCATCGTGTGGGAGATACCAGAGAGATACCTGACGCTCGACGGGTACGTTCCCGGGAGCGCGGCACCGTGAGGAGGGCCATCGTCCCCTTCGTCTTGGTCGTCGCGCTCTCGCTCGGTATCGGCTGCGCCCAACCCGGCAGCATCGTGTCGCTCGAGGCGCGCGAGACGCTGTCGCGCGCAGCGGTCGACGGCGCCACCGCGGGGCGCTTCCGCAACGACGGCTCCCCCGTTCCGTCGGCCACGACGTCCGTCGTGAGCTACGTGCTGCGCTTCGAGACGCGCGCACTCGACGGCAGCGAGCGCCAGGCGATCGCCCACCTCTTCGTGCCCGAAACGACGGACGACGGCGGCACGCTCCTCGCCTTCGCGCCGGGGTCGACCGGTCTGGTCGACGCCTGCGCCCCGTCGGTCGACTACACGACCGGCGGTGGCCTCGACACGTACGGCGCCTACGGTCTCGCCTACGCCGGGCAAGGGATCGCCACGGTGGTCCCGAACTACCTCGGCTTCTTCGATCCCCGGCGCCGCCAGCCGTACTTCGTGGCCGACGCGGAGGCGACGGTGGTGCTCGACGCTCTTCGCGCCGCTGCCGCAGCGCTCGCCGGGCTCGACGCGGCCCGCACGCCGGAGCATGCGTTCGTGGCCGGCTTCTCCCAAGGGGGCCACGCCGCGTTCGCGACCGCCGATCGCGCCGCAGACTTCGCACCGGACGTCCCGCTCGCCGGCGTGCTCGGATTCGGACCGTCGGGCGAGGTCGACGTCGCGATGCGCGCGTTCACGTACGTCGCACCCTGGATCCTGGTGGCCTACGACGAGACGTATCCCGATCGCATCGATCCCGCCGCCCTCCTCGTCGAGCCGTACGCCTCGCGGCTCGCAGAGGATGCCGACCGCCACTGCATCGCGGGCGTGCAAGCGTACTACCCCGGGACCCCCGAAGCCCTCTTCGAGCCCACTCTGGCCGCTTCATTGCGTGCCGGCACCCTCGTGGAGACCCATCCCGAGCTCGCCCGGATGATCGCAGAGAACGATACGGGTATCGTGGCGCATGGGTTGCCGGTGATCATCCTGCAGGGTGTCGACGATCCCGTCGCACCCTTCGAGGATCAGACCCGCTTCGTGCGACGCCTGTGCGAGTTGGGGTTGAGCGTGCGGTACCCGAACTACCTGCGGACTCGGCACGAGACCCGCTACATCGGCTTCGAGGAGGCTCTCGGCTGGATGCGGGCTCGCAGCGAAGGTCAGAGCGCGCCGAGCGATTGTGAGCAGGTGCCGCCATCGTGATACGGCGCATCAGGAGGTTCATGCGAGCGTGACCAGCCCTCGACCCCCCCACCACCGACCCCGACGTCTGGGCGCCCCCGCGGTTCGGACCGCGCTGGTCGTCTCGCTCCTGATCTGCGTCGCCGGCGTCGGTGTGCTCGGGCTCGCACAGCAGGGGGCGAGTCCGATGCTGCCGCCTGGGAGCGTCACGGAGATCGCGTTCGTGGAACGCTTGAGCGCGGCGGAAGTGCAGCAGCGCGCGGCCTCGGCGTTCGGTCGTTTTGGACCCCCTGCAGTGGCGAACGCGGTCGACGTGTATCGCCTCGAGTTCGTGACGATCGGGATCGCCGGCGCTCCGACCCTGGTACCGGCGCAGCTCTTCGTGCCGGTCGAACCGACGCGGCGACGAATGCCGCTCTTCGTCTTCGGCTCGGGCACGACGGGTCTCGGCGACGGGTGCGCGCCCTCGCGGGAACACCTGCTACCGCGACCGGAGGGGGACTACGGGTCGTACCTCCCGGCCTACGCCGCGAACGGCGTGGTCACGATCCTTCCGGACTACCTCGGGTTCGAGGATCCGACGCGCCCACAGGCCTACTTCCACTCCGCGTCCGAGGCAGCCGTGATGCTCGATGCAGCGCGTGCTGCGCAGGTCCTCTTCGCCGAGAACGCCGACGTGCTCGGGCCGCTCGACGGCACGGTGGTCGCTGGCGGGTACTCGCAGGGTGGTCACGCCGCCTTCGCCGCCGCCGACGCACGCGCAACGTACGCCCCGAGCGTCGCTCTCGCCGGCCTGATCGGATTCGGAGCCTCGATCGACGTCCGAGCGCTGCTCGTCGAGGGGCCGTACTACGCGCCCTACGTGGTGACGTCGTTCGCGTACATCTATGGGCACGACATCGTCGATCCCAGCGAAATCCTCGCTGCGCGGTGGCTCCCGACCCTCGAGCAGAACACCAAGAGCATGTGCGTGAGCCGAGTGCAGCAGGTCTATCCGTTCGACATCGACGCGATCTACACGCCGGCGTTCGCTGCGGCGCTCCGCGGTGGCAGGCTCGCCGCGACCTATCCGGCGCTCGACGCGCTCTTGGTCGCCAACCGACCCGGCTTCAGCGGACACGGCCTACCGGCGCTCCTCATCCAGGGTGACAACGACGTGATCGTTCGGAATGCATCCCAGGAACGTACCGCCCACGATCTCTGCCTCGCCGGGAGCGACGTGCTCTACCTCAATATCTCGGGGGTGCGCCACCGGGATACGCGGCCGGCGGGCTTCGAGGCCGCACTTGCATACATCTTCGATCGCGCCGACGGCGTGCAGCCCCCCTCGAACTGCGACAGGTGGTGACCGTCGTGCGGGACGCGGCGGGGCGCGAAGCGCGCGCCCCCCTGCGCTCCACGCGCGGCAAGCTCGCAACGGCGCGCGAACGCCGCTTCGATGAGGTCGTGCACCGCTACGAGGAGCGTGCCGCAGGCGATGATCGAGCCGAAACCGACTACGAGCACCACGACGGCGCTCATTGACGGGTCTCGCAGGAGCGATTCTGGCGGTGATCGCGTGTCATGGTGTACCTCATTTCCTAAGGTACACCATTTGCTAAGGTACCGTGTGACGAACGCGACATGGTCCGCGCTCGTGCCGGCGTCCCGATCCGGGAGGATTCCCCATGGCAGATGCACGACCTGAGCGACTCACCGTCATGACCGGCGCCACGAGCGGCATCGGCCGCGCCATCGCCCGCGCGCTCGCCGCGGACGGGCACCATCTCCTGACGATTTCCCGCGGTGGAGAGGGGCTCGACACCACTCGTCGGGACCTGGACGAGATCGGCGGCCGCGATACCTGCATCCCGGTCGTCGCCGATCTCGAGCGAGACGCGGCGCGGGGCACCATCGCCCTGGCGGCGCGCGCCGACGGCCGCCCGATCGGCCTCATCGTCCACTGCGCGGGCGTGGCCGAACTCGGACCCTTCGACGCCGACGCCGTCGGACGCTTCGATCGTCAATTGGCGGTGAATGCCCGAGCGCCCCTGGCGCTCACCGTCGATCTCCTCCCGCTGATGGCCGACGGAGCGGGGCACATCGTGTTCGTGAACTCGACCGCCGGACTCAGGGCGAACGCCCTGTGGGGCGCCTATGCAGCGTCGAAGTACGCGCTCCGGGCAATCGCCGACAGCCTGCGCGATGAGCTTCGGCCCCGCGGGATCCGCGTCACGTCGCTCTTCCCCGGCCGCACCGACAGCCCGATGCAGCGCGCGGTGCACGAAGCCGAAGGGAAGCCGTACGCTGCCGAACGACTCCTGACGCCGGACGATGTCGCAGCGGTGCTTCGCACCGTCATCGGCCTGCCGCCCACGGCGGAGGTGTCGGACGTAACGGTACGCCCGACCCCTCCCTGACGCCGCCTAGCCTTCGTGGTCGCGGAGCACCAGCAGCAACGCGCGTACGCCGGCCGCCGCCGCATGGACGGCGCCGATCGAGTCCGCGTCCACGCCGTCCATCGCCAGCGCGTGCGCGCTGTGCAGGAGCGCCATCACGTCGCCCTGGTGCGCGTGGCCCTCGATGTCGTTCAGGATCCCGCTGCCTTGCGCGCCGCACGGATGGCCCCAGCTACCGTCGAAACCCTCGCCATCTTCGCCGGCGATGCAATTGAGCACGTGGCCGAGGTGGCGCATGGCCATCGCGTGATCGTCGGCGCCCATCGCGAGCTCGGTGTGCTGGATCGCCGTCGCGAGTTGTGCATCGAATGCTGTGTCCGCCTGAGCGACGACCGCCGCACTGCCGAACGTCAGCACCACCACGAGCGCGAACGAAACGAGCTGGACTCTTCTGGATACGTGCACGATGGCCACCTCCATGGGACCGCCGTCAGTCGGCGGGGGGATCGTCGAGTTCGAACGCCGCGAGCGCGTCCGTCGAGGCAGGGAGCGGATCTGCGCCGCTCGGGAAGCCGTTTTCGAGGAGCACGTACGCCAGTATGGACGCGTAGACCTCGTCGTCGAGGCTCCCCGGAGCATCGAAGGGCATCTCGGTCCGCATGAGGTCGAAGACGCGTGAGAGCGGACCGCCACCGAAGGCCCACGGGTCGAGGGGGACGAGACTCGGCCCGAAGCCGCCGCGGAGATCGCTGCCGTGGCAGTGGGCGCAATGGAGCGCGAATGCCTCCCGCCCCGACTCGGCCTGCCCATCGGAGTAGACGCCGCCCGAAACCGGTCGCGTGGCAGGACCATCACCGTCGGCCTCGCTGGCGACCTGGAGCATCAGACCCAGCGCAGCGGCCGCGACGAACGCCGCGAACGATCGGCCGGGCACGCTCCGCGGTCGCACCACATCGACACCTCCTCGTGGACGCCAGTATGGCGGTACGGCGAGCGCTGCACAAGGCCTTCGTGCGTCCGCCGTGGCAGCCGCACCGTGATGCTGGTACGGTCGCGCATGGCCAGGAGTTTCGAGCCGAGCGCGCTCCCTCGCGGCAGGTACGTGCTCGAGAGCCTCGAGAACGTGCAGATCGCCGAGATCGAAGACGGCGACGGACGACGCTTCGTGATCCCCCGGGGGTGGCTCCCGGGCGGGCTGCGGGTGGGCGACGTGATCGCGGCCGTGGTGGTCGAGGGCGACGACGACGCGCGCGTCCTCCTGGCACTCGACGAAGCGGCGACCGAAGCGCGACGCAGCGCCTTGAATCTGAGCTACAGCCGACAGCCGCGCGGTCCCGAGGGCGAGCTCGACGGCTGAACACCGTGTCGATGGCTCGGTACGGCGCCAGGCCGTCGGCCACCTCGGCTCGTCCCGTATGCTCCTGAGGTGACCGACTTCACCGGTCGTATCTTTGCGCTCGTCGATCTCTTGCAGGCGTACGGCCGCATGACGACCGCCGAGCTCGCTCGCCGGCTCGACGTGAGCGAGCGAACGATACGCCGCGACGTCGCGCGCCTCCACGACCTCGACGTGCACGTGAGCGTCACCCCCGGGCGCGGTGGCGGCGTCTCGATCGAGCCCGGCTCCCTGCTCGCACCGCTGCGCTTCACCGACAATGAACTGCTCGCGCTACTGCTCGGCCTGCGGTCGGTCACGCCCTCCGAAGACGATGCCCTCGCACGCGGGGCAGGGACCGCGCTCAAGCGACTCGACGGCGTGCTCACGCCACGCGCCCGCGCACGCGCTCATGCCCTCGCGGCAGCCGTGTCGGTCGCGCCGGGATCGACGGCGCGAGGTGTACACACCGCCAGCGAGCGAGTGCTCGAGATGGCCGAGTCGATCCACCAGCGGCGCCGCGTACGCCTACGCTATGCGACGAGTGATGGCACCGAGTCCACCCGCGACGTCGATCCCTACGGCCTCGTTCGTATCGGGAATTGGTACGTCGCCGGCTATTGCCACTTGCGCCGCGATCTGCGCACCTTCCGCCTCGATCGCGTGCGCTCGTTCGCGCCCTCCGAGACCACGTTCGAGGCGCCCGCAGCGTTCGACGCCTTGGCGATGGTCGCCGGGTCGCTCGCCCAAGCCCCCGCGAGCGGATCGATCGTCTGCCGCGTGCAGCTCGGCACCGATCTCGAGACGGCGAGCCGACACGTTCCGCCGGCGCTGGTCCTTCTCGAGCCCGACGGGGACGGCGTCCTGCTCACGGTCCGTGCGTATCCCGACGAGCTGGAGCGCATCGCGCTCCACCTGCTCGGCATGCCCTGGTCGGTCGCGATCCTCGCGCCGCCGGAATTGCGCGACGCGCTCCGAGGCGTGGGGGAGCGTGCGATCAGGCTGGCATGCTGATCGAGGGGCCCGTGCGACGGACGTGCGCGACCGACGTGCACATCCTTGACACATCCTTGACAAACGTGCGAGCGGCTGCTAGCGTCCAGCCACTTCCTTCGAACGGTCCGTGGTGCCACGCCCTGCCCGCGTCGGCGTAGGTAGGGACGTATCACGAGACGGCTCATTCCAGGACATCAGGAGGCACGCATGCACACCACGACACCTTTCAGGTCTCTCCTCTCACACGGTCCCGTCGCGCTGCTCGTCGCGGCAATTGCCTTGGCACTCGCGCCGCTCGCGCACGCTCAGGATGCCTGCGCGAATCGCGGCGTGCTCGACGTCATGTTCTGTGACGAAACTGGCGACCTGGTCGCTGATGCGCCAACGGATCCGAACCAATGGGTCGATCCCGCGACGCTCGTGTTCGCCTACACACCCGTCGAGGATCCGGCGATCTACGCGGACATCTGGGACCCATTCCTCGAGCATCTCGCCGACGTGACCGGGCGTGAGATTCGCTTCTTCGCCGTGCAATCGAACGCCGCACAAGTCGAGGCGATGCGGTCGGGTCGACTGCACATCGCCGGCTTCTCGACCGGGCCGACGCCGTTCGCGGTGAACCTCGCCGGCGCCGTTCCGTTCGCACTGATGGGCTCCGATGACGGGCAGTTCGGCTACACGCTGCAGGTCTACACGCGCGTGGACAGCGGGATCGACACGATGGAAGACCTCCGCGGCCGGCGCGTCGCGCACACGTCGCCCACCTCGAACTCGGGGCATCAGGCTCCCGAGGCGCTCTTCCCGGCGCTCGGTGTTGTCCCGGGCGAGGACTATGAGATCGTCTTCTCCGGAAGCCACGACAATTCGATGCTCGGTGTCGTTGCGGGCGATTACGAGGCCGCACCGGTGGCCTCCGAAGTGGTCGATCGGATGGCTGCACGCGGTCTCTACGATCCCGACGAGGTCAAGATCATCTACGAGACCGACTCCTTCCCGACCACCTCGTACACCTACGTCTACAACCTCCACCCAGACCTGATCGAGAAGATCCGAGAGGCCTTCTTCAGCTTCGACTTCGAGGGCACCGCGTTGGGCGAGGAGTTCGAGGGCGTCAGCAAGTTCATCCCCATCAACTACCAGGAACATTGGTCGGTGATCAGGCAGATCCAGGAGTTCAACGGCGTCGAGTACACGCCGGCCGGCCTGCAGTAGCCACACGCCTCCGGGCACCACGGATCGCGCGCGCAGTCATGGTGGAGCGTGAACACCCCACCCGCGCGCGATCTCTCGTGGCGACGCACCCCCGCGCCGAACGCGTACCTCGTATGCTGTGGCCCGCCCACGTACCCTGGATCGGACCGGAGTCCAACTGAGCGTGTTGCGCATCACCGACCTCACGAAGCGCTACGGCACCGGCGAGCTCGTCCTCAAGGGATTGACGCTCGAGATCGGTGGCGCGGGCCTCACCGCGATCATCGGCTCGTCCGGCGCTGGCAAGAGCACGCTCCTGCGGTGCATCAACAGACTCGTCGAACCGACCTCCGGGTCGATCGTCGTGGATGGGGTCGACGTCACTGGGCTCCGGGGTCGGCGTTTACGCCATGCGCGCCGCTCCATAGGCATGATCTTCCAAGGGTTCAATCTCATCGACCGATTGAGCGTCATGGAGAACGTGCTCTCCGGGCGCCTCGGCTACGTCGGGTTCGCGCAGGCGCTCACGCGACGCTACCCACAGGCCGACATCGACCGTGCCTTCACGCTCCTCGAACGCGTCGGTTTGCAGGACTTCGTCAACACTCGTGCAGACACGCTCTCCGGCGGGCAGCGACAACGCGTCGGCGTGGTTCGTGCGCTCATGCAGGATCCGAAGATCCTCCTTGCCGATGAACCGACCGCCTCGCTCGATCCGAAGACGTCGCAGCAAATCATGAGCCTCACGAGGGAGCTCTCGGAGGAGTTGTCGCTTCCCGTGCTCGTCAACATCCACAACGTCCACCAGGCGAAGGAGTTCGCCGATCGGGTGGTGGGCCTGCGCTACGGCACCATCATCTTCGACGGTGCGGGCTCCGATCTCGACGATGCGGCACTCGACCGAATCTATGAAGGCACCGCAGGGCGTGGCGACGAGCACGGTGACGAGACCGTCGGCGCCGACGCCCGTGGCGGCACGGTCGCCTCTCCGTGAGCGCGGCGCCACCCAAGCGCACATGGCGGAAGCCGCCGGCGATCGCCAATCCCGTTCTCCGCTACGGCCTCCTCGGCCTCACCTTCGGCTACCTCTACTGGGCCGTCGCGTCGCTCCCTTTCGACTGGAACAGGATCGTTCAAGGTTTCCCACGCGCCGTGCGCATCTTCGGCAACGCCATCCCGCCCGAGTTCGCGCGAAGCCAGCTCATGATCACCGGCTTCACGGAGAGCATCCAGATGGCGATCATCGCCACGCTCATCGGCGTGGCGTTGAGCGTTCCCGTTGCGGTCATGGCCGCCCGTACGATCTCACCCACGCCGGTCTACTTGCTGGGACGCGCGATCATCATCCTTGCCCGCAGCTTCCACCCCGTGATCGTCGCGATCATCTTCGTGAAGGCGGTGGGATTCGGTGCCCTCGCGGGCATCCTCACGCTCATCGTCTACTCGCTCGGCTTCGTCGGCAAGCTACTTGCAGAGGCGATCGAGGAGGTCGACTACGGTCAGATCGAGGCGATACGTGCAAGCGGAGCCGGATACTTCAAGGTCCTCGTCTACGCCGTGTTCCCGCAGATCCTTCCGCGCCAAGTGGGTCTCAGCATCTACCAGCTCGACAGCAATCTACGTGCCTCGGCCGTGGTGGGTGTCGTCGGCGCCGGAGGTATCGGAGGCACACTCATGAACGCGTTCCGGCGATTCGACTACGATTTCGCGCTCGCGATCTTGATGGTGCTCATCGCCATCATCCTGGTGAGCGAAGGTATCAGCGGACGCATCCGCCGAGGGCTCACGTGACGCTTGGAGAGCGGGAGCGTGCGGAGCCGTACCGGTGGCAGCGCTTCACGCTCGCAGAGCGACTCGGTCGCTTCCTCATCTACCTGGTATCGGCCGCGATCGTTTTCTGGGCGTTGCGGACGCTCGACGTCTTTTGGCCGTGGGTCTGGAGCGCCCCGACCGAAATCGCCGACCTGTTCGGGCGCATGACCCCCCCCGACCTGCGGCGAGGAGACGAGATCCTTCGGGCCATGCTCGAGACGATCCACATCGCCACGCTCGCGACCTTCCTGTCGCTCTTCATCGCCTTACCCACCGCCTACATCGCGGCGCAGAACACCACACCGAATGGCGTCACCCTCTGGATCGGTCGCTTCATCCTGGTGGCGACACGTTCCGTCAACACGATCATTTGGGCACTGCTCTTCGTGGCGATCTTCGGACCCGGTGTCATGGCGGGAATCCTGGCGATCGCCTTCCGCTCGATCGGCTTCACGGCGAAGCTGATGGCCGAAGCCATCGAGGAGATCGATCGCAAGCCGGTCGAGGCGGTCGTCGCGGCCGGCGGCGACAAGGGCAAGATCGTGCTCTACGGCATCGTGCCGCAGGTGCTGCCGACGTTCCTCGCAGTGACGATCCTGCGCTGGGACATCAACATCCGGGAGTCGACGGTTCTCGGCCTCGTGGGAGCGGGCGGCATCGGCATGATCCTCCAGGGCGCCATCGATACCTTCCAATGGCAGACCGCAGCAACGATCTTGATTGCAATCCTGATCGTGGTCATCCTCGGTGAGGTGGTCTCGAGCGCCCTCCGAAAGCGGGTCATCTGATCGTTCGGACACGTCGGTCCGATCGCGTGCGCTCAGCCACTTCGTGGAAGCCGATGGCGTCGAGCTCGCGAAGGGTTGCGCGGCGTGCGGCCCAGCCCTCGTGCTGCGCCGGATCGGGCTGGTACTCCGCCGCGATGCGCTCTGGGGCGAGTGCCGCCGCCTCGTCGAGACCGCCGAAGGCTCCGACGGCTACGCCGGCGAGGAGGGCGGCGCCGACGCCGGATGCTTCGTGCGTCTCGCGAACCTCGATCGGAAGACCCGATGCATCGGCGAGCGCCTGAGCGAAGGTCGCATGCCCCATGCCGCCACCGGCCACACGCAAGGCTCCACGCCACGTCCGCGTTTCGACGACGGTCCCGATCGCTTCGGCGATCGCAGCGACCACTCCCTCCCCTGCGGCGCGTGCCAGATCGGACGACGTGTGCTCGCTCGACAGGCCGATCCAGGCACCACGAGCATGGCCCTTCATCAAGGGCGTGCGTTCTCCGGTCAAGTACGGCACGAAGACGGGCCCACCGACACCGCGACCGAGTCCGGCGTACACGTCGTTCCACCCGACGCCAAGGAGGTTGCATACCCACGCGAGCGCCGAGCCGGCATTGTTGACGCTCGCTTGCGTGATCCATCCCCGCACGTGACAGAAGGCGTGGAGCCGCCCCGACACGTCGGCGACCACCCGGTCGCGAACGGCGAGTACCTGTGCCCCCGTGCCGACGGTGAGCTGCACCTGACCGGCGCGGACGCTCCCCATCCCGACGGCGGCCGCTTGTTGGTCGCCGGCGCCGAAGGCGACCGGGATGCCGGGGCGCAACCCGAGGTGCTCGGCCGCTTCGTCGCGCAACGTGCCGGCGACGGTGGCGCTTTCGCCGAGCGTCGGCAACATCCCCCGTGGGAGCCCGAACGCCGCGACGGTGGCGTCCGACCACGCGCGTGCAGCCACGTCGAACAGCAGCGTCGCCGATGCGTCGGTCGGCTCGCTTCCCTTCTCCCCGGTGAGACGCATCCGCACGTAGTCCTTGGCGAGGAGGAGCGTAGCCGCTCTCGCGAGCACGTTCGGTTCGTGCGCAGCCAGCCACGTGAGCGGCAGCAGCGTGAGGCCCAGGACGACGGGATTCGCTAGCTGCTGAGCGAGATCGGCCTCGGCGACCCGCCGTCGCGCGTCCTCGAGCAGCCCTTCGCCGCGGGTGTCCATCCAGGTGATCGCCGGACGGAGCGGACGGTCGTCGTCGTCCAGGAGCACGAACGTGTGCATCTGACCGCTGAGGCCGATGCCGACGACGGTCGACGGTCCGCGTTCCTCCACGCGAGCGAGCAGCGCACGCGTCGCCTCGCCGATCGCGCGCCACCACGCGGCGGCGTCCTGTTCCGCCCAGCCGGGGCGTGGCGTCGTGGTCTCGTACGCGACCGAGTGATCGCCCAACACCGTGCCGCTCGTGGTGATGGCGACGACCTTCACGCTCGACGTCCCGACGTCGATACCGAGGAGTACGTCGTGCGACGCGCTCACGCCGTGGCGCCGACACGAATTCGATGTGCAACCGTGTGCATGATCGCGAGCATAGCCTCCGCCGTCGAGGGCAGAGCGCGTGCCGGAGGTGCCGCGTACGATGACGCCAGACGCCTCCGGAGGTGCGACGCTCCATGCCCCGCTGCTGCTATCACGACGAGTACGGAGAGGTCTTCCCACCCGCAGAGGCGGCCTCGCAGGCTCGACGCTTTCGCCGCCGCGGCCTCGCCGGGACGGATGCCCGCCTGGTGTCGATGCTGCGCGCGGAGGGTGTCGCCGACGCTCACGTGCTCGAGGTCGGCGGCGGTGTGGGCGACGTCCTCGTGGCGTTGTTCGACGCGGGAGCGGCACACGCGATCGACGTCGACCTGTCCCCGAGTTGGGTCGAGGCCGCTCGGCGCTTCGTCGACGAACACGGCTACGGCGAACGGTTCGAGGCACGCGCCGGCGACTTCGTGGACGAGGCCGCGCTGCTGCCGGAGGTCGACGTCGTCATCCTGAACCGCGTCGTGTGTTGCTATCCCGACATGGACGCGATGCTCGCCGCGGCGGCCGGGCGCTCGCGCCGCGTGCTGGCGCTCGTCTACCCCGCCGATCGGTGGACGAACCGCGCCGCGATCGCGATCGCAAACCTCTGGTTTCGACTGCGACGGCTCCAGTTTCGGGTCTTCGTCCATCCGGAGGCGTCGATGCGCTCCGTGCTCCGGGCAGCGGGCATGGAGGTGGTGCGGCAACGGAGTGGGGTCGTCTGGCGGACCGTCGTCCTGACGCGCTCCCCTGCACTGCCTTCCCTCAGGAGCCATCCCGAGCAATCTTGACGTCGAACGTGTCTCTCCGCGCCTCGGCGAAGCACGTGAACCTTAGCGGGGCGAGCGCGCGAGCTCCGCTCCGGCGGTCGTGACACGGCGGCCGGGTCGCGCAGCGCCCGGGTGTGACGCTGATGTAACGCACTGATTGGCACCATCACCGCACGAGCGAGGGAATCCACGCCACGCGGCGTCGATCCGTCCCTCCTCGATCTCGGGAGGTCGAACCATGCAGACGATCCGACGAACCATCACCACGTTGGCCGGAGCCAGCTTCGCCGCATTCGTTCTGATCGCGTGCGGCGGGGGCGAAGCCCCGCCGGTCGACACGAACGACGACCCCGGCGTCCTGAGCGTCGCCATCGCCGGTCTTCCCGACGGCGTCGACGGCAACGTGAACGTGAGCGGCGCGGGCGGGTTCGCCGACACGCTCACCGCGAGCGAGACGTTCCTCGTTCCCGCCGGCACGTACGCGATCAGTGCGGCGTCGATCACCCACGAAGGCGTTCCCTACGCCGCCAGCGTGAGCAGCGCCGCCGTCACCGTCCCCAGCGGAGGGGTGGGGGCGTCGACGGTCACGTACGCCGCGGGAGATGCTGCGCCCGGCACGTTGCAGGTGAACGTCGGCGGCCTCCCCGACGGCGCCGACGCCGACGTGCAGGTGACCCGATCCGGCGGGTTCCAGGCGTCGCTCACGGCAACCTCGACCCTCTCCGACGTCGAACCCGGCACCTACGCGGTGAGCGCGCAGGACGTCACGGTCGGCGACGACGTCTACGGCGCCAGCGTGAGCGGCTCGCCGGCGACCGTCCCAACGGGTGGCACGGCGACTGCGACGGTCACCTACACGTTCCTCGATCCGACGACCGTCGGCACGCTGCAGGTCGACATCGGCGGCCTCGCTGGCCCTGCGAACGTCACTATCACCGGCCCCGGGGGCTTCACCGAATCGATCACGCAGACGACGACCCTCTCGGACCTCATCCCCGGCAACTACATCGTCTCGGCCACCAACGTGACCGAAGGCTCGACGACGTTCGCGCCCATCATCGACGGCTCCCCCGCCCTCGTGCTGCCGGAGGAGACCACCACGGTGGACGTGACGTACGTGCAGTTCGCCGCGAACGACGGCGACGCCGCGTCGAACCCGGGCCTCTTCGTGCAGTTCCGCGCGACCTCTCCGGGCCCGGTGTGGGTCGAGGGGGCACGCTTCAACGCCGGTGCCCGCATCGACACGAAGGGCATCCAGTACCGCAACGAACTCTCCCGGCCCGGCGACCCGAGCGACTGGCTCGACTTCCGTCTCGTGCACGGCCAGAGCCCGACGACGAGCATCAAGGTCGACCTCGAGTGCTCGATCAACGAGTCGCCGAGTCCGGTCCGCGTGCAGATCCGCGATTCGAGCGGCAACAAGGTGGGCAACAGCACCTCCTGCGGCGGCTCGCGCACGATCTCGGTCCCCAATGTGGGCGGTTCGGGCATCTACCTCGTCGGGATCGAGACGTTCGGGATCGATCCGTTCTACGCCTCGTACGTCCTGTCGATCGACGCGTACTGCTTCCAGGGTTGCACGTTCGAACCCTTCGACCCCTGACGATCGAAGAGTCGCTGCCTATGCAGCAACGTCTGCCACTGCCCGGACCTTGGCGGCACCACGCCGCCGCGGGCCGGGCGGTCGGCCTCGTAGCGACGCTCCCTACGCGGCGTCGAGCACCAGGCGATCGAGATCGCGCGGGTAGTCCGTGAGGAACTCGGGCTCGTCGTCGGTCACCACGATGGTGTCGGAGTGCCGGAAGCCGCCGAGGCCCGGCACGTAGAGGCCCGGTTCGACGGTGAAGAGCATGCCGCTTTCCATGACGGTGTCGTCGCCCACGTCGAGGAACGGGCCCTCGTGGTACCTGATGCCGACGTTGTGACCGGTGTGGTGTCGCCACGCGTCGCCGAGGTCGTGCTCGGCGAAGTAGTCGCGCACGGCCCCGTCGACGCTGCTGCACGTGCGGCCGGCTCGGCAGGCGTCGATGGCGAGGTCCTGGAGCGCCAACATGTGCCCGAAATAGATCCCCTGCTCGACGCTCGGATCGCCGATGAACATGGTGCGCTCGAGTTCGCTCCAGTACCCGAACATCGGACAGCTCGCGCCCGTCACGAGCGTGTCTCCGGCCGCGAAGACCGCGTTCACGTTGAGTGAGTGTGGGAGCGCGCTGTGGGCGCCGATCTGCCCGCGGTAGGTGGCGAACGGACCACTGCCGCCCCACGAGAGTGCGCGGTAGGCGCCGCGGTAGGCGGCGAGGAGCTCCGCCGTCGCACCGGCGCCGGCTTCCATCTCGACCTCCGTTTCGGTGCGGCCGACGCTCGTAGCGTCCTGGAGCAGCCGGTGCGCGCGTCCCGCCCAGTAGGCCGACTCGCGGATGAGCGCGATCTCGGCCGGGCTCTTGACCTGCATTGTTGCCTCGAGGACGTCGTCGAGTGCCACGAACGACGCGCCACTCGCTTCGGACAGCTTCGGACCGCGGTAGCCCATCACCCTCGGGGCACCGTCGCCATCGCCGCCGAAGGCCGACGTCAAGCCCAACTCGCGGAGGAGCTTCGTGAGGTGCGTCATCGGGTGCGTCACGTCCGGGTACTCGGGGTATGCGACGACGCGGTCGACGTTCGCGTACGCCTCGGCGTGCTCGACCTCCAGTCGCGGTACGAAGAGGACCGTCTCGCCTCCTCGGCGCATGAGCAGCGCGATCGGACGCTCGGTCGGTGCGAATGCGAAGCCACAGAGGTAGAAGACGCGGTGGTTGCCCCACCACACGAAGCCATCGACGTCCGTGGTCTCCGGGTGGCCGAGAAGACGGTCGCGCCGCGCGCGGTACTCAGCGGCGGCGATGGGTGTGGCGATGGGGTGCGTGTAATGGGGTCCCGGCATGACGGATGCTACCCGGTGCGGTCACGCTCCCCCATCTGGTCGATGATCTCGATCACGACCTCCCCCGTACGAGTCGGATCGAGGAAGATCGCGCGGCGGCCGAGCGTCGCCGCTATGAGGGGCGCCTCGGCGTCGACGAGTCCCTCCGCCACTGCTCGGGCGCGATACGCGGAGACGTCGCCGACGGCAATCCCAAGGTGGTGAAGCGCTGATTCCCGCTCACCGAGCCACGCGAGGAGCGGATGATCCTCGGCCAGGGGTTCGACGAGCTGCAGGTGCGAGTTGCCGAGCGCGAGGTTCGTGAGTGCGACGGTCCCACCCTGGCCAGAGGTGGTGAAGAGCACCTCGAGACCGAGCGTGTCGCGCCAGAACCGGAGCGCCTCCTCGGTGTCGCGTACCACGATCGCCACATGATCGACGCCGCTCAGCATGCCAACCTCCACGGTGAACGCTACCCGAAAACGCGTACGCCCACCAGCCTCTCGTGTCGCGAGACGAAGCGACACTCCTTGACGACTTGTAGCAGATGTACTACATTTCATGCATGGCCCGCAAACCCTCGTCGACCGAAGTGCCTCCCGTCGCCAGCCAAGGCACGGAGAGCGTGCACAACCGTCTCGTGGTGCTGCGTGCGGAGCGGGGCCTCTCGCGTCAGGAGCTCGCCGACGCCCTGGGCGTGCACTACCAGACCGTCGGATACCTCGAACGAGGCGACTACAACCCGACGATCGCCCTCGCACTGCGCATCGCCGACTACTTCGAGCTCCCCGTCGAAGCCGTCTTCTCGCTCTCCCCATTCACCCCCATGAGCACCACCATCTACGGGCGCTGAGCCCCCAGGAGGATTTGCGTGTCGAGCACCCCGTCACACCCCCGCGTCGCCGAGAGCATGCACAGCATGCACAATGGCCACAGGGTGCAGGCGTATCGGATCCTCGCGGCCACCATGGCCGCCGCGCTCCTCGGGGCGTCCGTCCTCACGGACGCCCGAGTGACGGCGTGGACGGTCGAGCCGCACCACATGCAGGCGGGGCTCTTCGCCTTCGTGGCCCTCGCCGCGACACTCCCGTCGATGCTCATCGCCTGGACCGAGCGCGAGCTCTGAGCACCATCGTAGAACCAGCCGACACTCCCTCCGAAGGCCGTCCCATCCGCTGGGGCATCCTCGGAACCGCCGGTATCGCGCGCGCCGCGGTCGCGCCGGCGATCCATGCCTCGCGCCACGGCACCCTGCTCGCAGTCGCGAGCCGCTCGGCCCAGTCGAGCGAGCGCTTCGCGGCGGACCTCGGTATCGAGCGGACGTACGGCTCGTACGACGCGCTCCTCACCGATCCCGACGTCGAGGCCGTCTACATCCCGCTGCCGAACGCGCTCCACGCGCCCTGGACCATTCGCGCCGCGGAGGCGGGCAAACACGTGCTGTGCGAGAAGCCACTGGCACTCAGCGCAGCCGAGTGTCGGGTCATGCAGAGCGCTGCCGAACTCCACGGCGTCCGCCTCGTGGAGGCGTTCATGTACCGCTACCACCCCCGGACCGTGCGCGCGATCGAGCACGTTCGCAGTGGTTCGCTCGGTCCGCTGCGTACGATCCGGTCGACCTTCTCGTTCGTGGTTCGGCGCGCCGACGACATCCGCCTCGACGCGGCCCTCGGCGGCGGCGCGCTCATGGACGTCGGCTGCTACTGCGTGAACGTCACGCTCGCGATGGCGGGCCGCTCACCGCGGACGGTCCAGGCCGTCTCGATTCGGCACCCCGGCGGGGTCGACCGAAGCCTCGCCGCCACGCTCGCCTTCGACGACGACCTCGTGGCGCAGTTCACGTGCTCGCTCGATGCCGCTCGCACTGAGTCCTTCGAGGTGATCGGTCGCGACGGCCGACTCGAGGCGTCGCAGGCGTTCCTTCCGGGGGCTGCGACTACGCGCGCGCTGTGGACGGCGGGGGACGGTACCACCACACCCTTCGAGTTCGCGGGGGTCGATCAGTACGCGTTGATGATCGATCACGTCGCCGACGTGGTGCGTCGCGGCGAAGCGCCTCGCACGGGCGCTGAGGACGCTGCTCGAACGCTGCAGGTGATCGAGGCGCTCCACGCCTCGGCGCGAGACGGCGGTCGCCCGGTCACGCTGCAACGTGCCCGCGTCACCTCGGGTAGCGTTGGTTCAGCTACGATCCACGAAGGAGGAGCATGAACACTCTGCAGACCATCATCGGCGCCCTCGTCGTCATCGCCTTGCTCTACGTCGCGTTCATCGTGGGCGCGGTGATCATCCGGATCCTGTTCGGTTTGCTCGCGATCATCGTCGCCGGCTTTCTGGTCCGGCGCCTCGTGGTACGGAGCACGGACCGCAGCCCCTGAGTCCGGGGCGGCCTTGTGCCGTCCCTCCCCGCGTCAGACTCGACGCGCCCGGTCCCAGTCGACCGCTGTCGTGAGATCGAGCACGAGCGCTTCGAGGCCGCTGCGATCCTCTTCGTCGAAGTGGGCGAGGCGGTCGCTGTCGAGGTCGAGCACGGCCACCACGACACCGTCGACGATCACCGGCACCACGATCTCGGAGCGCGAACGCGGGTCGCAGGCGATGTGGCCCGGGAAGGCGTGGACGTCACGGACGATGTGCGTGGCACGCTCCTGCGCTGCGGCACCGCACACGCCCCGCCCGACCTCGATCCGGACGCACGCCGGCAGACCCTGGAACGGTCCGACCACCAGGGCGCCGCCCCGCATGAGGTAGAAGCCCGCCCAATTGAGTCCGGGGAGTGCGGCGTAGACGGCTGCCGCGACGTTCGCCAGGTTCGCCAACCAGTCGTCCTCCCCCGCGACGAGTGCCTCGACGTCCGCTCGCAGGCGTGCGTACCGCTCCGACTTCGACGGCGTGTGGGGGTGATCGGCGTGGACCGCAGCTTCGCGCATCGGCCAATGCTATCGGATAGCGTCGCGAGCACGCGCACGCGCCTGACGCGCTGGACCGTTGCGCGGCTCGCGGCCGGAGGCATCTGAGCGCGGGTATCGTGCTCCATGCGCTACTTCGCCTACGGCTCGAACCTCGACCCGCGGCAGATGGCGACGCGCTGCCCGACGAGCAGTTTTCTCGCTCGCGCGCTCCTCCGAGCCCACGCCCTCGCCTTCACGCGCTGGTCGCCCCGGCGTTCATGCGGCGTCGCCGACATCGTCCCGCGCGCCGACGCCGACGTTTGGGGGGTGGTCTACGAACTCAGCGCGGCGGAAGCGAAGGGCCTCGACGGCTACGAAGGGTACGTCCACGCTCGCTCGACGAATGGGTATCGCCGGACCACGAAAACGGTCTACGCCGACGGCGACATCGACGCCCCCCTCGAGGTGATGACGTACGAGGTCTGCACGCCGAGCGTCGATCCGCTGCGACCGAGCGCGGCGTACCTACAGCACATCCTCGACGGCGCCGCACATTGGGCGCTCCCCGCCGCGTACCAGCGTGCGCTCAGCGAGATTCGCGTGAGCGACCCCGCCTGAGTATCGACCGCGACGTTGCGCGCTCCGCTCCGTGCAGCACGTACAGCATGTGCAGATCGGCGCAGCTGCGCCGTTCGTTCGGGGCATGCTGTCGTTGGAGGCACTCCCGATGGCCCGCGTCCTCATCTCCATATTCGGCTCCACGGGCGACGTACACCCGTTTCTCGCCGTCGGGCGTGAACTGGCCGGGCGCGGCCACCACGTGACGTGCCACGCGAATCCCTACTTCGAACGAAGGGTGCTTGGCGCCGGACTCGACTTCGTCCCACTGGGCACGACGGAGGAGTACCTCGGCGCGCTCGCCGATCCGCGGTTGATGCACAGGACGCGCGCCTCACGCTACCTCCTCGGCGATCTGGTCGCTCGCAGCGTGCCGAAGATGGTCGAGTTCGTCCGGGCCCGACACGTCCCCGAGGACACGGTCGTGATCGCCAGCGCGACGGCGGTCGGCGCCCTGCTCGCAGCCGATCTCTACCGCATCCCGAGCGTGTTCGTCCACCTCGCTCCCGCCACGATGCCCAGCGTCGACGATCCGCCGACGCTCCAGTTCATGCCTCGGTGGCTCCCCCGCACCTTCGGCTCGGTGGTCTGGCGAGTGGCCGATCGCCTCTACGACGGCTGGTTGGCGCCAGCGGTGAACGAGGTGCGCCGTCAGCATGGGGAGCCGCCCGTCGAGCGCCTGTTGACGCGGTACTTCTTCCGGACGCCCGATTTACGTGTGGGGCTCTTCCCCGACTGGTTCGCCGCCCCACCCGGCGACTGGCCGGTGCCGACGGAGCTCCTCGGCTTCGCCTTCCAAGACAGCAGTGGCGGCCTACCCGACGACGACGATCACGAGCCGATCGACGCTGCACTGGCGGACTTCTTGGCCGCACCCCCTTCGGATGCACCGATCGCCGTCTCCATGGGGACGGCGAACATGCACAGCAGCACCGTCTACGCGGCCGCGATCGAAGCCGGTGCGCGGCTGGGTCGCCGGGTGCTGGTGTTGACGCAATTCCCCGATGGCCTCCCCCAGCCCCTTCCGCCACACGCCCTGCACGTAGCGTACGCACCCTTCAGTCGCGTGTTGCCACGCTGCGCCGCGCTCGTCCACCATGGCGGCGTCGGCACCACGGCGCAGGCGCTCCGCGCCGCGCTACCCCAGGTCATCGTGCCGAGGGCGTACGACCAGCACGACAACGGCGAGCGGGTGGCGACGCTCGGTTGCGGCGTCAGCATGCCGCAGCGCACGTTCGGCGTGGAGCGCGCCACGGCCACGCTGTGCAGCCTCCTCGAGTCACCCGCAACGGCCGAGGCGTGCCGCAATGCGGCGGCACAGTTCGCCGCAGACCACCACGGCGTCAATGTCGTACGGCGCTTCGGCGACTTGGTCGAGGGCCTCGTGGCCGCTCGACCCCGCCTCGACGCGGTCACGCCGTAGCGCTTGGTCATTGCACGAGTCGGCGGAGCTTGGCGACGGCCGCGTCCGGCGTCGTGAGGACGCGCCGGCCCGTCACACGCTCGACGGCCGGGGCGGCTCGCGCCATCGAGAACTGAGCGAGGGCGACGACCCGATGGCTGTCGACGGCCGCCGCTGCCGCTGCGACGAGAACGTCGTGCGCGGCACCGTCACCTCGCTGGAGTGCCTCGAGTGCCCCAGCGACCGCGGAACCCACGACGTCGCACACCCCACCCTGACGCCCCGCCTCGGCCGCGAACTCCGGTAGCATCGAGGTGATCGTCGCCTCGAAGGTCGCGAGCAGCGCCACGGGAGCGCCGCACGCCACGGCCTCCTCGAGCATCGCCTCGTTCGGCGAGAGCACCGGCACGTGCAGGTCCTCGCGCACCCGTGCGATGGCCGAACCGAAGGCGGAGCAGGTGAAGAGCACGGCTGCGGCGCCGCTTCGAGCGCAATACCGGCCGAGGGCGACGAAGCGCCCCATCATGTGCTCGTCGAGCCCCCCAGCCGCGGCGAGATCGACGGGGAGCGAATCGTCGAGCAGGTGCACGATGCGTGCCTCAGGCCAACCCCTTACGAACGCCTCCTCGGCCGGCGCCATCGAGGCGCGGAGCGCATGAACGAGTGCGATACGGGCACCGCGCCCCGACTCTCCCGGGCGCTCGTCGGTTCGACGTGTCGCTTCGTCGTGCACGCGACACGATAGCGCAGCCAACCGGTGCGCCGCGCTCCGCACCGCGTAGACTCGCTCCATGTTCTGGTGGCGTCTCCAGAGGCGACTCGTCGGAGCGGCCTGCATCGTGCTCGCGCTCGGCGCACTCGGCGTCAAGGCGTGGCTCTCGATAGACGGGCCGTATCTCGAGGCGCTGCCGATCCACGACGTCTGCTCCGACGCCGAGATCGCCCTGGCCGAGGCTCGCGTCGCTGACGCCCTCGAACTCGCGGATGCAGGCGAATGCACAGCCGTGCGTGCCGCGGCCGCTGCCCGCTGGGAGCACATGTCGGCCGTTGCCGGGAGGTGCTGGGACGGCATCTGGACCGGCCGCGGCGCCGACGACGCCGCCGTGGTCTGCGCGATCGCGAGCGATCTGGTCGTGTTCGGTGACGTACGCGACCTGACGCGGCAAGGGGTCACGTGGTACCGAGGCGATGAGACCGACACGGTCCTGACCGCGCTCTCGGTTGCGGGCGTAGCCCTCACCTTCGCCCCCGGCGTCGGTGCGGGCACCTCGCTCCTCAAGATCGCTCGGCGCACGGGCACACTGACGCGCGGCCTCTCGAACAGCGTCACGGTCCTCGTACGGGAACGCGCGTGGCGGCCGCTCTCGGCACTGCTCGGGGACGCCGGTCGCATGAGCCGGACACTCGGGCCGGCACGAAGCGCCCGCGCGCTCGCCTACGCCGACACACCAGCGGAACTCGCCACCCTCGCGCGGTTCGTGGAAACGACGCCGCACGCGATGCTGGCACTCCGATGGGGCGGCAAGAGTGCCCTGCGCATCGGCGACGATGCGCTCTACCGCACGGCCCTCGCTCGTGGACCCTCGGGCATCGCGCTCGCCGCCGAACGTGGCGCGGCTGCGATGCTGTCGCGCAAGCCGTTCGTCGTGTTCGCGGCCAAGAGCATCTACAAGCACCCCGACACGATCGCCGCATGGTCGCTCGCGTTCGCGACGTGGCTGCTCCGATGGGCGACGTGGTCGCTGGTGCTGGGGGTCGCAGCGACGCTCATGGCCGTCGGCCTGGTGCTGCTCCGGAGTCGGGTGCGCTCGAGTGGGCGCCGCCGACGCGGTGACGGCGCGTCGCAGCGAGACGGGCGGGCCGCGTCGGTTCGTCGAGGGACGCGCTAGCCACCTCATGCACGACACGCCGCTCCTCCCGGTCGGTTTCGCCCGCCCCGTCGAACTCCGTACGCCCGACGCCTGGCTGCGGCAGCAGCGGATCGACGACGCCGAAGCCGACTTCGAAGCCGTGATGGCCTCGAGGGAGAAGCTCCGGACGTGGGGCGGGGACGCGTGGCCCGAAGACGACTTCACGCTCGACGAGAACCGAGCCGACCTTGCCGGGCACATCGCCGACGCGGACTCGCTCAGGGCGTTCGGCTACACGATCTGGGGAGCCGACGTGAAGCGCGTGCTCGGCTCGCTCTACCTCGAGCCGACCGCGCCCTTCATCGACGAGTTCGAGGAGCGCGCCAGCGCCCGCGCCGCGCTCGCATCCTGCGACGTTCGCGTCGAACTCTGGCTCCGATCCGACGTCGATGGCGCCACCGAACGGCGCATCGTGGCCGCCGTGCTCGAGTGGCTCGATCACGAGTGGCCCTTCGCCCGCACCTGCTGGGGGAGCCGCGCCGGCATGACCAGGCGCCGCGAAGCCCTCGAGTCGCTCGGGCTCGGCGAAATCGCAGTGCTCGACGGGGCCGACGGATCGCGCCGCTTCCACTTCCACGCGCGCCCGATCTGAACGCCGAGCGCTGGCGCCGCGACGCTACTCGTACGCCGCGAAGATCGCCGACGTGTTGTGCCCTCCGAACCCGAACGCGTTGCTCATCGCAACGCGCACCGGCCGCTGGAGCGCGTCGTTGAACGCGTACGGGAGGTCGCAGGCGGGATCCGGAGTCGAAAAGTTGATCGTGGGGGGGACGCAGTCGTGGGTGATCGCGAGGATCGACGCGATCGCCTCGGCCGCGCCGGCGGCACCGAGCATGTGGCCGGTCATGCTCTTCGTCGATGTCGGTGTGAGGCGATCGGCGTGCGCACCGAAGACGCTGCGAACGGCAGCGCTCTCGGCGGCGTCTCCGAGACCGGTCGACGTGCCATGCATGTTGACGGTGTCGATCTCCTCGCGGCGCAGGCCGCTCGCCGCAAGCGCCCGCTCCATGGCGAGGCGCGCACCGAGGCCCTCCGGGTGCGGTGCGGTCATGTGGTAGGCGTCCGCCGAAGCGCCGACACCGACGACCTCGGCGTGGATCCTGGCAGTACGCGCGAGCGCGTGCTCGAGCGACTCGAGGACGAGCGCTCCCGCCCCTTCACCCATCACGAATCCGTCGCGCGTGGCGTCGAAGGGACGGCTCGCGGTCTCGGGCGAATCGTTGCGCGTGGAGAGCGCACGCGAGGCGGCGAAGGCGCCGACGCCGAGTTCGCACATCGCCGCCTCGCTCCCGCCACAGATGATGACGTCGGCCTCGCCCCGACGGATGGCGTGCAGGGCATCGGCGATGTTGTGATTGCCCGTGGCGCACGCCGAGACCACCGCGTGGTTCGGGCCATGAAGGCCGAAACGCATCGCGATGAGCCCGGCCGCCATGTCGGGGATCATCATCGGGACGAAGAACGGCGACATCCGTCGCGGACCGCCGTCGAACAGGCTTTTCGCGTTGTGTTGGACCGCGAGGATGCCGCCGAAACCACTGCCGAAGATCACACCCGCGCGCTCGCGCTGCGAGATCGACGCCGCCGCGAAATCGATGCCGGCGTCTTCGACCGCCTCCATCGCGGCGACCATCGCGTATTGGGCATAGGGGTCCATGCGGTTGGCCTGCTTACGATCGATCCGCTCGAGCGGGTCGAAACCCTTGAGCTCGCAGGCGAAGGTGGTACTCCAGCCCGTGGCGTCGAACGACGCGATCGGTGCGGCGCCGCTCGTCCCGGCGACGAGTGAACGCCAGAAGGCGTCGACCGTGAGGCCGATGGGCGTGACGGCGCCCATGCCAGTGACGACGACTCGGGCCGATGGTGGGAGCGAGGCGTGATGGGGGGTGGGCTCACGAGCGGGCGCGGCTTCCATGAGCGACACCTTATGACGACGGGCGTGTGCGCGTGGAGTGAGGCGCGACCCGAACGCCGTCGGGCGACCACGAGGCGCCACGTCAGACACCCGATCGCAGATCGACCGGCACCTCCGGCACGAGCGAGATCTCGGAGAAGGTCGCGGTGCAGCCACCGCCCACGGGTGACTGGCTCGACAAGCCGACGCGTCTGCGACCCCGTTCCCCGAGCGAGAAGAGGCGTACGAGATCCCAAGCTTCGCCATTGCGCGATGCGTGGAAGGCGTAGGCGCCCGCCGCCAGCACCGAGATGCGAAGCCACACGTCGGCGCCGTCGACCACGAAGGCGTTGGCGTCGTCCGAGCGCCCGCGCGTCACCACCGTCACCACCATGACGCGGCCATCGGGCGCGCGCTCGAAGCAGAGCTTTGCCCAGCGGTCGCGCGCCTGATAGGCCATCAGCACACCGGCGTCGAAGGTGTCGGCGAACGTGGCGGACACGCGAGCGCGGAGCGACGCCGGAGCCCCCGTCCCGGTGAGCCAGATCGGGCTGTCGTCGCGAACGGTGCCCGTGACGGGATCGACGAACCGGTCGGTGGCCGCGGGCGCCTCGAGCACGAGGTGAGAAGGATTCGCGCTGCGCCAACTCGCGGGCGGAACGAGCCAACGCGCACGGGAGCCGAAACCCTCGAGTTTAGGTCCCGATGGAGGCGTCACGTCGGTGACACCCAACCTCGCGTGCGCCCACTCTCCACGATGGCGTCGATCGTCCGCATGTTCGCGACCGCGTCGGCGAGGGGCGTCGGCACGGGAGTATCGTCCCGGATCGCGTTGGAGAACGCTTCCACCTGTAGGGTGTACTGGTCGACCCGATCGAACACCCGTTCGCACGTACCCGACTCGGTTTCGTGCCAGAGGCGCGTCGGGCCGTCCTGCGGCGCGTTGAACGGGATTTCGAGCTCGACGCGTCCGTCGCTGCCGAACGCCTGAGCACGCTGATGACGAATCAGTTGCGTGCCACACGTGAAAGTCGCGGTCCTGCCCTCGCCGAAATCGAGGAGTGCGCTCACGAGACGGTCGATCTTCAGGTCGGGATCGTAGTCGACGCTCGCGACCACGCGATCCGGCTCGCGGTCGAACAGGAATCGCGAGAGCGAGACGTCGTAGGAGCCGATGTCCATGAGACCCCCACCCCCCGCCTCGACCTGGTTACGGATGTTCGTCGGATCGAGCTTGAAGTAGGAGAAGTGCGAATGCACGTGTTGGAGGCGCCCGATGGCGCCGTCGTCGACGAGCCGCTTCGCCTCGATCCACTGGGGATGGAAGCGATACATGAATGCCTCCATCACCTTCAGCTCGGGGAAGCGCGCGGCGGCCGCGACGAGTCGTTCGGCGTCTTCGGTGTCCATCCCGATCGGCTTCTCGCACAGTACGTGCTTCCCCGCCTCGAGCGCACGGATCGTCCAGGTGACGTGCAGGTGGTTCGGCACGCAGACGTACACCGCGTCGACCTCGGAATCCTCGAGGAGCGCCTCGTAGGTGGCGTGGGCGCGCGGAATACGAAGCGCGTCGGCCGCCTCGCGCGCGGCGTCCTCCGCGCGCGAGGCGATCGCCACCACGTCGATGCCGACCCCTTTGAACATGGCCGGAATCACCTTCTCGCGGGCGATGCGGGCGGTGCTGAGGATGCCCCAGCGGACTCGGTTCGACACGTCGTACCTCCCTGCGGCCACGCTACCGTGCGGTGGCAGCGTCGCTCCCCGACCCGTCCGATCGGTCGTACGCCAGCCTGAACCCGAGGTGCCCCGTGCTGCTGTCTTCGTCGCTCGGCGTTCGCGCGGACACGCGGTAGCGGTCGCAATAGGACGCGTGACAGAGGTACGAACCACCGCGCTGGACCCGAGGGCCCGGGCCCTCCGGTCTGGCTCCGTCGAACCGGTCCTCGCACCACTCCCAGACGTTGCCGACCACGTTGTAGAGACCGAATCCGTTCGGTTCGAAGGCGTCGACGGGAGCGGTGCCCACGAAGCCGTCCTCGCCCGTGTCGCGCTCCGGGAATGTCCCCTGCCAGACGTTGCAGCGGTGGCGGCCGCCTCTTTCGAGCTCGTCGCCCCACGGGAAGCGCCTCCCCTCGAGGCCGCCGCGCGCAGCGTACTCCCACTCCGCTTCCCGCGCGAGACGACCGCCCGCCCAGGTGGCGAAGGCGCGGGCATCACGCCACGACACGTGCACGACCGGATGATCGGCGCGGCCTGCCAGGTCGGATCCCGGTCCCTCGGGTGCGCACCACGTCGCGCCGAGTACCGCTCGCCACCACGGAACCCCCGGCACCGGCCGCGCGTGAGAGAGCTCGGGCGGCAGGAAGCGGTAGAACACGAACGACCAGCCGAAGCGCTCGGCTTCGGTCACGTACGAAGTGCCGTCGACGAACGCGGCGAAGCGCGCATTGGTCACGGCGTAGGCGTCGATGGAGAAGCCTTCGACGTGCACACTCCTGACCGGCCCCTCGCGGTCCTGCGGGAACGTCGGCGCGTCGGTGCCCATCCGGAACGTGCCGCCCGGCAGGTCGATCACCGCGTGCGGCGCGCCGACCGGTCCGGCCGTTGTTCTCGTCGACGCGCTTTGCTGCACGAGGAGCCGCGCGACGGCGTCGCCTGCGCGCGAGCCCGGGCCGCAGCACGGCACATTGCGCACGCTCCCGACCTCAGGCGGCCGGTTCTCAAGATCTTGGCTGCGGTCGATTGTCATCCCATCACGCTCGTGATCGGGGGCCCATCCTGGGCGAGGAACCGGTGGAGGAAGACGCGCGTCGCTCCGATCGCCGCCGCGCTGGCGCTGACCACTCGAGCGCGTCTCACGATGAGGTTGTTGTCGAGAAGGGTGGGGAGGTGGCGGCGCAACGAGGCTTCCACATCGTCGAGAACCCGCTCGGGCCCGCCGGCCAGGGCGCCCCCGATCACGAGCAGCTCGGGCTGAATGAGGTGAACGAAGCTCGCGATCTGTACACCCAGGACGTCGATCATCCACCCGACGAGCTCCGCGGCGACGGGGTCACCGTCCTCGGCGAGCGCGAGAACCTGCAGGAAGCGTGCTCGGGCGTCGGGCGCGTCGGCGACGCGCGCGTGTGCGTCGGCGCCAGGCGGACGCCGCGACGCCGAGCGCCGGAGGAAGGTATCGACGAGCCCGAACATGGTCAGCACGTCCGCGGCGTCGACGTCGCCGCCCGCGGCGGCCAGGAGGCGCAGATTCACGAGCCCCGCATTGCCGAAGGGTCCCACGTACGGCTTCCCGTGGAGGAAGAGGCTGAACTTCACGCCCTCCCCTACCGCGAGGTAGGCGTAGGTGCGCGGATCGGCCCTGCCGCCGAACTCGGCGGCGGCCATCGCGTCCACGTCGTTGACGATGCTCACGCGCAGGCCGGTCGCCTCGCGGAGCCGCTCGCCCATGGGCAGGTTGTTCCACGTCGGCACGCGCCCGATGGCGATCACGGTGCCGGTGAGCGGGTCGACGTAGCCGGGGCTGGCGAGCGCGAGACCGAGGACGCGCCGCCCCGGGAAGCGGGCGCGGACGTGCTCCAGATACGAGCCGATCGCGCGATCGACGGTATCGAGCTCGAGGATGCCGTCCCCCGGGAGCTCCCGCTCGTCGAGCACGGCGCCGGTCAGGTCGGTGGCCACGAGCCGCATGCCGGGGTGCTCGACGTGAACGCCGATGAGCGCGATGGCGTCGGCATCGACGCCGAAGAGGTTGGCGGGTCGCCCGCCGGTGTCGACCTCGCGGCCGACGATCGACACCCAACGCGCCTCCTGCAGGTCACGGATCGCGCGCCGCAGCGTCGGGAGGCTACTCCCGGTCGCCGACCCGAGGCCGGCCAACGACAGCGGTTGGGTGAGGAGGTGGGTGACGATCGCGCGGGGGGTGTCCATGGCGGATTGGTCGTTCAGGGACGAGCGCATCACGATACCGGAGGCGGGGGATGGAGGCTTGACAACCTTTTCGAAAGTGTAATACAAAAGAGCATCACTTATTCCGCGTGCGCCCCTCGTGCGCTCCGGCATCTGCTCAGCAATCCGTTCGCGGCCTGGGAGGGCCCGTCATCATGATCCCCGGATACGAGGACCTACGCGCACGGTACGGCGACCTCCACAATCACTGCAACCTGTCGTACGGGCGGGGGACGCCGGACGAAGCCATGGCCAACGCGCGCCTGCAACTCGACTTCGTCAGCCTCACCGTCCACGGAGCATGGCCCGACGTGCCCACCGACGATCCCGATCTCGCCTACCTCGTGGACTACCATCGTCGCGGCTTCGAGCGCGCACGCGCTGGTTGGGCCGACTACTTGGCGCTGACCGATGCGGCCGACGAAAGCGGCACCTTCGTGACGCTGCCGAGCTTCGAATGGCACTCCATGGCATACGGCGATCACTGCATCTATTTCCGCGCTACCCGCGGGGCCCACATCTTCGACGCACCCGACCTCCCTGCGCTCCGCGCCGCCCTGCGCGAGGTCGCCGGCGACACCTTCCTGATCCCGCACCACGTCGCCTACCGCCAAGGGCTGCGCGGTATCGATTGGTCGGCGTTCGACCCCGAGCTCTCGCCCGTGGTCGAGACCGTCTCGTTCCATGGCTCCTCCGAACGCTCCGACGGAGCAGTCCCCTATTTGCACGCGATGGGCCCCCGCCACGAGCACGGCACCGCCGGCTACGCCTGGTCCCAAGGATTGCGCTTCGGTGTCGTCGGCTCCACGGACCACCACAACGCCGTCCCCGGCTCCTACGGATTCGGACGCATGGGGGCATGGATGCGCTCGCTCGACCGCGACGCCCTCTGGGACGCCATCGCATCGCGCCGCACCTACGCCCTCACCGGCGACCGCATCGACCTCGCATTCGCGCTCGACGGCACGCTCATGGGCGGTGTCGCGCCTGCCACCGACGCGCGCCGGATCGAGGTGGAGGTGCGCGGCGGCGGCGCCCTCGACTGGGTCGAGATCCTGCACGACGAGCGCGTCGTCCACCGCGTCAGCGTCTTCCAGGGCGATCACGCGCCCGGCCCGGTCAAGGTGCACGTCGAGGTCGGCTGGGGCGAGGCGACCGAGGCAACCCCGTGGGACGTGACGATCCGCGTCCGACGGGGCGACTTGATCGGTGTCGAGGCGCGTTTCCGCGGCCCCAACCCCCACGAAGCTCCCCCCGAGGGCACCCGGCACGCGCCGCACACCCTCGAGCATCCGGACGAGAGCAGCGTTCGCTTCACAACCGTGACCCGGCCCAACGCCCTCTCGGCGCTCCCCGCCATGGAGGGCATCTGCCTCGAGATCGACGCCGACGACCAGACCGTGCTCGAAGCGGTGGTGAACGGCCGCACGCTTCACATCCCTCTGCGCGACCTGCACGAGGGAGCGCGCACCCACCACCTCGGCGGCTTCGTCTCCCCGGCGATCTGCTTCCACCGCGCCGTCCCCGAAGCCGAGTACGCCCTGCGGCTCGACTTCACCCACCGCCCGACCGGATCGGGTGGGCCCGACCTCTACCGGGCCCGCGTCCGACAACGCAACGACCACATGGCGTGGAGCTCGCCCATCTGGGTCGAACCGCGCGATCCCGCGAGGAGGTGAAGCAGGCCCCCAGCCACCCCGACACACGCCACCCACGCCCCCTTCCTCCACCCACCCCTGCGCCTCCGCGCATCTCGCACCCCCTGAGGACCCACCATGCGAAACGTCCGACGAATCCTCCTCGCCCTCGCCTTCACGCTCGCCACGCTCGCGCACGCCCAAGGCGCCACCATCGATTGCGTCACCGACGCGCCCGCCACGATCACCTTCATGGGCGACCCCGTCGGCAACGCCGCCGAGATCGAACGCGAGACCGTCGCCGCATTCAACGAGGCCTGCCCGCACATCACGGTCACCATCGTCTCCGGTCCGGCCAGCGCGTCGGACCTGCTTGCCAACTACCTCACGATGCTCGAGGGCCAAAGTGGCGACATCGACGTCATGCGCGTCGACGTGATCTGGCCCGGCATCCTCGCCGAGAACCTCGTCGACCTGATGCCCTACTTCAGCGACGAAGAACTCGCCGCACACTTCCCTGGGTTCATCCAGAACAACATCATCGGCGACAAGATGGCGGCCATCGCCTTCCGCCTCGGCGCCGGGATGCTGTACTACCGCACCGATCTCCTCGAGCGCTACGGCTTCGACGGCCCGCCCGCCACCTGGGACGAGCTCGAGGGCATGGCCCGTACCATTCAGGAAGGCGAACGTGCCGAGGGCAACGCCGACTTCTGGGGATTCGTCTGGCAGGGCAACAACTACGAGGGACTGACCACCAACGCCCTCGAGTGGCAGGTCTCCGAGGGCGGAGGCTCCATCGTCAGCCCCGCCGGTGACGTCGAGGTCGCCAACGACGCGACGATCCGCGCCTTCGAGCGCGCCGCCGGCTGGGTAGGCACGATCAGCCCACCCGGAGTCGTCGGCTACGTCGAGGACGACGCACGCGGTGTCTGGCACGCCGGCAACGCCGCTTTCATGCGAAACTGGCCCTACGCATACAGCATCTCCTTCGACAGCGAAGCGATCGGCGACGTATTCGACGTCGCGGCGCTGCCGGCCGGCGCCTCCGGCACCTCGGCCGCCGCCATGGGCGGCTGGAGCATCGGCGTGAACCGCTACAGCGCCAACGTCGACGCCGCGGTGGCGTTCGCCAAGTACTTCGCGTCGTACGATGAGCAGAAGCGCCGCGCGATCCGCTCCTCCATCAACCCGACGATCGCGGCCCTCTACCAAGACGCGGACGTGATCGAGGCGGTCCCGTTCTTCGCTGGCCTCGACAGCGTATTCATGGGCGCAACGCCGCGCCCGTCGACGGTGACGGGGACGCGCTACAACCGCGTCTCGACGCTCTACTCGACGGCCGTCCACAGCATCCTCACGGGTGGCGAGGACGCCGAGACCGCCTTGACGCTCCTCGAACTCGACCTCGAGTCCCTGCTCGGGAACTGATCCCGGTTGGCTGGCGGGCGCCCTCGCGCGCCCTCCAGCCAACTCCGAGGTGCCACCATGGCGACCCCGATCTCCGCCCGCCCCACGTCATCCGTCGGTCCCGGCACGACGCTCCTCGGCGCGCTGCTGATCCTCCTCGGGATCGTGACCATCGGCTCACTGGCGCTCGAGATCACGCAGGATAGCGGCGTCCGTAGTGCCCTCGACGCCACCCTCGGCGCCGGTCGGCCGTCGCTGGTGATCGCCGTTCTAGACGCTTTCGGCGTACTGATGCCGCTGCTCGTCACTTCTCTCGGCCTAGCCGCGATCACACTCGGCATGGGCGTCGCACGGCGCGACGTCGGCGCGACGCGCACAGCGCACGACGGCGTCACCTGGCTCGCGATCTTCGCCCTCGTCATGACCGTCCTCCGTCTCACACAGGGCGCTCCCTTGCTCGCAGACGGCACCCTCGGGCCCGCCCTCGCGGTCCTCGCCGCACTGGCGCTCCGTACCGCCCTCGCCCGCGCTGCCCAGGTTCCCGGACTCGCGCACGAACCGCTCGTCGCGCGCGAGGCGCGCACCGCCTGGAACCTCCTCGTGCCCGCGCTCGTCATCCTGCTCGTCGTCGCCGCACGCCCACTCGAGGCCACGGTGATCACCAGCCTCACCGACAAACGCTTCGCCTCCGACGACGTGCCCTCCTTCGTCGGCCTCACCCACTACCGCACCCTCCTCACCCTGCGCCTCGACGAGGTCGCCTGTCGCACCGCCGATGACGGTTCCTGCGCGCGCTCCGCGAACGGCGCCGTGCGCTGGGAGTCCATCCCACGCGAGACGCTGCTCGATGGCTACCGCACTGCCTGGCACTGGGACCTGCCGCTCGTGACCGCACCCGATCGCGCCATCAGCGTCGGAGCGCTCGACCGGACGTGGATGCGCGCCATCTGGGTCACGCTCATGTTCGCGAGCGCCTCGGTGACGCTCGAGCTACTGCTCGGGCTCTTCATCGCTCTGACGGTGCACTCGGAGTTCCGCGGTCGCGGCGCCATGCGCGCCGTCATGCTCGTTCCTTGGGCGATCCCGACCGTAGTGTCTGCGCGGCTATGGGAGCTCATGCTCAAGGACACCAGCGCCGGAATCGTGAACCGTGTCGGGATGATGACCGGCCTCATCGAATCCCCCCAGGCGTGGCTCACCACCGCCGCGCTCCAGCTCCCGTCCGCGATCATGATCGACGTCTGGAAGACCTCGCCGTTCATGGCGCTGCTGCTCCTCGCCGGGCTCCAGGTGATCCCCAAGGAGCTCTACGAATCCGCACGCGTGGACGGCGCCAGCCGGGCACGCGAGTTCGTATCGATCACCCTGCCGCTCCTCAAGCCCGCGATCGCGGTCGCACTGATCTTCCGTACCCTCGACGCGCTGCGCGTGTTCGACCTCTTCAACGTCCTCTTCGGGCGCGCGGAGCACAGCGTGTCGACCTATACATTCGAGGTCCTCATCAACAACCAGGAGGCGGGGTACGCCTCGGCCATCGGCGTGTTGATCTTCCTCCTCATCTTCGGCTTCGCGATCCTCTACGTCCGCTTCCTGGGGGTGAACCGCACATGACGCGCCCAACCTGGCGCCATGCGCTCCGCCGTACCCCCTTCTACCTCGTCGTCGCACTCATCGCCGCCTATGCGCTGCTGCCGTTCGTGTGGGCGATTTCCACGTCGCTCAAGAGCGAGAACGAGCTCTTCGGTCCGGCGATGCTGCTGCCGAGCGAGCCGACCGTCCGCCACTACGTGAACGTGCTGTCGAGCGGCGCGTTCATGCGCTCGCTGGCGAACTCGGTCCTCGTGTCGGGTGGCGGGGTGTTCGTGGCACTCACGGCCGGCTCTTTCGCCGCCTACGCGCTCGGGCGCCTGCGTTTTCGCGGCAAGGGCGCAATGCTCTACGCGGTGCTCGCCATGACGATGTTCCCGCAGATTTCGGTGCTCTCGGGGCTCTACGAGAACGTGCGGGACCTCGGCATCTACGGCACCCAGGCCGCGCTCATCTTCAGCTACCCGCTCTTCACGCTGCCGTTCGCGGCCTGGGTCCTTACGACGTTCTTCCGCGGACTCCCGCGCGAGATCGAGGAGGCGGCCGTCGTCGACGGCGCCACCACCGCACAGATCTTCGGGCGCATCCTCCTCCCACTCACGGTTCCGGCCCTCGTGACCACCGGCCTCCTCACCTTCATCGTCTCCTGGAACGAGTACCTCTTCGCCCTCTCGTTCACGATCACGAACCCGAACGCCCAGACCGTTCCGGTCGCGATCGCGCAGTTCACCGGCGTGGTCGAGCAACAAGAGCCGATCGCCGAGATCATGGCCGCGGCGATGATCGTCACGCTGCCGCTGGTGATCCTCGTCCTACTCTTCCAGCAACGCATCGCAGCGGGCTTGACGGCCGGCTCGGTGAAAGGATGATCCGACCCGCATGAAAGTGCCCCCTACGCCCGCTCCCGGCACCCCCGCCACGCGTCCCAACCTGGTAATCGTCGATTGTCACGATCTCGGAAGGCACCTCGGCTGCTACGGGCATCCCACCGTGCCATCGGACGCCGTCGACGCCTTCGCCGCCGACGGCCTGCTGTTCGAGCAGGCGTACGCCACCGCACCCCAGTGCTCACCGAGCCGTGCAGCCCTCTACACGGGTCGCCACGCGCACGACGTCGGCATGCTCGGGCTCGCGCACGCGCCGTTCGACTGGCGGCTCCACGACGACGCCCGCCACCTCGCTCGATACCTCTCCGACGCCGGCTGGGAGACTCGGCACGTCGGCGTGCAGCACGTCACCCGCGACACGCCCGAGCACATCCGAGCGCTCGGCTTCGACAGCCACGAGGCCTCCCACACTGACGCCGCCACCACCGCCCGGGCGGCCGTCGACGCCGTGCGTGCGGCCGCGAGCCCGTTCTTTCTCAACGTCGGCTTCCTCGAACCACACCGCGACCGAACAGGACGCTTCCACGACCAACCGCCCTTCTCCGATCGTGGCGTCGAGATCCCCCCCTACCTCCCCGACACGCCCGAGGCGCGTCAGGAGATGGCAGAGGTCCAGGGTGCGATCCGGTCCATGGACGACGGCTTCGGTCGCATCCTCGCCGCCATCGCCGAGCGCGACGACGCGGCGAACACCTGGGTCGTGTTCACCACCGACCACGGGCTCGCGATGCCGCGGGCGAAAGCCACCATGTACGACCCGGGTCTCGCCGTCGCACTCGTGATGCGTTGGAGCGCTCGCGATCTCGGCGGCGGTCGGCGCTTCCCCGACCTGGTCAGCCACGTCGATCTCGTCCCCACCGTGCTCGAGGGGCTCGGCATCGAAGCCCCCGCCTCGCTGCACGGCCGAAGCCTCTGGCCGCTGCTACAGGGCGAGACGACGGCCCACAACGAGATGGTGTTCGCCGAGAAGACCTTCCACACGGCGTACGAGCCGCAGCGCGCGGTGCGGAGTGCGCGCTACAAGCTGATCGCCAACCTCGAGGTCGACATCATGAACGTCCCCGGCGACACGCTCCGCAGCCCGATCACGCCACAGATGATCGACGAAATCGTGATGGAGCGCCCACCGCTCGAGCTCTACGACCTCCTCGAAGATCCCGGTGAGCGCCGCAACCGCATCGACGATCCGGCGCTCGCCCACGTCGCGACAGAGCTCAAGGCCGAGCTCATCGCCTGGATGCAGCGCACCGACGACCCGGTCCTGCGAGGGCCTGTCGCCTCGCCCTACCGGCACGCGGCCTTCGCCGCGCTCGGCGTGCACGACCCGACCGCGCCCTGAAGGCGCGCACCCTCGTTGCCGATCGGCGCAGCGGCTCCTTCAGCCAACTTCCGGTCGCTCGAGCGCACCGACGTCGACCGCTTCGGGTGACGACGAGTCGCGGTGGCCGGCCTCCTCGCCCCCCTCCGGCCCGTAGAACATCACCCACACGGCGAAGTCCTCGCTGAACCCTTCGAAGCGGTGCTCGAGACCGGCGGGAGCGAAGAGAACGTCGTGCGGGCCGCAGGGGTCGCGCCTCCCGCCGTGGACGTACGTACCGGTGCCTTTCACCACCACGTAGAGCTCGTCGCGCGAGTGGGGCGTCTGGAGATCCTTGCCGCGGGGGGCGTAGAGCTCGACCTCGAGCGATCCGTGGGCGAACACGGACAGGAATCGCTCGTCGTGGTCGGCGAGGCGAGCAGCGGCCTCCTCGTAGCGAACGCGGCGCCTGGGGCTATCGGCAAGGGGGTCCATGCCCGGATCATAAGGCTGGGAACGGGCCCGCCGGGCGCTACGGCCGGCGACGCCGCCACATGCTCAGTCGAACGGCTCGGACGGGACTCGAGGGAGCCGCGCGAGCACGTCGATGGTCGTCTCACCCGGGCTGCATTCGACTGCGTCGACGGCGCAACCAGCAGCGACGAGCGCCGTCATCAGCGAGGGATCGACGACGGAGAAGAAGCCGCGCTCCCAGATGAAGGCCCCCTGGCTCTTCCCCGTCGGCCAGACGAGGAGCAGGCGTCGATGCCGCGCCTCTCTCGCTTCGAGCACCACGTGCCCATCGGCGTCGACGTGCACGCGCACGTGCGGGTAGCTGCTCATCTCCTTGACCACACGCGCCGGGGCGTCGGTCCGGACCGCGATCTGGTCGCCCTTGAGGAAGACGGTCGCCTCGTGCTCGACGACGCCCGGAAGGAGCATCAGATCGGCGAACGAGGGGAGCTCGCGCATCATGCGTCGAGCGCCGGGCCGCGGAACGAAGGCCCACGATCGTCGTCCGCCATCCCGTAGTCCTCGACACCGCGTCGGGTCGCGGCGGCGTGCTCGAGGAGCGGCCGCTCGTACGACCCGAGTCTCGCGAGCACGCTCCAGTGCTCGAGAACGTCACGCAGTAGCACGTCCGGGTGCCGCGGTCGGGCGCCATCGATGACGGCCTGCAGGTAGTCGTGGGGGGTCACGTGCCGGAGCTCGGCATGACGGCTGTTGTAGAGATCCGCCTCGCTCCGGCTCAACCCGGGGAGGATGCGTTCGCTCAAGGGCGAACGAAGGCCCTCACCGGCGAGCACCTGCACGTCGCGGTAGAGCAGCCCGCGGTTCGCGAGTCGTGGCAGCAGCAGCGCGGCGGGCGTGCGGTGGTCGTCGGCCGCTGCCGCAGGCATGGCGACGGATCGGGGCCGCACCACGAGGTCGGCGAGCTCCTTGATCTGCGCAGTGCGGAGCCGGAGCTGTGCCTCGCTGTGCGTCCCCTTGGCGACGTCGAGCCACTCGCGGAACCGAGCTTCGGTGTGCTGGAGGTGCCAGTCGAGGAACTGGACGTAGCTCGACAATCCGGCGGCGACCAGGGTGGCGTGGCTCCCCCAGTGCGGCTTCTGCACTTTGAAGGCCATTGCCAGGCGCACCAGGTCGCGTTCGCGCTGTGCATGGAAGACGAGCCAGGAGACGAGCGAGGCCCGGCCCTTCACGCGGCCCGTTGGAGGTGGGCGCTCGGCGGTTGCGTGCAACGCGGCTCGGTCACTCCCTGCAGCATATCGGGCGCACCCCGCCGCCCGGATGAGCCGCCGCCGCGGCATACTTGGTCATCCTCTCATCCACGGCGCAGCCGTGACGCGAGCACGCGTCGCAGAAGCGACGCGGACCATCTGCTAGCATCTGGGCATCGTGCCACGGTCCGACCGGCGCGCTCGTGTACCGGAGTCTCACGCTCGGTGCGACCGATCGTCGCGCAGGTGCGCCGATCGGGGGAGGATGCCCATCATGATAAGCCGAACCACATCCGTCTCGCACGCGCGGCGCGCGATCATGGCGTTCGTACTGATCGCGCTCGCAGCGTGCCGCACCACGCCGGCGCCCCAAGAGGCGACGGTGGTCGTTTTCCCCCCCGACCCGGTCTACTCCGGCGACAGCGTCGAGATCCAAGTCACGGTCGTACGCGGCGAGGTGCTCGGCGCTGCCGTCGAGCTGTCGTTGGTGGCCGACGAGGGTGGGATCACCGCCGAGAGCGTGTCCACGACCGACGCCGTGGCGACGATGACCATCGAGGTCGACGCGACGGTACCGGCCGATACCTACTCACTCACCGTGGTGGCCGACGACGGCGTGGCGAGCGTCGAGAGTGAGGCGGTGGCGCTGGAGGTGCTCGGGGTGCTTCCTGGCGCCCTGCGTGGGGAGGTGCGATCGCTGCTGATCCCGACACCGAGCGATCCAGGCTTCGTGACGCCTACGCTCGCGAGCTCCCGCTTCGTGAGCATGGTCCCGGGCGACGACGTACCTCTCGAGCACGACGAGATGCGTGCGGTCCCGGGCGAGGTACTCGTGCGCCTTGCGAGCACGGCGGCGGTCGGTGCCGCGCGAGAGGGCGCTGCGCACAGGCTTCGCGTCGACGGTGTCGATTTCGTCCGACCGACGGATGTGGTGCAGGTCGGTCGGCTCGAGAAGTGGGTCGCCGCGACGCCGCTGAGCGTCGAGGAGACGATCGCACTCGCGCGCCGTATCGAAGCGCGACCCGACGTCGTCACGGCGATGCCCAACTGGATCTTTTCGGCGCATCAAACGGTTCCACCGGCGTTCGAACTCCAGTGGCACTTCCCGAGCATCGATCTGCACGCCGCCTGGTCCGTGGAGACGGGCACGTCGAACGCCGTCACGGTCGCCGTGATCGACACCGGCTACCAGGCACACGTCGATCTCGAGGGAATCTGGCTCCCCGGCTACGACTTCGTCGACCTCGACGACGATGCCACCGAGGTGGGTGTGGAGTTCAGCCACGGCACGCACGTGTCCGGCACCATCGCGATGCGCCTCGCGAACGATCCGTTCGTAGCCGGCGTGAGCCACGGAGCCGGTATCGTCCCGATCCGCTTCCTCGACGAGACCGGCTCGGGCACCATCGACGACCTCCTAGCGGGCATGGTCTGGGCGAGCGGACTCGAGGTCGCCGGCTACGACTACCCCGAGGGCGTCGACCCGCCACCGAACGAGCACCCAGCGGACGTGATCAACATGAGCCTCGGTGGGCGCGTCGGGCCCTGCCCGGTCGAGATGGCCAACGTGACGCAGGCGCTGGTGAGCGGAGGCGTGGTGCTCGTCGCCTCGGCGGGGAACGCCTCGCAGGACACGGCGATGTTCTCCCCCGGCAACTGCCCCGGCGTGATCACCGTCGGCGCGACGGGCCCCTACGATGAACGCGCCTACTACTCGAACTTCGGAGCCGACGTCGATGTCTTCGCTCCGGGAGGGAACTTCGACTTTGGGTACGTGTCGGAAAACATCCTGGCCGTCTTTCCCGCGGGGGTGCTCAGTACCACCGGCGCCGGCGAGGAGAGTGGTTGGCTGTGGGCGCAGGGTACGTCGATGGCGGCGCCGCACGTGAGTGGCCTCGTAGCGCTGCTCCTCGCGGCCGACCCGACGCTCGACCCCGAGGACGTTCGGTTCCGCCTCACGAGCACGGCAACGCCCCTCACGTTCGAGGGGTGCGATCGACCGAGCCTCGAGGACTGCGGCGCCGGCCTCGTGAATGCCAACCTCGCGCTCGGCGGTGAGCCCGCGAGCGCCTGGGCGGGTGCCCCCACGGTGAGCGTTTCGATCTTCGCCTGCGCCGAAGCCGACTGCGCCGACGTCGATTCCGACTCCGACACCCCCGCCAGCGTGTCGAGCGGTCCGCTCACGCGCGGCTATTGGCCCTTCGCCTTCGACGATCTCGCGCCGGGGACGTATGCGGTATGGGCGACGGTCGAGGCTCCGGATACGGTCCTCCCGCTCCAGGCGGGGTCTGCGGTGGTCGAGGTGACGTCCGGCGAATCGGAACGGCTCGTGATCGATCTCGATCCGGTGGAGTAGCGCCGGACGATCGACCCGGGAGAGCGAGCGACGGCTCGAGCGCCGCTCGCCTCACCCGATGGACGTCATCTCGGGGGGAGCGGATCCTCGACCCACGGGTAGCGCTCGCGATCGACGCGCTCGTACGGGACCTGGTCGAGATCGACCGCAACCGCTCCGGGCGCGGCCATGTAGACGATCTCGCTCGCGATCGGCGCGAACCCGGCGTGGAAGTGCTGCGCTGACTTCACCACCAGGAGCCGCTTCGCTCTGGGATCGATCCCGAAGTTCGTCCATACGTCCGGGCTGAAGACCTGCGTCCGCCTCGAGGCGACGATCACGTCGACGCCCTGTATGCGAAGCGCCACGGCGTCGCCGCAGGGCGACATGATCGCGCCCTCCTTCTGTGGCCACCGCTGCTTCATGGCGTCGATCACACCGATCACGTGCGCCTCCACGTCGAGCGGATCGCCCGACGCTGCACCCATCTTGCCGCCGAGACGGAGCGAGAGCGTCGCCCCCGCTCCCGCCGCGTTCGCGAGCGATACGGCGACGGGATCCCAGATCATCGCGAGGCCGGCATCCGAGACGCCGCGCTCGAGGAGACGCCGCAGCACCACCGTCGAGTCGCCCGGAGCGCCGCCCCCGGCGTTGTCTGCCTGGTCGGCCAGCACCACCGGCCCGCGCGGCGCAGCCAGGGCACGCTCGATCGCTTCCTCCATCGGCACGGGGCGCAGCGTCACCTCGTCGCGCAGGTCGTAGAACCGTCTGCCCCACGCCTCTGCTGCACGCTGCGCGCCATCCGTGTCACCGTCGGTGATGGCCAGCATGCGGGCGCCGCACTCCGGAACGTCGCCCCACGGAAAGCCGTGCGCGAGCGAGAGCGAGAGCACGCCCCCCGTCCCCTCAGCTCGCCGCATCGAGTCGACGTAGGATCGCATCGGTTCGCTGGTCGTCGGGTAGAGCCCCATCATCTCGAGGTCGAAGATCGCCATCGTCGGAACGATCGCACCCTTCAGCGCCTCGGCGCAGAGGTCGACGAGCTCTACGGCCCGCGTGGCCATGTCGGTATGCGGGTACTCCTGGTAGATGACGATCACGTCGGCGTGCGCCACCATCCGCTCCGTGAGGTGACAGTGGAGGTCGAGCTCGACACCGATGGTCACGTCCTCCCCCACCACCTGCCGTACCGCCTCGATCAGATCGCCCTCGCAGTCGTCGTACCCCTGCGCCACCATGGCACCGTGGAGCGGAAGGAGCACCAGATCGACCGGCGCCGCGGCGCGCAACGCGTCGAGCAGTTCTGCACGGAGGTCTTCGTAGGCGCGTCGCACCGTGAGCCCCGCTGGTTGCGCCGTCGCCGAGAGGCCGAAGGTGAGCTCCCAACCCCGCACTTCGACCGCGTCGCGAATCGCGGCCAAATCGCTCCCCTCGGCGAACTCCTCGACGCGCCGGATCACGTCGAAGTCACGCGCTCCCGTTGGGATGGGAGAAAAGGTGTTCGTCTCGGTGACGATGCCGGCGAGGAAGACGCGAGGGCGCTGTGCTGCCGTCACTTGCGCATCTTCGCCACGCGGCCGTGCGGATCGAGCGCGTCGCGCAACCCGTCGCCGATGAAGTTGAAGGCCAGCACGGTGATCACGATCATCACCCCCGGGAAGATGGCGATGTGTGGGTAGCGCAAGATGAAGGCGCGCCCGTCGGAGAGGATCCCGCCCCACGTCGCGGTCGGCGGGCGCACGCCGAGACCGAGGAACGACAGCGCCGATTCGAGGATGATGATGGCGCCGACCTGCAGCGACGCGAGCACGATCACGGAGGTCAACACGTTGGGGACGACGTGCTTCCAGATGATGCGCCAGTCGAGCGCACCGAGCGCGCGCGCAGCCGTCACGAAGTCCCGCTCTCGAAGGCTCATCACCTCAGCGCGCACGACCCGCGCATAGCGCGCCCAGACGGTTGCACCGATCACGACCACGGTGGTCGTGAGACTCGGTCCGAGCACGGCGGCGAGCACGATCAGCAGCGCGATGAGCGGGAACGCCATGAGCGCGTCGATGAGGAGCGAGAGCACCTCGTCGATCCAACCGCCGAAGTATCCGGCGAGTGCGCCGACGATGATGCCGATCACCACCGAGATGATCGACGAGAGTAGGCCGACGATGAGCGCGGTGCGCGTGCCGTAGATCACGCGGCTGAGCAGGTCGCGACTCAGGTGATCGAAGCCCATCGGGTGCTCGACCGACGGCCCCACCCCGCGCATACCCCGGAAGATGTCGTTGTTCGGGTGGTGCGGCGCGATCTGGGCCGCGAAGATCGCCATGAGGAAGAGCAACAGCACCACCACGAGGCCAGCGAGTGCCATCCGGTTGGCCACGAAGCGGGCGATCGCCTTGTTTCGCGATGGCCGAGGAGCATCGTCCCTCGCGCTCGTGAAGACGGGATCCGTCGGCGCGATGCTCACGTCGAGATCCTGATGCGCGGATCGACGAACGCGTAGACCATGTCGGTCAGCAGGTTCACGACCACGACCAAGAGCGCGAACACCACCACCAGCGATTGCACCACCTGGTAGTCGAGGCGCAAGACGGAGTCCACGAAGAGGCGACCGATCCCCGGCAGTGCGAAGACGGTCTCGACGATGATCGTGCCCGAGAGGATGAAGGCGACGCGAAAGCCGATTACGGTGATCACGGGAAGCATCGTGTTCGAGACCACGTGGCGGTAGAGCACCGCTCGCTCGGAGAGCCCCTTCGAACGGGCGGTCCGGACGAAGTCCTGCGGCAGCAGTTCGAGCACGGCGCCGCGCGTGATGCGCATCAGCACCGCCATCTCCTCGGTCGCGATCACGATCACGGGCAGGATGTATCCCTGCCACGACCGTAGGCCGAACGGGGGGAGCCAGCGCAGGTAGAGCGCGAATACGACGATCAGCATGAGCGCCAGCCAGAAGTTGGGCGTGGCGATCCCGAGCGCCGAGACGACGTTGCTGGCGTAGTCGACGATCGAGTTGCGGCGCACCGCCGCCGCGATCCCGAAGGGGATCGCCACGGCGATGGCCAGCACGAGCGCATAGAAATTCAGCGTGGCGGTCACGGGAATAGCCTCGAAGATCATGTGGCGCACCGGTACGCCCGGGCGGATGAGCGACGTGCCGAAGTCACCCCTGAAGAGGTTTCCGGCCCACACGAGATACTGCTCGTGCAGCGGGCGGTCGAGGCCCCATTTGGCGCGGATCGCGGCGATCTGCGCGTCGCTGATCGGGATCTGCCCCTCTCCGAGGAGCAGGTAGACGGGATCGCCCGGCATGATGCGCATGACCACGAAGGTCAGCAGACTGATGAGCACCACGACGAAGGCGCCCTTGATGATACGGAACGTCAAATAGCCCGACATGCCCGCCTTCCAGGGTGTGGGGGATCGGAACGGAGGCGAGCTCTGGTGCGGCGCAGACCGGGGCGGAAGGGTCGTGACGCTGGGTGCGCGAAGGCAGCCAGCGTCACGAACGTCGCTCAGGCCTCGTAGGAGGAGGCCGCAGGCACACGATCAATCGAGCGAGTACTCGTGCGCACGGTAGAAGAGCGGGGTGCTCGAGAGGATTTCGTCGGGCAGCCCCTGCATGGCGTTCGAGAAGACGAGGACACCCTGGTTGAAGTGCAGGTAGAGGGCGGGCACGTCCTCGGCGAAGAGCTCCTGCGTCCGGTCGTAGATGGGGCGGCGGGCTTCTTCTGCCACGAGCCCCAAGCCCTCGTCGATGAGGCCATCCATCTCGGGGTTGTTGTAGCGCGTGAAGTTGTCGCCACCGGTGCTGTAGAGCGTGCTCGTCGGACTCGGGTCCGTCGTCGAGCCGTGGGTCCAGTTGAAGAGCGACGCTTCGAGCGTCCCTTCACGCAATCCCTGGAGGATCGACGCGACGGGCGCCTCGGCGAGCTGCATGTCGACGCCCACCTCACGCAGGAAGATCTGCGCGAGCTCGGCCATCGGACGACGCTGCTGATCGCCGCTGATCGTCGTGGTCGTGAAGGTCAGGCGCTGGCCGTCCTTGACGCGAATGCCGTCGGACCCGACGGTCCAACCGGCCTCTTCGAGGAGCTCCCGCGCGCGCTCGGGGTCGTACGGGTACAGGGGCACGTCGGGGTTGTAGAAGCTGTTGTGCGGAGCGAGGTGCGACGTCGCGACCACGCCGAAACCCGCTTCGAGGTCGTCGATGATGCGCTGACGATCGATCGCGTGCAGCATCGCCTGGCGCACGCGCCGGTCGGAGAGCTGCGGGACCTCGTTGTTGAGCGGAATGAACCGCGGCGAGTTCCAGTTCGTCGCCACCATGCGGAAGTCGGGATCGGCATCGAGTTCGAGGCTGTCCTCGACCGAGATGGGCCAGACCGTCGCATGCGCGTCGCCCGTGAGCAGCGCGATGTAGCGAACGGAGGCCTCGGGCACGACCTCGAGGCGGAGCCGCTCGACGAGCGGTGCGCCGCGGAAGTGCTCCGGGAACGCCACGAGCTGCGTGAATTCGGCCGGCCGCCATTCCTCGAGCCGGAAGGCGCCCGTGCCGATCGGCGCGGTGCGGAAGCCGTCGTCGCCGACCTCGGCGTGGTAGTCCGAGGGCACGATCGGAACCTCGCCCGCCACGCGCAAGAAGGCGGCGTTCACGCTGTCCATGTGGACGCGCACCGTGTGGGCGTCGACGACCTCGACCTCGCGCATGCCGTTGAAGCGGCTGGCGATGGTGTTGCCCGGCTGGGCGTAGAACTCGTACGTGTACTTCACGTCGTCGGCGGTGAACTCGCTGCCGTCGTGGAAGACGACACCCTCTTCGAGTTCGAAGGTGTAGGTGAGACCGTCGTCGGTCACGTCCCACGAGCGTGCGAGGACCCCTTCGGTCTCCGTGAGGTGGTTGACGTGCACGAGCGGGTTGAGGATGTTGAAGATCACGGCCGCCTGAACGTCGGGGCCGATGTCGTTCGGGCCGAGCCCGGCGACCTCCTGGTGACCGAGCCAGACGAGCGTGCCGCCGTCGGTGCCTTGTGCCCATGCGACGCTGCTGGCGCCGAACACGACCGCGACGGCCATGGCCAACACAGTGCGGAAGAACGAGCGTCGATCGGCGGATCGGCGTAGCGTCTGCGCGAAGTTCGAATCGGACATGAAACCTCCGAGCGAGGACGGGGAACGTCGCCTCGCATGCAGGAGTATAAGAATCCACACGGGCGCTTGTATAGGCGCGGCGGGTGCGGCGCCCTCATGAAGAGGTCATCGAGCTCGCCTCACCAGGCGGTCCAGCGTCGGCCCCGAAAGCTCTCCGACATGGAGATCGACCAACCGTCCATCGCCATCGAACGCATACGTGGTCGGCAGGCCACCCGAGCGCAGCGCCGATCCGACCGCGCCCCGCTCGTCGAGGAGCACACCATCGTCGTCGAGCCCCTCCCGAGCGAGGTACCGCCCCACCGTCGCCGACGTCTCGCGCTGATTCACGAGCGCGATGCGGACGTCGTCGCTTCGCGCGGCGGTAGCGAGGAGGAGCGGCAGTTCACGGCGGCAGGGCGGGCACCACGTCGCCCAGACGTTCACGACGACGGGGCCACCCCCGTCGTGGAGCGAGACGGGTGTCCCGTCGAGTCGGACGAGCACGACATCCGGAAGGGATACGTTGAGATCGGCCGCTCTCGGCGTGAGGCGGGTTGCGGGCAGGAGCCACCCGGCGAGCGCGAGGAGCGCGAGCGAGAGCGTGGGGGCGCGAACGGCCGCGGTACGCCACAGCTCCGGGAGCGTCGCGAGGGTCGCGGCGGCGACCCCCCACCACGGAGCGAAGCCCCCCTGCCAGATCGCGAGGATGGCTGCGGGGTTCGACAGGTAGAAGTCGCCGTGCGTGAGCACGAATCCCAGACGGGCTCCGACGAACGCCGCGAGCGCCGTGCGCCACGCCCAGTCCGTACGATCGGGGTGGCCACGACGCGACAGCCAGGCGGCGCCGAGGAGCAGGATCATGAAGCCGAGCCCGGCAAAGGCACGGTCGAGCGACACGACGAGCGGGCCGAGCGTCAGGGCGCCCATGTCGCTCCCGTACGCTCGTGCCGTCCCGCGCCGCCGCTCACGATCGGGCGTCTGCGGGTCGGGGCACGTACTCGGACGACGCGACGTCTCCTGCGAAGGCCCTCGCCGTCGCTGCGTGCCGGAAGTCGAAGATCCGCCGCAGCGTTGCGCGCACGAAGAGCGTGTGCGCTACGGCGCCGAGCAGCCCGAGAGGCAGGGCGTAGGCCACGTGGTCGTGGATGACGGTGCCGCCACCGACGCCCTCGAAGGTATGGGTATGCACCCAGCTGGCGTATGGTCCCGACTCTTGCTCGTCGACGAAGCGACGGCCGGGCTCCCACACCGTGATGTGCGTGCGCCACCGCAACGGCACGCCGAAGAGCGCGAGCGCGTACTCGATACGCGTCCCGACGCGCATGTGGACGGGGTGCGGCGTGAGGATCCGGAAACGGAGGAAGGGAGGTGTCAGCGCGTCGAGATTCTCCGCATCGGAGAAGTAGGCGTAGACCTCCTCGAGCGGCGACGAGACGCGTTGACTGCGACGGAGGTGGAACGTGCGTGGCATGGCGCCTCCCGGGGTCATGATCCCTCCATACTCCCCCGTCGGCCCGCGCGCGACCGTAGGTGCCCGTACGCCTGTGGGCACCGTGCCCCGAGAACCTACGTCTCATCGGCCGGCGACGTCGCCGCGTCCGCGCGCATCAACCGAGCGCGTGGCGGTGGCGCCGGAGGACGACACCGGCGAGGAGCGCCGCCGGCACCAGGAAGATGAACGAGGCCACCAGCGCCGGCGAGATCCCGACCAGTTCCTGGAGCGCCCCGAAGCCGATGTACGCTACGCCTGCGGTTCCCCACGTGAGCCCCATGAGCATGCCCGAGGCGGGGCCGACCGCGTGGGGTGCGAGGTCCTGCGCACTCACCACCAGCAGCGGCACGGAGGCGTTGGTGAGCAGCCCGGCGGCGGCGACGGCGCCGTAGTACCCCAGCGTCCCGGGATCGAGCGCCAGCGTCAGGATCAGCAGTGGCACGGCGAGCAACATGCTCGTCACGATGATCCGGATGCGACCGATCCGCCCCTCGAAGATGCCGACGAGCATTCCGCCCGTAGCGGCTGCGATGCCGTATGCCGCGAGTGTCGAGCCGATCACGCCAGCATCCGGCGCGAATCCGCGAACGCTGACGAGGTAGAGCGGCATCGCGTTCGAGAAGCTGACGAACGCGGTGGCGCGCATGATCCCGGCGAGCGACAGGAGGCCGACCGGACCGGCGAAGAGCTTGGCGTCGAATACCTTGGGCCGATTCGCGCCCGTCGCCGGCGTCTGCGTCGGCGCCAGGGCGAGCAGCGCGAGACCGACCGCCACCCCCACGAACGCCAGCCACGGTACGTACTCGGCTCCGTACGTCCGCATGATCCAGAGCACGATCACGGGCATGATCGCCGAGCCGAGTGCGCCGCCGGCAGCGAAGACACCGATGAAGAGGCTCTTGCGCGCGCCGACGTCGCGCATCATCGACACGGCACCAGGATGGAAGATCGCCGAGCCGAGTCCGCCGATCGCGAGCACCAGCACCAATGCCCAGACCGTCGGCGCAACCGCGATGAAGCTCATCAGCACCGAGCTCAAGATGAGACCGATCGCCGCAGTACGGCGCCGGCCCCAGCGGTCGGAGAGCGCACCCACGAATGCCTGCAACACGTTCGACGACAGCGATATGAGCGCCACGAGCGTCGCCAGCATCGCCTCGCCGAAGCCGAACCGGAGTTGGAGCGTCGGCAGGTAGACCGGAAGGATGTTGGTGAATGCGTCGTTCGCGAGGTGCGCGCCGGTGATGAGCAGCGCGAGCGGGGGGCCGGTGAGCACGACCCGTGAGCGAGTGGCGACGGCCATGTCAGCGAACGTACACCACCGACGTCGGCATAGCATGGCGCCACCGAGCATCCGCGCCACTCCCTACACGGGGCCGCCCAGCTCGCCGGAGGATCATGCGTCCACATCGAAGCCGACCGCGCCTCCGGGCGCTCGCCCTCGCACTGGCGTTCGGCTCGCTCGCCACGATCGGGTGGGCGGCACCCTTGGGCGTCGCCGTCGCCGCCGACCTCGAGGCGCTCTTCGAACTCCTCACCGACGCCTACGCGGACTCGGCGACGCCCCCGGTGCGCGTCGACGAGGGGGAGCACCTCGTGCTCCGCCACGGCGAACCGGGTTGGCGACACACCGGCGCCGTCGCCGTCCTCCCAGGCGTCGTTCTCGAGATCGTCGCCGATCACGACGAAGCCGCTCCGTTCATGCGCTTCGCCACGTCCGCCGCCGGGCAACGGATCCTCGTCTCTGCCGGGTTCCTGCCGGACCACGTCCGCGTGACGGATGGGGCGGGACGATCGTTCGACGTGGCCCAGCCCGTCGCGCGACTCGCCAGCCCCTACGGCGTCGCGACCTACCTCGCCTATGGCGTGGGTGCGGGGGACCGGATCGTATTGGCGGGCTTCCTCGGCGCCCGCGACCCCGAGGGCGCCGCCGCCATGACTCGCATCGACCGACGGTTTCCCGATCTGCACGCCGTGACCTCACAGGCCGCGGTCAACGTGGAGACGATCGCCGGAGCCGCCCCCGACGTGGTCTTCGCCGCGGCTCGCTCCGAGTGGATCGGCGCCGTCGAGGCGCTCGGCATCCCGGTGGTGGTCTTCGACGGCGAGTCGTCCGAGGGTCTGGTGGCGGGCATGCGGCTCGCAGGGAAGATCTTCGGACCCGACGCCGCGGCCCGCGCCGAAGCATGGATCAGCTACTACGAGCACGTGCTCGAGAAGGTCGACGCGGCCACGAGCGGCGCGAACGCACGACCGAGTGTGCTCTTCACCGGCACTGCCCGCACGACGGTCGCGAGCGGTGCAATGTACCAATCTGCGCTCATCGCGGCCGCCGGGGGGACGTCGTCGACGGCCGCCCTGCCGGGCTACTGGAACGAGGTCGGCGTGGAGCAGGTGCTGCTCTGGAATCCGGAGGTCATCCTCGTGCCACCGTACGGCGGCGCGTCGGTCGCCGCGATCGAGGCCGACGCCGAGTGGCGCCTGCTCGACGCCGTGCGCGCTGGGCGTGTCCTGCGCGTTCCCAAGCTCGTCGCCCCTTGGGACACACCCGTCCCGGATTCGGTGCTGGCAGTCGTCTGGCTCGCCGAGGTCCTCCACCCCGGCGCCGTCGACCTCGACTGCGCCAGCGAGGCGGCCTTCTTCTACCGGCGCTTCTACGACTACCAGATCGGCTCGGAGGAGGTCGACGTCCTCTGCAGCCCGTGAGCGCCCGAGCCGCGAACGCGCCGGCACGCGGCAGCGGCACCCGCCACGCCTGGGGCCGGATCGCCACCGTGGCTGCCCTGCTCTCCCCGCTCGTGCTGGGACTCGCCGCCCTGACGCTCGGGCTCTACCCGGTGAGTACGCCGAACGTCGCTCGCTCACTCGCGTCGATCGCGGTGCGCGAGGTGGCGGCCGACGTGCCCGAGATCGAGCGGCGCCTGGTGCTCGACGTGCGGCTGCCACGGGTGCTCGCCGCGCTCCTCGTCGGCGCTGCGCTCGCGGTCACCGGCGCCGTGTTCCAAGGCATCTTCACCAATCCGCTCGTAGACTCGAACCTCCTCGGCGTCACGTCCGGCGCCGGCTTCGGCGCGGCCCTCGTCCTGCTGCTCGGCGGGGGCGGCGTGCTCGTCCAGGTCTCGGCCTTCGCGTTCGGGCTCCTCGCCGTGACCCTCGCCTACGGTGGCTCGCGCCTCTACCGCAGCGCTCCGACCATCGTCCTGACGCTCATGGGCATCCTGATCGGGTCCCTCTTCACGTCCCTCACGTCGCTGCTCAAGTACGTCGCCGATCCGCTCGACGCGCTTCCAGCGATCACCTTCTGGCTCCTCGGGGGACTCAACGGCGTCGGCTGGACCCACCTCCCGCTCCTCGCGACGCTGACGTTCGCCGGTGGGGCGTTCTTCGTGCTCCTCCGCTGGCGCCTCAACGTCCTCTCGCTCGGCGAGGCCGAAGCCACCTCCCTCGGCATGCACCCCAAGCGCATGAAGCTGGCGCTCATCGCAGCCGCCACGCTGGTCACTGCGATCGCCGTCTCCGTCGGCGGCGTGATCGGTTGGGTCGGCCTCGTGATCCCACACGCCGCGCGACTCCTCGTGGGCCCCGACCACCGGCGACTCATCCCCATGGCACTCGCGTTGGGTGCGTCGTTCCTGCTCGCCATCGACACCGTGTCGCGGGCGCTCTTGCCCTCCGAGGTGCCCCTCGGCGTGCTGACCGGCCTCATCGGCGTGCCGATCCTCGTGGTCCTCCTGCGCCGCACGCGAACGGGGTGGTGAGGTGGCGCGGCTCGAAGCTTCGTCGCTCTCCTACGCCTACGTCACCCACACGAACGTGGTGCACGACGTCTCGCTGCACGTCGACGCGGGCGAGATCCTCTTTCTCCTCGGGCACAACGGGAGCGGCAAGTCGAGCCTGCTCGGGTGCCTCGCCGGCGTGCTCCGACCCACTGCCGGCAACGTGGTGCTCGATGGCGTCGACCTCGCGACGCTCCGACCCGTGAGTCGCGCACGTCGAGTCGGCCTCATCCCGCAGGTCCACGTCGCTGCCTTCGCCTACGAAGTGTTGGACGTGGTGCTCATGGGCCGCGCGCCTCACCTCTCGACCTTCGGTACGCCCCGCGCGTCCGACCGGAGGATCGCGATCGAGGCACTCGAACGCGTCGGGCTCGACCACCTCCGGGAGCGGCACTACACCGAGCTCAGCGGCGGAGAGCGCCAGCTCGTGCTGGTGGCACGCGGGCTCGCGCAGCGCTGCGACGTCCTGCTGATGGACGAACCAGACGCCCACCTCGATCCGCGCAACCGACACCGCGTACTCGAAGCCGTGACGGAGCTCGCACGGAGCGAAGGGGTGTCGTTCGTGATCGCCTCGCACTCACCCAACAGCGCGCTCACCTTCGCCGATCGCGTGCTGCTCCTCCGCGACGGGCGGACGCTCGCGAGCGGGAACGTGGTCGAGACGCTCACGGCGCCCCTCCTCGAATCGGCGTACGACATGCCGCTCGACGTCGTGAGCGAGGTCGTGGCGGGGAGGCGCGTGCCGCGCGCGATCGTGGCGCGGCGAACGCGCTCCGCGCAGCCGCCCTGAGCAGCGGTGCTATGGTCCCACATACCACACACCCCAGCGAGCGTCGTGACGCTCGAAGGAGCCGCCCGTGAGCGAACCGTATACCCGCATCGACGCCGAACTCGAGCGCGAGCGCGACGCGCTGCTCGAGCTCAGCCACCGCATCCACGCCCACCCGGAGCTCCGTTTCGAGGAAGTTCTGGCGAGCACCTGGCTCGCAGAGGCGCTCGAGGCGCGTGGCTTCGCCGTCGAACGGGGCGTCGGTGGCTTGCCGACGGCGTTCAGGGCAGCGCTCGAGGGGGCGTCGGCGGGTCCGACGATCGCGTTGGTCTGCGAGTACGACGCCCTGCCCGGGCTCGGACATGCCTGTGGTCACAACGTGATCGCCACGATGAGCGTCGGCGCTGCGTTCGCGCTCGGACCCCTCATGCGCGACTTCGCCGGCCGCCTCGTCGTGATCGGCACGCCGGCCGAGGAGGGGGGCGGCGGCAAGGTGATGCTCCTCGACGCCGGCGTCTTCGACGGCGTCGACGCGGCGCTCATGATCCACCCCTACCACCTCAACCAGGCGAACATGCCGACGCTGGCGAGCTTCAAGTGGGACGTGGTGTACCACGGCACGCCGGCGCACGCCGCCATGGCGCCCCACCTCGGCGTCAACGCGCTCGACGCGGTCCGGCTCGCATTCGCCGGCATCGATGCGCTACGGCAGCAAGTGCGTGACGACGTCCGCTTCCACGCCATCGTGACCGACGGTGGCGCGGCTGCCAACATCATCCCCGAGCGCGCGGCGATGCTCTCCGTCGCTCGCGCCGCGGACGCTCCCTACCTCTTCGACGACATCGCCCCTCGCCTGCGCAACGTGTTCGAGGGGGCTGCGCTCATGACCGGAGCCAGACTGGAGGTGGGCGACAGTTCACCCCCCTATCTCGAGATGCAGGTCAACGATCCGCTCGAGGCGGCGTTCGCTCGGCACGTGGAGCGGCGCGGGCGGCCGATGACCACATACGACCCCCGGGCCCGTACCGGTTCCACCGACATGGGGAACGTCTCTCGAGTCATTCCGTCGCTGCACGGGATGCTCGCCATCGACGACGTCGCGATGCCGCATACCGCCCCCTTCGCCGTGGCCGCGCGCTCACAGCAGGGCGACGCGACCGTGATCGACGGTGCGAGCGTGCTCGCGGGCGTTGCCGCCGACCTCTTCACCGACGCCGATCTGCTCGACGCGGCGCGTGCGGCGCTGAACGCCGCCACCGGGAGGCGGCAACCCGCCTGATCCGGCTGGCGACGAAGGCCGCGCCGCGCCGCACCACCCACACCGATGATGCGCACACCGCCACCTCCACCGCGCGCAGCCGATCCCCGCGAGCTCGGTCACGGACGCTTCACGGGGATAGAGACCGTCGTGCGCATGCTGAGCACGGGTGTGATCGTCGGCTTGCTGAGCGTGGTGATGGCGATCTCCATGGCGTCGCTCGTCTACGCAGGCGCCTTGCACGAATTCTTGCCGAACGGCATCGGTCTGGCGCTGGCGAGCACCGTGCTCGTGGCGACGACGGTCGCGATCCTCGGGTCGGTGTCGGGGACGGTCGCGGCCACGCAGCTCGCGCCCGGCGCGATCGTGGCCGTGATGGCGCTGGAGGCGGTGGCGGCGCTCCCGAGCGACGCACAACCGATCGCGCGCTTCATGACGGTCGCCACGCTGGTGGCGACCACCACGCTCGTGGCCGGTGCCGTCTTCCTCCTCGTCGGCGCCCTGCGGCTCGGCTCGCTGGTGCGGTACATGCCCTATCCCGTGATCGGCGGCTTCGTCGCCGGTACCGGTTGGCTGCTCCTCACGGGCGGGGTGCGCATCATGAGCGACGTCTCGCCCGGTCTCTCGTATGCGACCGATCTCTTCGCACCCGGCGTTGCGGTGCGGTGGCTCCCCGGACTCGCGCTCGCCGTGGCCATCCACGTGGCCACGCGCCGATGGCGTCACCCCCTCACGCTCGCGGCCATGGTCGCCGCAGCGACGGTCGCCTTCTACGTCTCCATGCCGCTGCTGGGTGGTTCGCTCGACAGCTGGGGTTCGTTGGGACTCCTCCTCGGTCCCTTCCCCGACTCCGACCTGCTCCGTCCCCTTCGGGCGAGCGACCTGCAGTACGTCGACTGGGGCATCGTCGGTGGCGGCGCGGTCATGGGTGGCACGGTCGTACTCGTGGCGCTCATCGCCGTCCTCATGAACACGACTGCGATCGAGCTCGCGACCGGGCGGCGCGCCGATCTGGATCGTGAGATGCGGTCCGCCGGCCTCGGGAACCTCCTCGCCGGTTCGCTCGGCGGCCCCATCGGGTACGCCGCCATCAGCCTGACGCTCCTCACCCACCGGCTCGGGAGCGCTCGCCGCGTCACGCTGCTCGTCAGCGTGGGCGTCGTCGGTATGGTGATGGTGTTCGGGGCGACGCTCCTCTCCTTCGTGCCGACGGTCATCGTCGGGGGTGTGGTGTGCTCCCTCGGCCTGTCGTTCCTGGTCGACTGGCTCCACGGCTCGTACGCGCGGCTCTCGCGCGTCGAATACGGCGTCGTGCTCGTCATCCTCGTCACCGTCGTGACGGTCGGCTTCCTCCCGGGCATCGGCGTCGGTCTGATGCTGGCGATCGCACTCTTCGTCATCGACTTCGGCCGCGTCGACGCCGTCCGTCATACGTTGACGGGCTCGACGTCTCGCAGTCGGGTGCGCTGGAGTTCGTCCGACGAGGCGCTCCTCCGGCAGGCGAGCGACCACGTGATGGTGCTGCAACTCCAGGGATACCTCTTCTTCGGTAGCGCGAACGGGCTCGTCGAACGCGTGGAGCGGCACCTCGAATCCGGCGCACCGCTCGATCACGTGATACTCGACTTCGCCCGCGTGACCGGCATGGACGCCACCGCCTCAGCGAGCTTCGGTACCCTCACTGCCATCGCCGACTCCGCCGGGTTCGGGCTCGTGCTCGTCGGCACGACCCCCGCCATCGCACGACGTCTCGATCGCGCGGTCACGACCGCGGCGCAGGGCGGCGCTCCGCTGCGACTCCAGGCGCTCGACGACGCGCTGGAGTGGAGCGAGCGTCGCCGCCTCGAGCAGGCCCGCAGTCTCGAGCAGGCCCACGGTGTGGGAGCGGCCCCTCCGCCACCTGCAGCTCCCGCGGCCTTCGCCGACGACGCCGAGATCCGAGCACTCTTCCCGCACCTCGAACGGCTCGAGCTCGGCGCCGGTCGAACCTGCATCATCCAGGGCGACGCCTCCGACGACCTCTTCTTCCTAGCGACGGGCCGACTCACCGCCCGCCTGCACGCGCCGGACCGCCCGTCGGTGCGCCTCGAGACGATGCACGCGGGGACGCTCGTCGGCGAGATCGCCTTCTACACCGGAAGCGTGCGTGGCGCCACGGTCGTCGCCGACGAAGCGAGCGTCGTGTACCGCCTCCGCCGTTCGGAGCTGGCAGCGATCACGTCGCGCGACCCGTTCGTGGCGGCCGCAATGCACCGACTCCTCGCCGGCCACCTGGCCGCACGCCTCACCCACCTACAGCGCATCGTGGCTGCGCTCGAAACCTGATGGCAGCGCCCGAGACCGGTGGTCGCGCGCCGATACCGACGTCGACGCCCCAGGCTGCACTGCGAGACCTGGCGGGTGGCGCACTCCTCGGGACGTTGTACGTGGTCCTCGCGATCTCGCTCGCGTCACTCGTCTTCACCGGAGACCTCGAGGCGTTTCGAGCCAACGCCATCGGCCTCGCGCTCACGAGCACGCTCCTGATCGCGCTCGTGGTGGTCGTGCTCGGTTCGCTCCCTGGCAGCGCCGTGTCGGTGCAAGACACCCCCGCTGCCATCCTGGCGATCATGGCGAGCGCCGCGCTCGCGGCCATGCCGCCCGGCGCCGAGCCCATCGCGCAATTCATGACGGTCGTGGCGCTCGTGGCGCTCACGACGATCGCGACGGGGGGCCTCTTCCTCGCCGTCGGCGTGGCGAAGCTCGGGCGCTTCGTTCGGTTCCTCCCCTACCCCGTCGTGGGAGGGTTCCTCGCGGGCACGGGCTGGTTGCTGCTGACGGGCGGGATCGGTGTGATGAGCGACGTCCAGCCCAGCCTCTCCTATGGTGCCGATCTGTTCGCCGCGGGCATACCGGTGCGGTGGCTCCCTGGCCTCGCCTTTGCGATCGTCGCCGTCGTGGTCACGCAATCGCTACGCCATCCGCTCTCATTCCCGGCTCTGGTGGTCGCAGCCATCGTCGTGTTCTACGGAGCACTGGGGCTGTCGGGCGCTGCAGCGAGCGACTGGCGCGCGGCCGGTATCTTGCTCGGTCCTTTCCCGGACGCCGACATGCTGCGGCCCGTCCGAGCTGGCGACCTACCGCACGTCGATTGGGGCGTGGTCGTGCGGGGCGCCATGGGAGGGGCCACCGTGATGGCGCTCTCCCTCCTGGCGCTGCTGCTGAACGCCACCGGACTCGAACTCGCCCTCGGGCGAAAGATCGACCTCAACCGCGAGCTCCGATCGGCGGGCATCGGCAACCTCCTGGCCGGCGCGATGGGGGGCCTCGTGGGCTACCACGTGCTGAGCTTCACGTTGCTCAATCACCGCATCGGCGCGCTCGGGAGACGCGTATCGGTCGCGGCGCTCGTCGTCGTGGCCGCAGTCCTCCTGCTCGGACCGAGCTTCCTCGAGACCGTGCCGTCGTTCGTGGTCGGCGGCGTCATCGCCTACCTCGGCCTCTCCCTCCTCATCGACTGGGTCTACACTGCCTACGCCCAACTCTCGCGGCTGGAGTACGGCATCGTGATCGTGATCCTGCTGGCGATCGCCGGACTCGGCTTCCTGAGCGGCGTCGGTATCGGCATCGTCCTCGCCGTCGTGCTCTTCGTCGTCGACTACGGCCGCGTCGACCCGGTGCGCCACACGCTCGGCGGCGGCGACGCCCGGAGCCGCGTGCGCTGGAGCGCGGCCGACGAACGGATCCTCCGTGGCCGGGGCGACGGCGTGATGCTGGTCGCGCTCCAAGGGTTCTTGTTCTTCGGGAGCACCCACGCCGTCGTGGCGCGCATCGAGCGTCGACTCGCGGAGCGCACGACCCTCGAGCATCTCGTCCTCGATTTCAGACACGTGACCGGCGCGGACTCGACCGCCGTGGCCGGTCTCGCCTCGCTCGCGCGCACGACGACGGTTGCAGGCGTTCGGCTGGTGCTCGCCGCCGTGCCGCCCGCGCTCGAGGATCGCGTCCGCCGTGCGGTCGCCTCCCACGGGGAGCACACGGCTCCGGTGGTGATCGTCGCTACTGCGGACGAGGCGCTGGAGTGGTGCGAGCGCCGGGTCCTCGACGTCGAGCGTCGCGATCGGCCGGTCGGAACGGCAGTGTCCGGTACGGACGACGCTCAGGTCCTCGACGTCGCCGATCTGCTCGAGTCCATGGAGCGGCTCGAGCTGTCGGCCGGACAGCGGCTCCTCGAGCAGGGAGCACCCTCCGACGCCCTCTTCATCGTGGAATCCGGCAGGCTCACGGCTCTCCTCGAGACGCCAGGTACGGCTCCCGTGCGCCTCGAGACCATGCACCGTGGGAGCCTCGTGGGCGAGATCGGTTTCTACACGGGCGGGCCGAGAGGTGCGACCGTCGTGGCCGACGAAGCGAGCGTCGTCTACCGGCTCGCGCACGATGGCCTCGAGGATCTCACGCGGCTCGCACCGGCTCGAGCCGCCGCGCTCCACGAGGCGGTCGCGCGCCGCATCGCGGAGCGTGTCCAACACGTGCAGCGGGTGGTCGCCGCCTTGCAGCGGTGAGCGAACGGCGGTCGGCGGGTCAGAACTCGCGCGCGTCGTGTGGGTACGTGACGCCCATCCGTCGCCTCGCCTCGTCGAAGAGCCGCATGGTCGCGATCGTGTCGTCGAGCGGCATGGTCGGGCTCTCGCGCAGCCCTCCCTGGATGCAGCGCGTCACCTCACGGAGTTGGTAGGCGTATCGCGGTGCGCTCGGCTCGAAGCGCGACTCGTGCACCGAACCGTCGCGCTCGATCACGAAGGCATCGGGTCCGGTGAGGGGGGCGCCGGTGCGCAGCGTCCCTTCGGTGCCGCCGATCGTGAGGGTGCGGGTCGTCTGCGCGAGGAGTGTCGACAGGAGTTGGGCCCGTGCGCCGTGCGCCCAGGAGAGCGTGAGGGCGTTGGCGGCGTCGACGCCCTCGTCGGTGAGCTCGGCCTCGGCCTCGAGTCGGTCGGGGAAGCCGAGCACGCCGAGTACCCACGTGAGTGGGTAGACGCTCAGGTCGAGCAGGGCCCCGCCGCCGTCCTCGGGCGCCCAGAGTCTGCGGCGCGCGTCGCTCGTCGCGCGAAAGCCGAGGTCGCCCTGGATCCAGCGGACGTCCCCGAGGGCGCCGGCCTCCACCTCGTCGAGCGCCGCGTGGAAGGTGGGCACGAATCGCGTCCATACCGCCTCCATCAAGAAGAGACCGCGCTCGCGAGCGATGCCGACGAGCGCCTCGGCTTCCGCTCCCGTAACGGTGAACGACTTCTCGACGAGGGCGTGCTTCCCCGCCTCGAGCACGGCCTTCGTGACGTCGAAGTGGGAGCCGTGCGGCGTGGCGACGTAGACGACGTCGACGTCCGGGTCGGCGGCCAAGCGCTCGAAGGAGGGCGTCGCGCCGCCTCCGTAGCTCGTCGCGAAGCCGAACCGCTCGGCGAATGCACGCGCCCTGTCGGCATCACGCGAGCTCACCGCCTGCAACGTGGCGTCGCCGAGTCGAGCGATCTGCGCGGTGACCTCACTCGCTATGCTGCCGGTCGAGACGACCCCCCAACGGAGGGTGTCGCCGGTCGCTGCGAGTGGATCGCCGCTTTCCTTCGGCGTACCGGGCGGGCGTGGAATTCGACGATGGGGCATGCAGGATGATGGCACGCCACGTCGCCCGCGACCGGCGCGAGCGTCGTTACGGCGGACGACCACCATCGTCGCTTCATCCTCACGAACGCCCAGCCACCCTCCTGCTAGCCTCTGGCATGCGCTCCGAACACGCCTCCGAGTCCACGACTCCACGCACCGCCGCCCCACGGGTGCCTCCACCGCTGCAGCGTCACCCGCATGATGCGCTCCGCCCTACGCTGGCCGTGGCGCTCCTCCTCCTGCTGGTGGCTTGCGGCAGTCCGGTTCAGGTCCCCGACCCCGAGGACGTCTCGATCTCCGGTACGGTACGCCTCTCCGGCGGCGCCGCGGCCGACGCCCACGAGGTGCACGGCATGGGCGGCCCGCTCGCTGGCCACCGCTCCGATGCGCACGGCTCGGCCCTCGAAGGCGTGGTCGTCGAAGATGTGGTGGTCGAAGACGTGGTGGTGGGCGAGATCCTCGTCCTGTTCGAATCGGAACCGCCCCTACGAGCGAGTGCCTCGCTCACCGTCGCCGACACCACGCTCACGCTCGTGCGACCCCTCTCGCTCCCACGGGCCGCGCTCTACCGTGTCGCCCTTGCGGGGGCCGCCGAGACCGTCGCGCTGGCGGCGGCGCTCGAGCGTCGCGCCGACGTGGTCGCCGCGACGCCGAACAGGATCATGCGCGCGTTGCTCGTCCCGAACGACGAGCTCTACTCCTTCATGTGGCACCTCCCGGCGATCGCGATGCCTGCGGCATGGGATGTCACCACCGGATCGAGCGACGTGGTGGTCGCGGTCGTCGACAATGGGGTCCGCGGCCGACCGGGCGACGACGACGTCACCCATCCCGACCTCCATGGGCGACTCCTGAGCGGATACGACTTCGTGGACCGCGACGACGATCCCTTCGACCCCGGAACCTTCATGACCAGCGGCTCGCACGGAACGCACGTGGCCGGAACCATCGCAGCGAACGCCGACGACGGTGTCGGAATCGCGGGCATCGACTGGCAAGCGATGCTGCTCCCCGTCCGCGTCCTCGACGAGGACGGTACCGGTGTGTTGAGCGACGTGCTCGACGGCATCGAGTGGGCGGCGGGACTCCCAGTCTCCGGCGTGCCGGCGAATCCGTCACCGGCCGACGTCATCAACGTCAGTCTCGGCGGAGGCGGTGCCTGCTCCACCTTCGAACAACTGGTATTCGATCGTGTGGCCGACGCGGGCGCGATCGTCGTGGTGGCGGCGGGCAACGCCGAGGTCGATGCGAGCGCTACGACGCCGGCGAGCTGTGCCAACGTGATCACGGTCGGCGCCACCAGGCGAGATGGCCAACGGGCGAAGTACTCGAACTTCGGGGCGTCGATCGACGTCATGGCGCCGGGGGGCGACGGGAGCATCGGGCCGGAAGGACGCTCGAACGGCGTCTACAGCACCGTACACGACCAATTCGCAGGGCACACGTGGCGCTACCTCCAGGGGACGTCGATGGCGGCTCCGCACGTGGCGGGCGTCGCCGCCCTCTTGCGGTCCCTCGATCCGACGATCTCACCCGCCGAGGTACGGACCATCCTTGCCGCCACTTCGGTTCCGCTCTCGTCCTCCGCCTGCAACGGCGGAACCGCGGGCGTGAGCGTCGGCGACTGCGGCGCCGGTCTGATCGACGCCGCGGCTGCGTTGCTCGCCATGGCTGGCGGCGGGAGCACGCAACTCCTGACGTTCGACCCCAGCATCGTCGAGTTCGGAAGCGCCACCTCCGCGGTGGTCGTGACGCTTCGCAATCCGAGCGACGACACGGTCGCTTGGGAAGTGACGGGGTACATCTCCGCACCCTCGAATCCCGGGCCCCTGAACCCGGGCCTCCTCATGGCCAGCGAGGCCGCGGGCGAACTCCCCCCCGGTGGTGAGCGCGCCATCACGCTCACGATCGATAGGAGCGCCGCTCCCGAAGCGGGCTCGTATCGCCTCGACGTCGCCTTCGACGCGAACGGTAGCCTTCGGGAGCTGCCACTCTTCTTCACGGTCGCCGGGGCCGCCACCTCGGGGCCGAGTCTCGCCGGGACCGTGGTCCGCGCGTGCTTCGAGACGGCCTCGGGCTGCGATCCGGCTCGTTCCCTCGAGACGGAGATCTCTACGGCGGGAACCACTGCTCCGTATGCGATCACCGGGCTCGAGCGCGGCGGAGCGTACCTGCTCGTCGGCTGGAATGACCTCAACGGCAATGGGGTGGTCGATGCCGGTGACCTCTTCGGCTTCCACGCCGACGACCAGTTCGGAGCGACCACCGTGATCGCTCCCGCCGACGGGATCGACCTGACGCTGGAGGTCATCGCGACGCCCGCCGCGACGACGGAGCGCGACCGCCGGATCCGGTCGTTCATCGAGCGGCCGTGAAGGCCCCTCGAGAGCGGCGCAGGGCAGGCTAGGAGCATGGTCACCCTGCCGACATTCGCCCTCGTCGGCGCCGGCAATCGCGGCGGCGACGTCTACGGCGACTACCTCCTGAGGCACCCCGACCGCGGCCGACTCGTCGCGCTCGCCGAACGCGATGCCGGGCGCCGGGAGCTCGTCGCCGACCGCCACGCGCTCGCCACAGACATGCGCTTCGAGAGCGCCGAAGCCCTCCTCGAGCGCCCTCGGATCGCCGACGTGCTCATCGTGGCGACGCCCGACGCGCACCACGCAGGGGCCGCCGTGGCCGGCATCGAGCGCGGGTACCACGTGCTGCTCGAGAAACCCATGGCGCCCGACGCGGCGGGGGTGACACGCATCGAAGCGGCCGCGCGGCGCCACGGTGCCAGCGTGAGCGTCGCGCACGTGCTGCGCTACACCCCGTTCTTCCGAGCGATCAAGCGGTTGCTCGACGCCGGGGCCGTCGGACGCCTGATCGACGTCGCCCACGTAGAACACGTCGGGTACTGGCACTTCGCCCACTCCTACGTGCGTGGGAACTGGCGCCGCGAGGACGACGCGAGCCCGATGATCCTCGCCAAGGCGTGTCACGACCTCGACGTGCTGCGATGGCTCATCGGCGCCCCCTGTACGAAGCTGGCGTCGTTCGGATCGCTGACGCACTTCGTCGCTGCCGAGGCCCCGGAGGGAGCCGCCGCGCGTTGCTTGGACTGCTCGGTCGAACGGTCGTGTCCCTACTCGGCGCGGCGCATCTACCTCGAGCGCTTCGCCTCGACGGATGGCTGGCCGATCACGGTGTTGACGGACGATCCGACGATCGAAGGTCGGCTCCGAGCACTACGCACCGGGCCGTACGGCCGCTGTGTCTATGCCTGCGACAACGACGTGGCCGACCACCAGGTGGTCGCGATGTCGTTCGCGAACGGCGTGAGCGCGACGTTGGGCGTGCACGCGTTCTCGGAGGCGAATGCGCGCTCGATCACGCTCTCGGGGACGCACGGGGAGCTGCGCGGCCGCCTCGACGAAAGTCGCATCGAGTGGCGCGACTTCGTCACGGGACGCTGCGAGATCGTCGACGTCCTCGCTAAGGTCACAGCGCTGATCGGCGCCGACGACGGTGTCGACCGACACGAGGGGGGCGACGACGGCCTCATGCGCGACCTCACCGATCGGCTCGCCATCACCCTCGCGGGCGGCGGCCCACCGACGCTCGCCAGCTCGTGGGAGGCGTCGCTCGAGAGTCACGCGATGGCATTCGCTGCTGAGCGGGCACGGCGGCACGACCTCGTCGTCTACTTGAGCGAGCCCGATGGGCACGAGATCTGAGCGCGTGGAGGCGGTGCTACGTGGAGGCGGTGCTACAGCGACACGGCGTCGTTCAGACCACGCTTCTTGTGCATCACCATCGCGCAGGTGTCCTGCACCACGTCGATACCCTCGGCCGCGAGCCGGCCGGCGACGTCGTCGTCGCGAATTCCTTGCTGGAACCAGACGTAGGCGGGACGTGGATCCATCGCCAGGATCTCGCGAGCGTGGCCTGCGAGGTTCTCGGGCCGACGGAAGACGAGCACCATTTCGACGGCCTCGTCCACGTCAGCGAGGGTGGCGACCGGGTTCAGACCCCAGAGGAGCTCGTCGGGGTAGTCGGGATTGACCGGCAGGATCGTGTACCCGTTCTTCGACAGGTAGTCGGGGACGAAATGCGCTGGCTTCGCCGGCGCCGGGTGCGCGCCCAGCACCGCGATCGTCCGGGTGGCACCGAGGATGCGCTCGAGGTCGGCTTCGTTCGTGATGACGCTCATGACGACTCCCATCGTGGGGTGGGCGACCGACGCACGCGATGGCGGCGCTTCGGTATCGATCGCGAGTATCGATCGCGGCCCGAGAGGTGACGCTACCAGCGCCGCCCGCACTTCGGAGCACGCACGTCACGGACGCGCGGTATCCTGGCACTCGTGCGTCCCCCCGTGCGGACGTGAGGAGGTACCCATGCGAACGCGTCCGATCGGATCGCTCGACGCCTCGGTCGTCGGTCTCGGCTGCAACAACTTCGGTGGACGGATCGACGAGGCTGCGACGAGGGCCGTGCTCGACGCAGCCCTCGACTCCGGCATCACCTTCCTCGATACCGCCGACATCTACGGCGACGGTGAGAGCGAACGCTTCATCGGGCGCTGGTTGCGCGCCGCGCCCGAGCGACGAGACCGCGTGGTCATCACCACGAAGTTCGGTCACCCTCGCGGGGGCGACGACCGGCGCGGACACCCCGATCACGTCCGGCGTGCCATCGATGAGAGTCTCCAGCGACTCCAGAGCGATCACGTCGACCTCTTTCTCCTTCATCGCCCGGATCCCGACGTGCCGGTGGCCGATACCCTCGGCGCGCTCGGGGAGCTCGTACGCGCGGGGAAGGTCCGCGAGATCGGGTGCTCGGACTTCGACGCCGAAGGGCTCGCCGAGGCGGATGCGGCGGTTGCCAGCGGAGCACCACGGTTCGTCTGCCTCCAGAACGAGTACAGCTTGTTGCGGCGCGAGCCCGAGGCGTCGGTGCTGCCGGCCGTGGAACGCCTCGGCATGGCGTTCGTCCCGTACTTCCCGCTCCTCTCCGGCCTCCTGAGCGGCAAGTACCGCAAGGGTCACCCACTCCCGGAAGGGGCGCGCATCACCGGCAGCCCGCGCTTCGAGCCGCTCCTCGACGACGCCCACCTCGATCGGGTCGAAGCGCTCGCGACCTTCGCCGAATCGCGTGGCCGTGAGCTCGTCGACCTCGCCTTCGCGTGGTTGCTCGCGCGAGCGTCGATCCCGAGCGTCATCGCGGGTGCCACCACCCCGGCGCAGATCCGGCGAAACGCCCTTGCAGCGCAGTGGGAGCTCGACCCGGAGGAGGTGCGCGCGGTCGATGCGATCACCGCTGGATTCAGGGCCTGACGACGGGCGAGCAGCGGCACGGATCGTCGTAGGCTCCCGTTCGTGAGCTTCGACCGCTCCACGTTCGTGCTCGGCGTGAGGGATGGCGCGCCGATGCTCGTGGGTGCCATCCCCTTCGGTCTGATCACCGGTGTGAGCGCGGTGAGCGTGGGCCTCGATCCCGTCGCCGTGGTCTATATGTCGGCGACCGTGTTCGCTGGTGCCGCGCAGATCGCTGCGATCTCCCTGGTCGGTACTGGCGCGGCGATGTGGGTCGTGCTCCTCACGACCGTGATGATCAACCTGCGTCACGTGATGTACAGCGCGTCCCTCGCACCCTGGCTCGGCCGCTACACCGTGGGGGAGCGCCTGGCGATGGCGTTCGTGCTGATCGACCAGACCTACGCGCTCAGCATCCTCCGCTACCCCAAGGAGGGAACGGCATTCTCGCGGCGCGACTACATCCTCGGTATCGGCGCCACGACGTGGCTCGTCTGGGTCGGCGCGACGGCGGTGGGTGCGCTCCTCGGCGCCCAGGTCCCTGCCGCCTGGCAGCTCGATTTCGCGATCCCCTTGCTGTTCCTGGCGCTCCTGGTGCCCGCGCTCCGGTCGCGGCCGACGCTCCTCGCCGCCCTCACCGGTGGGAGCACGGCCCTCGCATTGGCGGGCCTACCGTTCAACCTCGGGCTCGTGCTCGCCGCACTCACGGGGATCGCCGCCGGCGCGTTGGCGGAATCATGGCAGACGCGGAGTGAGGCATGACCACAGCCGATACGCTCCTGCTCTTCTCTCTCATGGCGCTCGTGACCCTGGCGCAGCGTGCCTCGTTCATCGTGTTGGGCGACCGCGTCACGATGCCGCCGCTGCTCCGCCGTGCGCTCGCGTACGTGCCCGCCGCCGTTCTGGCCGCGATCGTGACACCTGCACTCTTCCGCGAGAGCGGTGTCGGCGTCGGGCCGGTCGACGTTCGCCTGCTCGCGGGACTCGTCGCGGCGTTGGTCGCGTGGCGTACGAAGAGCATCATCGCGACCTTCGCCACGGGCATGGTGGCACTCTGGACGCTCACCTACCTCGTCGGATGAAACGCGGCTCCCTCACCGGGACCGCATAGCGAACTCGGCCCCGAGTCGCCTGACGCGGGCCATCGCGAGTGCGGCGCGTGGGTCGCCCGGCGTCAGCGCGGCGACCGTGGCCTCCCACACTTCGAGATCGTGGCCGAAGCGTTCGGCGAGGTCGTAGAGCGAGTCGGGATCGCCGCCGACGAGCGCCGCCTGGCGGAGCGTCTCCTCCAGGTCGGCGCGTTGCTCTTCGACGCCCGGGGCGCCGCTCTCGGGAACCAATGGCCCGCGCATGAGTGCGATCGCTTCACGTACCCGGCCGGCTGCCAGGTGCTCCTGCACCTCGACGATATCGGCGACGAACGGGACCGCCAGGCGGTACGGAGCTTCGGTCACGGGCAAGACGCCGCGGAGCCGCGTGATGAGCGCGCGGATGCTCCCGTTCGAGTAGGGCGGCTTTCCCTCCGGTGTCAGGAATGCGTTGAGCCCGTCGCGTGTCACACCGTTCGGGTGCAGCACCAAGGCGAGCGCCACTTCGGCGAGCCGGGGTGGGAGCGATACCCGTGCACCATCGAGGCGGCATCCGACGCCCCCGAGGAACTCCAGCCGGATACCCGGCTCCTGGCGAGCCAGCCCGTCCCAGATCTCCTGGAAACGAGAGGCCGGGCCGCTCAATACCTTGAGGGCCATCGGATCGAGGCGGCTCATGATGGTGGCGAGGCCGTGTGGAACGTGATGCCCCGCGCCGTCGCTCGCCAAGAGATAGTAGAGCGCGGCTGAGATTCGGTGCTCGGCGGGGAGATCTGCCGCGTGCATCACGTCGAAGAGGTCGTCGGTGGCCCCATCGCGACCGGCGATGGCGCGGACCATCCCGCGAGCGAGCAGGCCGGCGAGCCGTCTGTGCCGTGCGTCGGTGCCGCTCAACTCGAGCGCCTCATCTGCAATCCGCACGGCCTCGTCGATTCGCCCGAACTCGACGAGTGCGCGTACGAACTGGTAGGCGTAGCGGCTCCTCGTCGTGCGCGGACTTCGGCGGTGCGACTCGCGGTGGAGGTCGAGCGCCGCCTCGGGACGGTCGCTGGCGAACTCGAGGTACGCGAGTGTGCTTCGGAAGAATCCCGACGTGAGCGAGTCGGTCGCCTCCAGCGCCGCCCGCGCATCCTCGAGACCGTGCCTGAGGCCGACGACGTCGCCGCTGAAGATCCGCGCCACGGCCAGGTCGTTGAAGATGACGAGCCGACGCTCGCCGTCGCGAAGGTGGTGCTGGTCGAAGGTGTCGAGCGCCCAGCGAGCCCATGCGCCCGCACGGACGAACTCGCCACGGTGGAGCAGACGAGCCGCCAACGTTCCGGCATTGCGCGCGCGGTCGTAGGGAGTCCCGACGTCCTCCGCGACCTGCACGCTCTCACGCAGCACGCCGATCGCGACCTCTGGATCGGGATGGAGGCGACCGTACTGCCAGAGGGTGAGCGGTGTCCGCTTCGCATCGAGCGCCCGCGCCGCGAGTAGGAAGCCCGCCGAGCGTGTGAGGCTGCCGGCGCGCCGCGCGCGCAGATCGGGGGCTTCGAAGGAGTCGAGATGAGCGTCGACGTCGGCGACGACGTCGGCGAGTTGACCCGTTCCCGCGGCGGCCACGAGCCGCCACTCGAGCACGCGGCCGCGCGTGGCATACGGCTCGGGGAGCGCCGTCAGGAGCAGGTGGAGCCGCCGCAACAATCCGCTCTCCTGGTACGCGGGCCCGGCCGTGCGCAGCAGGTCCTCGACCGTCTCGGGCACGCGCAGGACGGCGAGTTCGAGCGCTTCGAGGTAGGCGCCGTCGCGCTGGAGCGCCAACACGGCCACGGCGGGCTCGACGAGTGCGGCGTCGGTCGGCAACGCCATGAGTCCGTCGGGTGAGGGCACCTGCAGCGGGGGGAGGTGCGCTCGCCGGTACGCGGCGCTCACGAAGTCGGTGAAGCGCCCGTCGCTCGCCGCGAACAACTCCGCGACCACGTACTGCGCGAGACCTGCAGGGGCGATCCGCGCGGCTTCGTCGGACGATACCCGCAACGCGTCGCGCGAGATGGTGGTGTGCATCAGATCGCCGATACCGTCGAGGTCGGCGTCGCCCACGTCGAGCACCACGCGGTAGCCGGTCGTCCCCAAGGCGAGGAGCTCGCGAACGAACGGTGCGTCCACCCGTTGCGCGGTCGCGACGATCCAGAGTGGTTTCAGGTCCTGGTGGTGGCGCCGGAGCATCTGCAGGTGCGACCGGTATGGCAGCGCCTGGTGCAAGAAGGGCGCGTCGAGCGCGCGGTTGATCGCCGCCGCGAGCGCATTCCCCTGGCCGACCGCATCGTCGTGCAGCCGTGCGGGGAGCGTGAACCACGCGACCCGGTGCCGCACCCGCAACGCGTCGATGAGGAACGGAACGCCGAACGCCTCACCACCCTGGATGACGAGCGGCGACGCTCCGCACTCGATCGCGTCGATCCGGCGTGGTACCCACACGGCTGCACGATATCGGGTCGAAGCACGAGGTGCGGCGGACGCGTCGTCGCTAGCGCACTCGAACCCCGATCACGCCGCCCGTGACGCCGTCGATCCGAGCGACGACGCCAGCGGCACACGGTGACGACCGGCGTCGCTCTCACGTCGGTCGATCTGGTCGATACGGTCGATCAGCCCGACGCGCCGAACGACGACCTTCCCGTACCGGAACTCGAAGTCCGTCGATTGGGCGAGCTGCTGCATGGCGTCTTCACGTGTCATGAAAGGTGTACCTCCTCGAGAGTGCCTGCAGGGTAGACGAACCCCCGCTCCATCACCGCGCCGCCCCGTACGGCGCGGTGATGGAGCGGGTTTGGAGCGCCCCGCTCGGTACCGTTTGCCATCTCACGCACGGGAGGCCCCACACATGTCGACGTTCAAGCACATCCTGCGGACCACGCTCATCGCCTTCACCCTCGTCGGCGCCGCCGCTGGCACCAGCAGCCTGCTGCAGCCCACCGCGATCACGTTCGCCGACAGCTCCAGCCAGCACGACGACATCGACGTCGGCTGACGACGGCGTGCCGGAGGCGCCACGCCTCGCGATGACTTCTCCTCACCCCGACGTACCCCTATGAGCCAGGTGTCGCCATCACACCATCCTCCGCCGCTCGACGAACTGCACTTCCAGTTTCAGCGCATCGCCGCCATTCACGATTCGTCGAGTGACTGGTTCGAATCCCTCGTACGCTGGCATCTCGCCGATGGCACCATTCGAGGCCCGCTCGACATCCTGCCGTACTGGTTGAGCCCCAATCACCAAGCCGACTTCACGCGGTTCACCATCGAACGGGCTGCCGAGACGCTGCGGACGAATCCCGAGACCAGGGTGAGCATCAACCTGAGCCCGCGGCAGGTCTCGCACCCGAGCGCCGTCGTGACGCTCGAGGCGCTTCGGGCCGACGTGCAGGCACGAATGATCATCGAACTGACGGAGCAGCGCATGCGCGACAGTGCTTCGCTCTGGGCGAGCGTAGCCGCTTTGCGCGAGCAGTGCGGTCTCGTGGTCCTCGACGACGTGACCCGGTACGACATGAGCACACGCTTTCGTGAAGAGGTTCCCGTCGACGGGATCAAGCTCGACCGCAGCATCGTGACGCTTCTGCGCGATCCGGAGGAGCGAGAGCGCACCGTCCGCTTCATCCAGCGAGCAACGGAGCGCTTCGGGATCGTGGTGGCCGAAGGCGTCGAAGACGTTTCCCTGCGCGACCTCCTGCACGATATCGGTGTGACGCACCTCCAGGGCTTCGCGATCGACGTGCCGCGCCGCCGGCTCGACGCGCCGGAACGTGACGACGAGCTCCGTAGAGGTGCCCGCGCCGGCGCCGAGCACGATGGGCTCGGGCCCCAGGCCACCTGAGCTGCGCCGCGCGCGCTGCCGACCGACACGCCGCCTGCTGGTAGAGTCGCGCTGCCCATGCCTGCGACCGATTCGCCTCCAGAACGAATGTCACGACGGCGCTTCCTCATCGCTGCACTGACCGGTGTCGGGGCCGTGGCGACCGGGTACGCCACTGGTGAGGCCTATCGATTCGCGGTCGAACGTCCGTCCATGCACATCCCTGGGCTCGCGGAACCGGTGCGCATAGCGTTCCTCACCGACCTCCATTACGGACCCTACGTGCGCGCTGGCTCCGTCACCGCTTGGGTGGACGCCACGATGCGGGAGCGTCCCGACCTCGTCGTCCTCGGCGGCGATCTCGTCGACGCGATGGGACCGACGAATCCGAAACCGCTCCTCGCGGCACTCGCCGCACTCGACGCACCCTTGGGCGTGTTCACGGTGTGGGGGAATCACGATCATGCGCGCTTTCGCCGACTCGGCGAGTTCGAGCGCATGCTCTCCGAAGCGGGCATCACGGTGCTGCGCAATCGAGGCGTGAGGGTCCGAGACGACCTCTTCCTCGCCGGAATCGACGACGTACGGAGCGGCCGGCCCGACATACCCGCCGCGCTGGCAGAGCGTCCGAACGGCGCCGCGTGCATCTTGGTGTCGCACAATCCCGACGCGCTCCCCGACATTCCAACCGACGTCGATCTGACGCTCTGCGGCCACACGCACGGGGGCCAGATCCGCATACCGCTCGTCGGGCCGATCTTCACCTCATCGCGCTACGGACGCCGCTTCCTGGCGGGCTGGGTCTCGGGCCCGGGTCGCGGCTACGTCTCGCGTGGACTCGGCGTCACCCTGGTCCCGCTCCGGGTGGCGTGCCCGGCGGAACTCACCGTGCTCGACGTGAGCGGCTGAGCGCGGGCGCAGCTCGTACGACGCGCGCGTGACGCGCGGGGCAGGAGCCTGCGGTCTCGTCAGGCCTGCCGCGCTTGCGCCACCCGCTCCGGCTGCGGGAGCCGGACCTCGTGGACCCAACCGAGGCGTTGGAAGAGTCGGATGATCTCCCAACTCAGGTCGAACTGGCCCTTCTCGAGGCCGTGCCGCGCCGAAGCAGGGAACGCGTGGTGGTTGTTGTGCCAGCCTTCGCCGAGGCCGAGGAGGCCGACCACTGGGTGGTTGCGGCTACGGTCCTTCGTCTCGAAGGCACGCGCACCGAAGGTGTGGCAGACGGAGTTCACGCTCCACGTCGCGTGATGGAGCAGGAAGACGCGCGCCATGCCGGCGAAGAGGAACGCGCCGATCGCGGCGGCGACCTGGCCCGTGAGGGCGAAGGCGAGCACGCCCGGAAGGAGGAACGATGCGAGCATCCAGACGCCGTAGTACTTGTCGATGAAGGTGATGACCGGGTCCTTGAGCAAGTCCGGTGCGTACGTTCGTGCCTCGCTCCGGCCCGCCGCGAAGAGCCAGCCGACGTGCGCGTGCCACAGTCCACCGAGGGTGCCGAAGAGCCCGTGATCGTCGAGGAGGTTCGGGCTGTGAGGATCGCCTTCGTGATCGCTGAAGCGATGGTGCTTCCGGTGGTCGGCGACCCAGTTCACGACGGGGCCCTGGACGGCCATGCACCCCAGGATGCCGAGTGTCGCGCGCAGCCACGGCACGGCTCGGAACGATTGGTGGGTGAAGAGCCTGTGGAACCCGACGGTGATACCGAATCCCGTCAAGAGGTAGAAGAGTGCGAACAACACCATGTCGAGGAGGGTGATGCCGCCGCGCGACCACGCGAACGCGACCGCTGCGACGAACCCGATCAGGGGAACGATCACCACGGCTGCGATTGCGACGCGCGAACTCGCCCACGAGCGGCTCTGCAGTTCCGGTGGTGTGGGTGTCGATCGGCGCGTGCTCGCTCCGGACGCCGGCGCACTGCGGTCGTGCTCGTGTATCGATGCCATGCGTCTCTCCTCTCGGTCCCTGTGGCCGTCCCTGGCGCACTCGAGGTCAGGCTACCGCGACTGCACCATCGACATGGTCCGCCCAGGTTCAATTCATCAGCACGAGCACGAGCCCGACGGCGGCCGCGAACACGAGCATGAGCGTGAAGAGACCGACGAGCCGGATCGACATACCGTGCACGCCTTCGGACGCGAGTTCTCGGAGCGTCGCACGGAAGCTCCAGAACCCGAACCCGAGGCACATGATGCCTGCTGTGATGAGCGTGATGCTGGCGACGAGGACGAGCCACTGCGGCTGCACGTCATCGAGGAGTCGGGCTGCGCCGAACCCGACGGCCACCGCCGCTAGTCCCGTCCGGACCCACGCCGCGAACGTCCGCTCCTTGGCGAGCAGGGTTCGACGCCGAGCGGCGCGCATCGGATCGCGCGACCGCTCCTGGGAGTCGTCACTCGAACCCTGGCTGGAATCGTCGGTCTGCCCTACGCTGGACTACGTCCGGTGAACAGCCGCACGAGCACGACGATGACGGCGATGACGAGCAGTACGTGGATGAATCCACCCACGACGAAGTTGGTCACTACGCCGAGCAACCAGAGCACGACGAGGATGACAGCGATGGTCCACAGCATGTGGTCCTCCTTCGGTGTCGGGTCGCCGTCGACGGTGTCGCGGCGCCCGCTCCCCTCATGATGCACGTACGCAGCGCCCCACGGCACGTAGCGCTCACATGTCGGCGCGAACCCGAGCGCGGGGCGCGCAGGGCGTGGAGCCAGTCGTTCACCGTACGATGGTCGCGGAGGTCCGCATGCTCGAGGTCTACCCCATCGGACGTGTCGAGTTCCCCACCAGCCTCGACCTGGGCACGGTCATGCTCGCAATCGACCGGATCGAGGCATTGCCTGCGGAGCTCCGCGCCGTAGTCGACGGGTGCGGCGACCTCGATCATCCGATTCGTGAAGGTGCGTGGTCGATCCGCCACCTCGTCCACCATGTCGGCGACAGCCACCTGAACGCCTTCGTACGCACGAAACTCCTCCTCACCGAGGACGGCCCCACCGTGCGCCCCTACGACGAGGTCGCGTGGTCCCGTCTCGCCGACGGCGCACTCCCGCCCGACCCGTCGCTCGCGCTCGTCTCGGCGCTGCACGTGCGCTGGGTAGAGGTGCTGCGGAGCATGTCGCCTGCCGACTTGGAGCGGCCGTGGACCGTGCCCGGCGGAACCGCCCGCCCCGCGTGGCGCATTCCGCTCACCTACGCCTGGCACGGCATGCACCACGTGGCGCAGATACGGCAGGCGCGCGAGCACTTCGCGCTGTGAGGCCGAGTCCTCTCCGCTCGCAGTCGGGTCAGAGGAGCGTCCCGCTCAGGAACACCATCGCGATGCTGAAGAAGATGATGATTCCCGTCACGTCGACGAGCGTGGCGATGAAGGGCGCCGACGAGGTCGCCGGGTCGGCGCCGAGGCGCTTGAGGAGGAGCGGCAAGAGCGATCCGGACAGCGACCCCCACACCACCACACCGACGAGCGAAACCCCTACCGTGATCGCCACCAGCAGCCAGTGCTCGCCGTAGGCGTCGAACGCGAGCGCCCACAGCGCGATCCGCACGAAGCCGAGCACACCGAGCAGCAGGCCCAGGAGCAGTCCCGACGCCACCTCGCGACGCATCACGCGCCACCAGTCGCGGAGGCGCACCTCGCCGAGCGCGAGTGCCCGCGTGATCAGCGTCGCCGCCTGTGAACCGCTGTTCCCTCCCGACGCGATGATGAGCGGGAGGAAGATCGCCAGCACCACGGCGCTCGCGAGCTGCTCCTCGTAGAAGGTCATCGCCTCGGCGGTGAGCATCCCACCGAACAGCAGGATCACGAGCCACACGCCGCGCTTGCGCACCATCGTCAAGATCGGCACGTCGAGGTACGGATCGTCGAGCGCCTCCACGCCCCCCAATCTCTGGAAGTCCTCGGTCGCCTCGCGCTCGAGGATGTCGATCACGTCGTCGACCGTCACGATGCCGACGAGGATGCCGCTCGTGTCGACGACCGGCAGCGCCACGCGATCGTGCTTCCGGAACACGGCGACCGCCGACTCTTCATCGTCGAGCACGTTGAGCGCCACGAACTGGTCGTCCATGAGCGCCGAGACGGGCGTCGTCGGATCGACTGTGAGCAGCTGTCGGATGCGGAGGTCGTCGACGAGCACGCCGTCGGGCCGAACCACGTACACGACGTTGAGCGTCTCGGAGTCGTGGCCGAAGCTGCGTATGTGCTCGAGCGTGTCCTTCACGCTCCAGTGCGGCTTGACGCGCACGTAATCGGGTGTCATCACGCGGCCGATCGAATCCTCCGGGTAGCCGAGGAGCTGCACGGCACGTCGTCGCTCCTCGGGCGAGAGGAGGAACAGCAGCCGACGCGTCAGCTTGCCCGGGAGCTCCTCGAGGAGTGCGGTGCGGTCGTCGGCCGACATCTCCTCGAGAATGACCGCGGCGTCGGTATCGGAGAGCGTATGCAGCAATCGTTCCTGCGCATCGAACGAGAGGTACTCGAAGACCTGCCAGGCAGTTTCCTTCGGCAAGAGACGGAATGCGATCGCCTCCTCGTCGTCGGAGAGGCGGTCGATGGCTTCGCCGATGTCGGGCGGGCCGTACTCAGCCAGGAGTTCCTTGACGGCTTCGAATCGACGCGCTGCGATCAGATCGCTGAGCTCGTTCGTCAGTTCGCGTGCGGGGACTGGGAGGGTCATCGGCAACTCCAGGCATGGTGCGCACGCTCCTTCCAGCGGTGAGATCGGCCGCTCGGTGCGAGGTGACCGGCGTGTAGTGTACCGCGCGCTTCGGCGCCCCCTGGGGGGCGACGGTGGTGTTCGAGCGGGCGCTTCAGTTCAGTTCGTCGAGTGTCAGCAGGAAGCTCGGCACGAACGTTTCGAGGAAGTAGTCGACGACCGGCTCGTGCAACCCATCGAGGCTCGCACGGATCGTCTCCTGTGCGCGCGCGAACTCGCGGTTGCCGGCCTTGGACTCCTCGAGGCACTTGAGGTAGGCGCAGAGGCGGTCGGCGAGCTTGACCATCCGCCAGGCGTCTGCGTCTTCGGAGCGTGCGAAGTAGATGCCTTCGTAGTGTTCGGCGAGCGTGTCGGGCACCATGCTCATGAGCCGGCGCTTGGCGACCTCCTCGAGGCCGTCGACCGCCTCCTTCACGGCCGGGTTGAAGTACTTGATCGGCGTCGGTAGGTCGCCGGTGATGACCTCTTCGGCGTCGTGGAAGACCGCGAGCACGGTGGTGCGAGCGGGATCGACCGTGCCGCCGAAGAACGCGTTCTCGGCGAGAGCCAGCGCGTGCGCGATCATCGCGACCTGCAGACTGTGCTCCTGGATGTTCTCGACGCGCGTGTTGCGCATCAATCCCCAGCGTTGGATGAACTTCATGCGGGCGAGGTAGGCGAAGTAATGACTCACCGCGGCATGCTACCGCCGCACCACCGAACCGACGCATCGGGCGCTTTCAGGTGAATCCCCGGTAGCGGTCGCGATGCACCAACATCGCGAGCCCGAGCACACCCAGCGTGACGATCAGGTTGGTGCCCCCGTACGAGACGATCGGGAGCGTGAGCCCCGTCACTGGCGCCAAGCCGAGCGCCACACCGATGTTGACCAGCGTCTGGAATCCGAGGTAGGAGAGGATCCCGGCGATCACGAGCTGGTCCCGGGGACGCGGGCACTCCATCGCCATCACCGCCAACCTCCAGAACAGGAGCGCGAAGACGCCGAGCATGAACATCGACCCCACGAAGCCCATCTCCTCGGCCAACACCGGGAAGATGAAGTCGGTGTGTTTGAAGGGGATGAAGTCGAACTGCGTCTGCGTTCCCTGCTTGTAGCCCTTGCCGGTGAGTCCGCCCGACCCGATGGCGATACGCGCTTGCACCACTTGGTACCCGGCACCCTGCGGGTCGGCGTCCGGATCGAGGAAGGCAGTGACGCGCGCCTGCTGGTGGGGCTCGAGCAGCGGCACCGCGAGCGGTACACCTACCACCACGAGGACGATGGCCGCGATCACGAGCCGGGTGGGGATCCCGCGCACGAAGAGCATGCCGGCGCCGATCGCGGCGATCACGAGGGCGCTCCCGAGGTCGGGTCCGAGGAGCACCAACACGAACGGAACGCCCACGATCGCGCCCGCACCGAGGTAGCCGAGCAATCCTCGGCTCGGCGGCGCGCTCAGGAAGCGACCGAGCACCATGATGATCGCGACCTTCGCGAGCTCCGAAGGCTGCATGCGCACGGGCCCGAGCTGGAGCCACCGTTTGGCGCCGTTGATCTCCTCGCCGAACACGAGCACCACGACGAGCAGCACCAGGGTGACCGCGTAGAGCGGAATGGAGAGGCGGTCGAGCCGCGCGCCGCCCACCCAGAACATCGCCACGCAGCCGACGGCGCCGACCACGAAGTAGATGGCCTGCCGCGTGAGGTCCTGACCTTCGGTGACGGCGCTCGAGAGGGTGACGAAGCCGATGAGGGCGAGCAAGACCACGAGAATCGGCAGGTAGGGCTCGAGGCGGCTCATGCGCCTGCAAGCCTAACCCCGCTCGTGGTGAGGCGTCGGCCCTCGCTCCCGATCGGGCTCCGAGGGGCCGGGACGGCGCGCGGTACCGTGAAAAGTCGCATTGACGCCCCTCGCGAACGAACGTACGCTGCGGGCCATGAGGAGGCTCGTGTGAAGCGTGTAGCCCTGATTTCGATCGGCCTGGTGGCCCTGGTGTTGGCCGCATGCGCCCCGAGTGCCGTCGTCGCCACGAACGTCGTCCCTACGATCATCTCGCTGCAGGTCGCCGCCGACTCGAATCACGTCGTGCTGCAGGGTCGCTACTTCGGTGGCGGGGGCGAGGGGAGTTATGTGATCGCCGGCGCCAACAGCGACGGCCAGAATGGCGAGCGCGTGAGCGTCGACCTCTGGAGCCCGACGCGCATCGAATTCACCGCGCCGAGCGACACGAACGGCACGTTCGTCTTCGTCGTCGTGGACGACATCCCGAGCAACGGAATGCCAGCCAACCTGCGCTGACGCGACGTTCGACGTATCACGGGGTGGGCCGTCGCGTGCGGCCCACCCCGTTCGTCGTGTGTCGGGTGGAGTGGCCCGCTGGCGATCGATGCCGGGAGGCCGTGCGGTGGATGAGCGTGTAGACTCGTGCGGATGCGACCGCAGGCCCCCAAAGGCACCTACGACGTCCTACCCGATGACCAACCACGCTGGCGCCACCTCACCGACACCGTTCGTCGTGTGCTCGGGCGTGCCGGCGCGCAGGAGTTGACGACGCCGATCATCGAGCACGCGGAGGTGTTCGAGAAGGCGGTCGGTGACGCAGCCGACCTCGTGGTCCAGAAGGAGATGTACACGTTCGAGGATCGCGGAGGGCGCCGCCTCACGCTTCGCCCTGAATTGACCGCGGGCGTGCTGCGCGCCTTCATCGAGAGGGGTATGCACACGTGGCCGTCGCCGGTGAAGCTCTGGAGTGCCGGTCCGGCGTTCCGGGCCGAGAACGTCCAACGCGGCCGCTATCGTCAATTCCATCAGGTGAATCTCGAGATCGTCGGCGCCGACGGTGCTCTCGCCGATGCCGAGGCGATCGCGCTCATGGCCGACCTGCTGCGCGAACTCGGGCTCCGTACCACGGTGCTCAAGGTCGGCTCCGTGGGGGATCCCGACGACCGCGCTCGCTACAACGCCTATCTCCGTGACGCACTCGCGCCGCACGAGGCGCGTCTGTCGCCCGCGAGTCGCGAGCGCCTGCGCCTCAACCCGATGCGAGTGCTCGATAGCAAGGACGATGGCGATCAGGCGCTCGTCGCCCCGCTGCAGCGTCCACTCGATCTCCTCGGCGACGACGCCCGAGCGCATTTCGATGCCGTACTGTCGCATCTGCGTGACTGGGGCATCGACGTCGACGTCGACCCGGCCATCGTGCGCGGACTCGACTACTATCGAAGAACGGCGTTCGAGGTTCATTACACTGGTATTGGGGCGCAGTCCGCGCTCGGCGGCGGCGGCCGCTACGACGGACTCGTGCGGCAGCTCGGTGGCCCCGACGTCCCGGGCATCGGCTGGGCGCTCGGCGTCGAGCGGCTCTTCGACGCGCTCGCTGAGGAGGGCGTGACGCTGCCCGAGCGCGGTCGACCGTTGGTCTACCTCGTAGCGCTCGACGAGATTGCCGTGGGCGAGATGGCCGACCTCGCGCGCCGCCTGCGAGGGGAGTTCCACGTCGAACACGGCTACGTCAAGCGCAACCCCACGAAGGGGCTGCGCGACGCGGATCGCTCGGGCGCCACCTACGCCGTGCTCCGGGGTGACCGGGAGCGCCGAGCGGACGGTGTGGTCGTCAAGCATCTCGCGAGCGGTGACCAAGTGGACGTCGCTACCGAGCTGCTCGCGGATCGTCTCCGCCCGGCCCACACCACCCAGAACGCAGCCATCCGCTGAAGCGACAGGAGCATTTCATGCGACGAACCCATACCTGCGGCGCGCTTCGCGCCGAGCACGACGGCCTCAGCGTCACCCTCCTCGGCTGGGTGAATCGCGCGCGCGATCTCGGCGGCCTCGTCTTCGTCGACCTGCGCGACCGCACCGGGATGATCCAGGTGGTGATGGACGCCGCCGCCGACACCATCGTGGGAGCCGACGCACTGCGGTCGGAATGGGTGGTGCGCATCGAGGGACGCGTCCGACTCCGTCCCGTCGAGCAGCGCAGCGCGCGCCTCGCGACGGGTGACGTCGAAGTCGAGGCGACGGTACTCACGGTCCTCTCCGAGGCCGACACGCCGCCCTTCCCGGTCGACGGATCGGTCGACGCCGCCGACGTCAACGAGGAGCTTCGCCTCAAGCACCGCTACCTCGACCTCCGTCGGCCCGAGGCGATGGCCCCGCTCCTCCTCCGCCACCGCGTCATCAAGGCGATCTGGGAGTTCCTCGATCGCGAGGACTTCGTTCAGGTGGAGACACCACTCCTCACGAGATCGACACCCGAGGGGGCACGCGACTTCCTCGTCCCGGCGCGCGCGCGTCCAGGACACGTGTACGCACTCCCGCAGTCGCCACAACTCTTCAAGCAAATGCTGATGATGGCAGGTGTCGAGCGCTACTTCCAGATCGCGCGCTGCTTTCGCGACGAGGACCTCCGCGCCGATCGGCAGCCCGACTTCACGCAGCTCGACATCGAGATGTCGTTCGTCGACCAGGACGACGTGCTCGAGCTCAACGAGCGCCTCATGCACCACGTCGTGCGCGCAGCGACGGGCACCGAGATCTCGCTGCCGTTCGCTCGCCTCCCCTACCGCGACGCGATGGATCGCTACGGGTCCGACAAGCCCGACGTGCGCTTCGGTCTCGAACTCGCAGTGCTCGACGACGTCTTCGCCGCGTCGGCCTTCAACGCCTTTCGCGCCCCGCTGGACGCTGGGGGTGCGGTGCGCGGCCTCGTGCTGCGTGCGCCCCATGCGGGCGCCGTGTCGCGCAAGACGATCGAGGAGCTCGAGGCGCACGCGAAGCAGCACGGCGCCAAGGGCCTCGCCTGGGTCCGGCGGGCGGGAGACGCCTTCTCCGGGCCGATCTCGAAGTTCCTCGGCGACGGCGAGATGGTGGCACTCGCCGCGCTCGCACCCGACGAAGGCGACCTCATCCTCTTCGTGGCCGATCGCTGGAGCGTCGCGTGCACGGCCCTCGGCGCGGTTCGGACGCACCTGCGCTCGCTCCTCGATCTCCCGATCGCGCCGGGGCATGCGTTCTTGTGGGTCACCGACTTCCCGCTCCTCGACCGCGACGAGGCGAGCGGCGGCTGGACCTACATGCACCATCCGTTCACGCGCCCGGAAGACGACGACCTGCCGCTACTCGAGCGCGATCCGGGCGCCGTACGGGCCGTGGCATACGATCTCGTGCTCAACGGGCACGAGATCGGCGGGGGTTCGCTCCGTATCCACCGCCTCGACGTGCAGCGCCGCATGTTCGCCGCGCTCGGTATGGACGACGCCGAGGCGCGCGAGCGCTTCGGCTTCTTCCTCGAGGCGCTCCGCTTCGGAGCGCCGCCCCACGGCGGCATCGCCTGGGGCCTCGATCGGCTGGTCATGCTCCTCGCCGGTGCGCGGAGCCTGCGCGAGGTGATCGCCTTCCCGAAGAACCAGCGCGGCGTCGACCCGCTCACCGACGCCCCCGCGAGCGCCAACCGGGCGCAGCTCGACGAGCTCGGGCTCACGGTACGCGAGCGGGTCTCGTGATACCGCTCGTGATCCTCGACCTCGACGGCACCGTGATCGGGTCGAGCGGTCAAGTCCTCCCCGAGGTCTGGGATGCCTTCGAGCGCGCCCGCGACGCCGGCGTGAAGCTCGCGCTCTGCACCGGCCGTCCCGGACTCGGTATCGCACTCCGCGTCGCGAAGCGCATCGGGCCCAACAACGCCCACGTCTTCCAATCGGGCGCACACATCGCCTTCCCCGACGGCGAGACGCTCAAGGCGTCGGCGCTGAAGGAGGCGAGCACGAAGCGGCTCGTGAAGCATGCACGCTCGCTCGGGCTCGTGCTCGAGGTCTACACCCCCCACCACCTCTACGTGGAGCGGAAGACGCCGATGAGTGAGGCGCACGCGAAGATGATCGGCGTGACGGCGTTGGTCCGCGACCTGAGCGCGGTCGCCGAGGAGGAGCCCGTGGTGCGGGCGCAGTGGGTGCTCACGCCGGCCCAGGAGGGCGCCGCGCTCGCGCTCGCCGTCGACGGCGTCCAGGTCAGCAGAGCCACGTCACCCGCGCTCCCCGACACGCTCTTCGTGAGCCTCACGCGCGCTGGAGTCTCGAAGGGGAGTGCCGTCACCGACCTCGTCGCGCACATGAAACTCCGGCTGGAGCACGTGATGGCGGTGGGCGACAGCACTGGCGACCTGCCGATGCTCTCGCTCGTGGGGCACCCCGTGGTGATGGCGAACGCCGAGGCCGCGCTCCGGGAGCGTTTCCCGAGCGTCGGCGACGTCGATGAGGGGGGCGTGATCGAGGCGATCGACCGTGCGATCCGGGGCGGTCGGGGCTGAGGCGCCCGGGCAAGGGTAGGCTTGCCCCCATGAGCCACACGCGCATCATCGACCTCCCGGAGGCCGTCGGCCGCCGCGTCACCGTTCGCGGCTGGTCTACCGGAACCCGCTCGAGCGGCAAGATCGCCTTCCTCCAGCTGCGCGACGGCAGCGGCTTCGTACAGGGCGTGGTATCGAAGGCCGATGTCGATGACGAGACGTTCGACCGTGCGCGCGCCCTCGCGCAGGAGTCCGCCGTCGAGATCGAGGGCGAGGTGCGCGCAGATCCGAGAGCGCCGTCGGGTGTGGAGCTCGCGGTCGGCTCGGTGACCCTCATGGGGCCGAGCGTCGACTACCCCATCACGCCGAAGGAGCACGGCGTCGACTTCCTGATGGAGCGGCGGCACCTCTTCCTCCGACACAAGGGGCCGTGGGCGATCATGCGGGTGCGCGACGAGATGGTGCGGGGGATCCACGACTTCTTCGCGGGGCGCGGTTTCGTCCGCTTCGACGCTCCGTTCTTCATGCCCACCGCGGTCGAGGGCACCACCAACCTCTTCGAGATCGCCCTCTTCGAGGACGAGAAGGCGTATCTCTCGCAGTCCGGTCAGCTCTACGCCGAGGCCGGCGCGATGGCGATGGGGGCGGTCTACACCTTCGGCCCGACCTTCCGCGCCGAGAAGAGCAAGACGAGACGGCACCTGCTGGAGTTCTGGATGTGCGAGCCCGAGGTCGCGTTCCTCGAGCACGACGGGAACGTGGCGCTCCAGGTCGAGCTCGTGTCGTACCTCGCCGGCCGCGTGCTCGAAGAGCGGCGAGCCGAGCTCGAGATGCTCGGTCGTGATCCCGCGGCACTCGCGGGGGCGGCCGCAGGAGACTACCCTCGCCTCACGTACGACCGCGCGCTCGAGCTCCTCGCCGAGGATGGCGAGCAACTGGCGTGGGGCGACGATTTCGGGGCGCCGCACGAGACCCTCCTCGGGAACCGCTTCGACCGCCCCGTGGTCGTCGAACGCTACCCCAGCGCGATCAAGGCCTTCTACATGCAGCCCGTCGAGGGCGATCCGACGCGCGCGCTCTGCAACGACATGATCGCTCCCGAAGGCTACGGCGAGATCATCGGCGGATCACAACGCATCCACGACCTCACGCTGCTCGAGGCTCGCATCGCCGAGCACGCGCTCCCACGCGAGGCGTTCGAGTGGTACGTCGACCTCCGCCGCTACGGCAGCGTGCCGCATGCCGGCTTCGGACTCGGGTTCGAACGGACCCTCGCGTGGTTCACGGGGGCCCACCACCTCCGCGAAGTGATCCCGTTCCCCCGCATGCTGACGCGCATGTACCCCTGATCCGGGGATCGCGTCACGGGAGCGCCACGTTCCCCCACAGCGTGGCGGCGGGCGCGCCGGCGACGATGACGCGAACGTCGTCGGCTCCGGCGGCGCGCATCGTCTCGATCAGCGAGCGCAGAGTCGCCCACTCCTGGGCGACGGAGATCGGGAGCCGCCCGGCGGCGGGGACGTCGATCACCACCACGCGCCGTCGATTCGACTCGAAGACGCTCACGTCGGGCGGGCCGACGTCGCTCGGCCAGACGTCGTCGCCCACGAGGGTATCGCGCAGGGCGGCGAGCGTCGCGCGCAGCCTCGACGTGTCGTAGCCGGCGCTATCGACGGTGGCGACGGCGGTCCGCACCACCCCGTCCGAACCGACGATCACCAGCGGCATCTCTCTCTCGACGACGCGCTCGCCTTCGCGCTCCCCGAACGTCGGGAGCGCGACGTCGGCGGAGCGTGCACCGAACGCTCCGAGGAGGTAGGGCAGTGAGGCCACCAGGGCGAGGAAGGCGACGATCACGTGCGGCCGGGCGAGCGTGGCGGTCCAGTCGCGGCGACGCCGGCGGGGGCGCGTGGGCGCCGGCACGCCCTCGAGTTTTCGGGGGCCGCTCCGCTTCCCGCCCCCCTCGGCACGCACCGTCTCGGGGTGCGTCAGGTCGGGCCGAGACGCGCTCACGGCACCAGGCCGCCGCTCCCGAGGACGGTCGCCAGCGTGGCGGCGAGCATGGGACCGAACGACGGGTCCCGCAGGTCGTCCGCGCCGACCTCGATGAGCAGCCCACGGCCGCCTGCGCCCGTCAGGACCGCCAACGGCGCCCCATGGGGCCCGTCGACCTGATATCCCCCGTACTGCAGCACCTCGTCCGCCAACGCCTCGGCGTACCGCCGGCCCACGTCGAGGTCGACCACGAGTTCGAGCAGGATCTGGCGCCGCACGCCGTCGGTCTCGGGGCGGCGGAGCGAGGTTTCGGCGTTGAAGCGGATGGCGTCCTCGAGCGCGGGGAGATCGCTCGCCTCCCCGAGGTAGTGCACGCGAAGTCGTCCCCGCGGTAGGTCGCCGGCGCTCTGGATCGAGACGAAGAGGCTCGCACCTACCCCAGCGGCAGCCCGTTCGTGGAGCGGGGGCATCGTCGCGCCGGCGCTCCGGGTGCGTTCGACCTCGTAGCCCGATCGCCGCAACGATGCCTCGAGGATCGCAGCCAGGGCCGCGGTGAGATCGGCGTCGCCCGCGCCCGCGCTCGGCGCCGCGGGGTCGAGCACGATGCGTGGCGCCTCCGCTTGCGGCGAAACGACCGCGACCGGCGCCGCGCGCGCCGGACCGAAGCCGATGACCACGGCGAAGCCCGCGCCATCGGGGACCTCGTGGACGCTATACCCCGTGTCTGGCGCGAGCTGCACCCGTACGTCGACGCCGCCGCGCGACGGAATCACGTCGGCTCGGACGAACCCGACGCCCTCGAACGCACTCGCCTGGGGCGCCAAGGCACGCTCGAAGCGAAGTTGGAGCGTCTGCGCACCCTCGGCGAAGAACGTGGTGACCCGTGCGGGAGCGCTCGCGCGCAGCACGAGACGCTCCTGTCCGGAGCGACGGTCGACGTTCCCCGTGACCGTGGCCGGCGGCATCACGACCGCGACCACGTTCCGATCGCTCAGGAAGCTGACCGCCGCGCCGAGCGCTTCGCCCGTCGCCTTCACGGGCACGAACGGCTCCACCCCGACGTAGACGGCGGCGGGCCCCACTCGGTCGACGCCGTCGACGGTCAAGGCCGGCGTCACGAGCGTGGCGCGGTCGGGATCGTCGACGACCCGCAGCTGCAGCAGTCGCGCACCGAAGGTGAAGGTGACGAGCCGGGCGGTCGGGTCGATGTCGAAACGCGCTCCGAGCGCACTCGCGAACGCTGCCGCCGGTGCGTAGGCGGTTCCCGGGACGAGGCTCGAGGTCACGCCCGGCACCTCGACGCCATTCACCACGAGGGTCGCCTGTGCTCCCGCGAAGCCCCCGAGTGCGATCAGGAGCATGAGCAGCGCGCGCACGCCGCACGCACGGTCGCCACGTCGGCGCGCCGTCATCGATCGCGCCCTTTCATCGCCCGGTCCATCTCGCGCTTCGCCTCGCGCTCCGCGACCGCGCGGCGCTTGTCGTGCCGTTTGCGCCCACGCGCGAGCGCGATCTCGATCTTCGCCCGCCCCTCCTTGAGGTAGAGCTTCAACGGCACGATCGTGAGGCCCTGGCGCTCCACCGCAATACGCAACTCGTCGATCTGCCGCCTGTGCAGCAGCAGCTTGCGGACGCGGTCGGGTGCGTGGTTGTTGTAGCTCGCCTCCTGGATGGTCGGTATGGAGCTCCCCTCGAGGAAGGCCTCGCCGTTGCGTACGCGCGCGTACGCCTCGGCGATCGAGCCACCCCCCTGACGCAGGGACTTGATCTCGCTCCCCTGCAACACGAGCCCGGCTTCGAAGGTCTCGAGGATCTCGTAGTCGAAACGCGCGCGTCGATTGTGCAGTACTCGGTCCTTCACCACGATGCCACCCGGGGCATGATACGCGCTCCGGCGCACGTCACTCGAGCCAGACGGCGACGTCGTACGGATCGACGTCGACCCGCACCCGAACACCCTCCCCCGGCCGTGTGTCGACGCCCTCGAGGGCGGTGGCGAGCACCACGTCGTCCACCGCTCGCACGAAGAGCTGCTGCGCGTAGCGTCCGCGCAGTCGGGCGACCCCGGCCGGGGCGGGTCCGAGCAGCGCACGCTCGTCGATGCCGGCGGTCCGCAGCGTCGCCGCGAGCGCCACCGCGGCCCGCCGGGCCGTCGCCTCGTCGCGGTGGGTGATCTGTAGCCGCGCCCATTGCTGGGCGGGCGGGTACCCGAAGCGGCGGCGGCGTGCATCGAGCTCGTCGGCGTAGGCGACGACGGCGGCGTCGGGGTCGTCGGCCGCGAGCGCCGTCCAGAGGGCGTGCTCGGGATCGAAGGTCTGGACGAGCACGAGCGGGCGCCGGTCGCCGGCGAGGTCGGCGAGGGCGAGCATCGTGCGCAGCGCCCCCTCGTCGGCCCGGAAGTCCTCGCGAGCGTAGAGCGCGTCTCCCAGCGTGAGGGCGACGAGTGAGAGGTTCGGCAGCGGCGCCGAGCGGAGCACGGCCGTGGTAGCGACCACGACGCCGGCTGCGCCATCGTAGAGCGGTGCGAGGTCGGCACGGTGGTCGGTGTCGACCACGTGGACCGCGAGCGGGGCGACCACCCGCTCGACCTCGCGCGCCACCCATTCGGTGCCGGCACCGTGAAGCGGTTCGAGTCCGGTGGCGCCGCACGTGGGGCACTGTGGTGGCGCCGGGCGCTCGACACCACACTGGTGGCAGCGGAGTCGCTCGACGCGCGCATGCCAGCGCAGCGGCAGGTCGCAGTTCGGGCACATCACGCTCGTGCCACAGGCACGGCAGGCGAGGCCCGCGGCGAATCCGCGCCGCGGCACGATCAGGAGCGCTTGGCGACCACGTTCCGCCACCTGCTTGAGGGTGCGGATGAGGTCGCCGCCGAGGGGCCACGTCGTACTCGCCCGCAGGTCCGACGTCACGAGGCGCATGCTCGGAACGCGCTCGTGGATCGTCCGCGTGGGACGGGTGGCGCGGAGCTCGGGCGTGGCGACGGCGTCGAACCAGGCGATTCCGGCGTGGGCGGCGTCGGCGAGCACCTCGGCGTCGCGACGCGCCACCGAGCGCGTTCCGGCGGGGAGCTTGTAGCTCGGGCTGGCGGCGTCCCAGACCAGGACGCGTGAGAGCGTCGGCAGCGGCATGCTCAGCGCCTGATAGGTGCCCACCACCACCAGCGGCTCGCCGCGTGCGGCTTCGCGCCAGCCCGACTCGCGCACGCGAGCGTCGAGGTCGCCGCGTACCACCAGTGTCGGCGCAACGCGCGCCAGCTCCGGCGCCAGGAGCGCGACGGCGGCGAGCTCGCTCGCGAGCACCAGCACCTGCGCCCCCGCCGCGATCTCGGCCGTCGCAGCGGCGAGGAGCCAGGCGAGGCGATCTCGAGCGCGTCCTCCGCTCACCAACACGCGGCCCTCGCCGCTCGGCCAGACGCCCGGTGGAAGGAGCGTCGGTCCCTCTCCCGCCACCGCCCAGCACGGCGGCGGCGGCGGCACCTCGACGTCTTCGTAGGCGGCGTACCCCTTCGTGACGAGGGCGCGCACCGCGCTCTCCGGGACGTCGGCGTCGCGCGCGAGCTCGGCGCCGCTGGCGACGCTACCGAGGCGCTCGAGGTGGGCGAGCGCCGTACGCTGGTTGGCGCGCGCCTTGCCTTCCAGGGCCTCGTCGGCGCCGCGGCGCGGCTCGAGCACGCGCACGAGCACGGGACTCGCTCGCACGCGCTCGTGCACGAGGCCGTGTTCGCGCCAGAGCGTGACCGCGTCGCGGGGGACGAGATCGGCGTCGATCCAGGCATCGTCGGCGAGCACCTCACCGTGCTCGCCGAGCGCCTCGGGCTCGACGCCCGGCACGCGCCGGAGTTCGTGGAGCAGCTCGTCGTGTACGCCGGCGGCGAGCATGGTGGCGAGTGCGACACCCGGACTCGCCACGGCTCGGGCGGCTTGCGCGGCGATCATGCGCCGCGCGGGCTCGAGCACCCACGGGTCGTGGTCGAGCACGGCGATGGCCTCTTTGAGTTCGAGCGCCTTCGCCGCGCCGATCTCCACCACCTGCGCGACCACGCCGACGCGAACCCCACCCTGCCACGGTACGGCGACGCGCACACCGGCCACGACGGGACCCTCCTGGCCGGCCCGCGAGACCGGGGCGAGGAAGAGCAGGGGCGGCACGGGTAGCGGAAGCCAGACGTCGAGCGCGCGCGGCACGCCGTACTCTACCGTCGCGGCACACCCTCTCGGCGCGTCGCCCGCGCACCCGCTGGCCCGGATCGGTGCCGGGCCGGTATACGCTGGCGCGATGTCGAGACTCGAGAAGGATGGGGCCCGGACGGGGTACGCCGCGGCGGGTGTCGACCTCCGTGCGTCCGATGATGCGCTCCTTGCGATCTCCGACGCCGTTCGATCGACCTACACTCCCAACGTGCTCGCCGGGCTCGGCGCCTTCGGTGGCCTCTTCGCGATGCCCGACGACGTCGAGGCACCGGTGTTGGTCGCCTCCACCGACGGTGTGGGAACGAAGACGATGATCGCCACCGCGCTCGGGCGCTTCGGCGACGTCGGCCGCGACCTCGTCAACCACTGCCTGAACGACATCCTCGTGCAGGGGGCGCGGCCGCTGTTCTTCCTCGACTACGTCGCCAGCAGCCGGCTCGACCCGGAGCAGGTCGCGGCGGTCGTCCACGGCATCGCACGCGCCTGCCGCGACGCCGGGATGGCGCTCCTCGGCGGCGAGACTGCCGAGATGCCGGGCGTCTACGCAGCGGGCGAACTCGACCTCGTTGGCACCATCGTCGGCGTGGTCTCGCGGCCACGGATCATCGACGGCTCACGTGTGCGCGCCGGCGACGTCGTGCTGGGGTTGGCATCGGGCGGCTTGCAGACGAACGGCTTCAGTCTCGCGCGCCTCGCCCTCGGTCGTCGCCTCTTCGAGCCGATGCATCCGGGCGGCGCTCTCGGCGAGACGATCGGCGACGCCCTCATGGCGCCGCATCGGTCGTTCGCGCCGGCGCTGCGGCCACTGCTCGACGCCGGCCTCGTTCACGCCGCGGCGCACGTGACCGGTGGTGGCTTGGGCGGGAACGTCCCCCGTGTTCTCCCCGAGGGTCTCGGCGTGGTGATCGACCCGGACGCTTGGCGACGACCCGCGATCTTCGACCTCATCGCGCGCGAGGGGGAGATCGACGAAGGTGAGATGCGCACCGTCTTCAACCTCGGTGTCGGCATGGTGCTCATAGTGGCGGCCGAGGACGAGGCGCGTGTGCGCGAGCGCTGTCCGGAGACGCTCTGGCGCATCGGCTGGGTCGAGGCGGGAGCGGGACTTCGGTTCGAACCCGGGGCAACGTCCCGGGCGTGATCGTACCCGCAGCGGCGCTCAGCGCCGGGCGGCGACCGTTTCCGGTGCCGCGGTGCGCGGGCTCCTGCCGACCTCGGTCGATTTCGGATTGAGCGCCGGGAGCGACACCACGAACACGCTCCCCTCGGCGGACTTCGACGTCACCGCGACGGTGCCACCGTGCTGTTGCACGATCCAGCGGACGATCGCGAGGCCGAGTCCGGAGCCGTTGCCGCGCGACGAGCGGGCACCATCGACGCGGAAGAAGCGATCGAAGAGGTGGGGGATCGCCTCGCTGGGGATTCCGGGTCCGTCGTCGAGCACCTCGAGACGCACGGTGCGACCCTCCGTGGCGAGGTGCAGGGTGACGTGGGATGCGCCGGCGTTGACGGCGTTCTGCACGAGATTCAACACGACCTGCTTGAGACGGGTGGAGTCGCCCTCCACCTCGACGAGCGGCGTGGCGCAATCGATCGTGATCGTCGCTCCATCGGCGACCGGGCCGTACTCCGCGCGGACCGCCTCGACCACCTCGAGCAGGTTCATCGGCTCCTTCTCGATCGAGAAGCCGGCATCGGCGCGTGCGAGTTCGAGGAGGTCGTTCACGAGCTTGCCCATCCGGTCGGCCTCGTGCCGTATCACGTTGAGCGAGTCGATCTGCTCCGGGTTTGGGCGGGTGCGCCGCAGCACGTAGTTGGCGTGCCCGACGATCGCCGTAACGGGAGTTCGGAGCTCGTGACTGGCGTCCGCCGTGAAGCGGCGCTGCGTCTCGAACGACTCCTGTAGGCGATCGAGCATGTGGTTGAGCGCAACGGCGAGCTCGTGCATCTCGTCCTGGCTGCTCGGTACCGGCACCCGCTGCGAGAGATCGCGACTCGACACGCGCGACGCCGCCTGCGTCACGCGTTGCAGTGGCGAGAGCACCTGCCGCGAGAGGAGCCAGACGCCGAGCGCGAAGGCGAGGAACGCGAGCACCACGGTGAGCCCGAGGTCCTGGGCGAGTTGTGCGAGCGCCGCCTCGGTGCTCGAGGCCGGCAGCCCCACGAGCACGGCCGCGGTCACGCGAGCCTCCTGCACGGGGAACTCGACGATGGTGAGCTCGCCGAGCACGCGCAGCCGCTCCCCACGCGGGAGTGTCGCGTAACCGGCCGCCGCGCCGGTACTCAGGAGCTCCTGGACCGTCACCTCCGGGACCACCTCGGCGAGGCGGACGTTGGTCGGATTGGCTCGTCCGGGGACGACGTAGTTCACACCGGAACGAATGTCGGTGCCGACGCCGATGTCGGCGTCGACGGCCCCGAGGAGGATGATCTGATAGTAGGCGTCCCCCGGGAGTTGTTGCAACCCCGTCACGAGCGACCCTCGCGACAGATCGGTGAGCGCCTGCCGCGCGCGCTCCTCCACCGCGGTGGCGAGGGACTGATCCGTCAGCACGTAGACCGACACGGCGACGCCGCTGAGGATCAACGCCATGAAGGCGCTGAAGAAGATCGTGAGCCTCAGTCGGAGCGTCATGTGGGTGTCGCTCCGCCGCTCGCGAGTGTGTGCCACGGCTCGCGCTGCGCCACACTCATTCCTCGCGCAGCACGTACCCCACGCCGCGCACCGTGTGGATCAAACGCCGCTCCCCCTCACCCTCGAGCTTTCGGCGGAGGTACCCGACGTACACGTCGACGACGTTGCTGCCGCCCGTGTATTCGGGCCACACCTTCTCCTCGATCTCGAAGCGGTTGAAGACCTTGCCCGGATTGCGGGCGAAGAGTTCGAGCAACTCGAACTCCTTGGCGGAGAGTTCGATGCGGCGGCCGTCGCGGAAGACCTCGCGGCCGTCGAGATTCATGACGAGGTCGGCGACGCGTACCTCTCCGGTCACCGCGGGATTCACACGTCGCAGATGCGCACGTACGCGCGCGAGGAGTTCCTCGATCGAGAACGGCTTCACCAGATAGTCGTCGGCGCCCGAATCGAGGCCCGTGACCTTCTCGTCGACGGAGTCCTTGGCGGTGAGGATGATGATGGGAGTGTTGCTCGTCTTGCGGATGCGGCGCGCGACTTCGAGGCCGTCGAGCACCGGCAGCATCAGGTCGAGGATCACGAGATCGGGGTTCAACTCGCGGAACTTCGAGAGGCCCGTGACGCCGTCGAACGTCACCACGGTTTCGTAGTTCTCGGCCTGGAGCTCGAGATCTATGAACTTCGCGATCTCTTTCTCGTCTTCGACGATCAAGATGTTCGGTTTACGCTCCATGCGATAACTGTGCCACATGTGCTGATGAGAACGTGCATAGGCATCACGTACCGCTCCTCATGATCGAGCGACGGGCGCATCAACCCGACGTCGGCAACTCGATGGTCTCCTGCACGATGAAACCCTGAGCGAGCACGTCGCCGGCCCAGGCTTTCGCCCCCGGCAACGAGTGGTCACGCCAGTTGCCGCAGCGCTCTGGGCTACACCCGGGGATCTCGCCCTCGTGGTCGCGGACCGAGGCGAGCGCACGCTCCGCTGCGTGCAGCACGTCCTCGGCACCGGGCTCGCCGAGTAGGGTGAGGTAGAACCCCGTCCGGCATCCCATCGGCGACGCATCGACCAGCGTGGCGGGCGCGAGGTGATCGCGCAGGTATCCGGCCAGGAGGTGCTCGATGGTGTGCAGCGGTGCGGTGGGGATCTCCTGGACGTTCGGTTGCGTGAGACGGAGATCGTACTTCGTGACGACGTCGCCGAGCGCGCCCACGTACCGCCCCGCCTCGCGGACGTAGGGAGCCCGCACGGCGGTGTGGTCGAGATCGAACGAGGTCACGCGGGTGGTAGGGGGCATGCGCCGAGTCTAGCGTACGGAGCGCGCGGTTCCGGTAGACTGCGGCGCTCGGCGCCCGTCCGGTACGACGATGCGAGCGCCGGCTATCTTGCAACCACAGGACCGAGGTGGCGTGGATCGTGAGCGAACGCGTGGCGATTTTCATCGACGGCAGCAACCTCTACAACGGAATGCGCGAGAACCTCCACAACACCCGAGTGAACCTCACCGAGCTCATTCGGCAGCTCTGCAACGGGCGCGATCTGATGCGGTGCTACTACTACAATGCGCCGCTGACCGAGGATTACGACGAGGACCTGCGTGACGGCCAGCACCGTTTCTTCGAGTCGCTGCGGCGCATCCCCTACGTCACCGTCCGCCTCGGCCGGCTGCACCGCCGCCACGACGGTTCGCTCGTCGAGAAAGGCATCGACGTCGCCATCGCCGTCGAGGCACTCTCACTCGCGCACCGCCAAGCCTACGACCGCTGCGTACTCGTGTCGGGCGACGGCGATTACGTCGAGCTGGTCGAGGCGATCAAGCGCAACGGTCAGCACGTCGAGTGCGCCATGTTCAAGAACCAGTCAGCCGGCGTACTCCTCGAGCACGCCGACGTGTTCCGGCCGCTCGACGAGCTCGACTGGACGAAGATCCTCTTCTGACCTCGCCAGAGGGCGTCGAACGGGGTGTGCGGCCAGCACGCGCGCACGTTCATCGACACTTCAGAAGCGCAGCCCGGGCGCGTTCCGAGCGCGCCGCGATGCTATCCTCGCCTCATACGGCCCCCAGGGACCGGTCATGGAGGAGGATTCATGCGTAAGGTACTCGTGTTGCTCGTCGCGGCGGCGCTGACGATCGCATCCGCACAGGACTACGTGTTCGGGATCACGTTCGACGCCGGCGGCAAGTTCGACGGCTCGTTCAACGAAGGGACCTGGCGCGGCATGGTGCTCGCCATCGAAGAACTCCAAGCCGAACGGGGGCTCGAGATCGACCTGCTCGAGTTCGAGGGCACGCCGGAGACGTCGGCGGGCGGCCTGCGCACGATCGCCGGGCAAAACGTCGAGCTCATCGTGTCGCCCGGGTTCGCGCAGGCGGACGCCGTCGCCGCGGTATCGAACGAGTTCGGCGACACCTTCTTCGTGCTCATCGACGCCGTCGTCGAGGCGCCGAACGTCCGTTCCGTGCTCTTCGAGGAGCACGAGGGCTCGTTCCTCGTCGGCTTCATCGCCGGAACGCTCTCCCAGACCGGTGTGGTGGGCTTCGTGGGCGGCATGGACATTCCGCTCATCCGCAACTTCAACACCGGCTACGAGCAGGGTGTGCTGCACGCCTGCCCGGAATGCACCGTGATCAGCAACTACGTGGGTGTGACGCCGACCGCGTGGAACGATCCGGCACGCGCCAAGGAGCTCGCCACGAACCAGCACGCCCAGGGCGCCGACATCATCTACGCGGCCGCGGGCGCCTCGGGTAACGGCGTGATCGACTTCGTCAACGAGACTATGTGCTACACCACCACGCGTACCCTCCGCTCCACGGGTCTCGCCGAGCAGGTCGCCCAGATCGATCCCTCACCCGCGTACGCGAGCGCCTGCGGCGCCGACGCACAGCCGCTCTTCTTCATCGGCGTCGACTCGAACCAGAACCCGCTCGGCGACATCGACGGCAACCCCGACACCCTCAACCACGGCCTCACCTCGATGCTCAAGCGTGTGGACGTGGCGGCGTACGACGCCATCATGGACGTGGTCGACGGGACCTTCGAACCGGGTACGCGCGTCCTCGGCCTCGCCGAGAACGGCGTCGGCTTTGCGCTCGACGAGTACAACGAGGCGCTCCTGACCGACAGCCTCCTCGCCGAGATCGCCATGATCAGCGACATGATCGTGTCGGGGCAGCTCGTGGTCGAGCCCTACAGCGACTGAGCGACCCTGGC
>JACCWH010000148.1 GCA_013697735.1 Trueperaceae bacterium | reverse complement strand
CCGCAGCGCTGCTCGTGGCCATCGGGCCGACGACGGCGGCGGCGCTCCACCGCCGGGCGTGGCGGGCGCTCGAGGCGAGCGAACCGACCGCCGACGGGGTGCTCGACGCGCTCCGCCGCGCCCCCTCCCGCGCCGGGCAGACGCACGCGAGGAACGCATGAACGACACCCCGGCCAGCCTACGTCCCGTGATCCGTCCGCGCCGGCTCCGGCGGACCGCCGCCCTGCGGGACGCGATCGCCGAGGCGCACGTGCGCCCCGCGTCGCTGGTGTTGCCGCTCTTCGTAACGCTCGGGGAGGGGCGGGAGGATCCCGTCGCGTCGCTCCCTGGTGTGTCGCGGCGCACGGTCGACCTCGTGCTCCCGCTCGCCGAGCGCGCGCTCCGCGCCGGCGTGCGCTCCCTCATGCTCTTCGGCGTCGTCGACGACGACGGTAAGGACGCCGACGGCCGCCTCGCCGCCGATCCGGACGGCCCCGTGCCCCGCGCCCTGCGCGCGTTGCGCGGCGCGTTCGGCGACGACCTGGTGCTCATGAGCGACGTCTGCCTCTGCGGGTACACCGATCATGGGCACTGCGGCGTGCTCGCCCGCGGGGCGCCGCACGCCGCCGAGCTCGAGATCGACAACGACCGCTCCCTCGGGCGACTGTCGGCGATGGCGCTCGCCCACGCCGAGGCGGGCGTCGACCTCGTGTCACCGTCGGACATGATGGACGGGCGCGTCGCGGCGATCCGTGCGGCGCTCGATGGCGCGGGGGCGCACGGCGTCGGCATCCTCTCGTACGCGGTGAAGTACGCCTCGGCCTTCTACGGCCCGTTCCGCGACGCCGCGGGCTCGACGCCCGGCGGCGACGTGCCGCGGGCGGGCGAGGGCCCACGACCCCCGGCGACGCGCGCGACGTACCAGATGGACGCTCGCAACGCGCGCGAGGCGCTCCGCGAGGCAGCCCTCGACGAGGCCGAGGGGGCAGACATGCTGATGATCAAGCCCGCCCTCGCGTACCTCGACGTGCTGGCGCGCGTGCGCGCCGCCACGATGCTGCCGCTCGTCGCGTACCAGGTGTCGGGCGAGTACGCGATGCTCAAGGCGGCCGCACGCGCCGGCGTGCTCGACGAGGCGCGCGCGGTCTCTGAGACGCTCACGGCGATCCGACGCGCCGGTGCGGACCTGATCGTCACGTATGCGGCGCTCGATGCGGCCGAGCGCGGGTGGTTGGGGTGAGGCTTCGCCCCCTCGAGCGGCACGACGCCACCCGCATCGCCTTCGCCATCATCGTGGTGATCGTGCTGGCGCAGGTGACGTGGTGGATCGTCTTCCAGCAGCGGACCGTGGAGGAGGCAGCGTCGTCGACGCGCACCTCGTGGGAGCGCGACCTCGAGACGGCCGGCGAACTCCTGGAACACGACCCAGCAGCGCTCCCGACGCTCCTGGCGCGCTACCCCCATCTGCGTCTCGCCGACCCCGAGCCGCCGCGTCTCGAGGTGGCTCCGGCCGTCCGCCGAGGGCTCGAGGAGCGCGGTCGCGGCTCGCGCACCATGCTCGGCTTCGAAGCCGCCTTCTTCGCCGTGGCGATCATGCTGCTGCTGCTGTTCATCGCGTCGAGCCTCCGTGCGGAGCGCGAGCTCAAGCGGCGCCAGCAGAACTTTCTCGGCGCGGTGACGCACGAGTTCAAGACGCCGATCAGCACGCTCCGACTGCTGGTGCAAACCGTGCGGCTGCGGTCGCTCTCGCTGGAGAAGCAACAGGACTATCTCCGCCGCATGGAGGCCGAGGTCGACCGGCTCGAGCGCACCAGCGAGCAGGTCCTCTCGACGGCCCGTCTCGAGGGCGCAGCGGAACCGCCGCCGCTCACCGCCACGGAGCTCAACCACGCGGTGCAGGGAATCATCGGTCGGCTCCGTCCCGGAGTCGAAGTGCGCGGCGGCGACCTCGAGGTCCGGTACTCGAGCGAGCCGCTCCCCGTCTCCATCGACACGGAGGCGCTCGCGCTGGTCCTCTCCAACCTGCTCGACAACGCGGTGAAGTACAGCCCCGGCGACCGCAAGCCGGTCACGCTCACGCTCGAAGGACACGGCGACCTCATCTCCGTGCACGTCGACGATCAGGGCGTCGGCCTCCATCCCGACGAGCGCGATCGCGTCTTCGACCGCTTCTACCGCACCGGTGACGAGATGACGCGCCAGGCGGCGGGCGTCGGCCTCGGGCTCCATCTCGTGAAGAGCGTGACCGAGGCGATGCGGGGCTGGGTGCGCGTGGCCGATGGACCGGGGGGGCGCGGGACGCGCTTCACGATCGTGCTCCCGCGCCGCGTGGCGCGTGCCGGCGACGTACCCGGCGCCGACCCCGCGGCGAGCCCGAGCCGCGGCGCGGCGGGCGACGGGAGGGTCGCATGACGCTCGAGACCCGCCCGCTGGTGTTGATCGTCGAGGACGAACCGAGCCTCGCGGCGGTCCTCGTCGACAACCTCGAGGAGGAGGGCTGCCGCGTCCGGCTCGCCCGCGACGGCGTCGCCGGAGCAGCCGCGTGGCGAGGCGAGGCCGAGGAGGGGCACGGCGCGGTTGCCGATCGGCCCGACCTGGTGGTGCTCGACGTGATGCTCCCCTCCGTCGACGGCCTGGCGCTCTGCCGGAGCATGCGCGCCGCCGGCGACGACACGCCGGTGTTGTTCCTCTCGGCGCGCGGGCTGGCGGAGGATCGCGTTCGAGGACTCTCCGCCGGCGGCGACGACTACCTCGCGAAACCCTTCCATCTTCCGGAGTTCCTGCTGCGTGTGCGCGCCATGCTCCGCCGCCGCGGTTGGGGCGACGACACCTCGCGCCGCTACGCCTTCGCCGGCCACGCCGTCGACTTCCGCACCTGGGTCGCGACGCTGGCCGACGGGCGCAAGGAGCCGTTGGGCGAGCGCGAGCTCGGCATCTTCCGGCTCCTCTCGCGACGCGCCGGCGAGGTCGTGAGCCGAGACGACATCCTCGACGAGGTCTGGGGCGACGACGCCTTCCCCTCGAGCCGCACGATCGACAACGTGGTGATGCGACTGCGTCGCACCTTCGAACCCGAACCGGCGGAGCCCGTGCACTTCCACACCGTCTGGGGGGTCGGCTACCGCTTCACGCCCGACCCCGCACCGTCCCCCGGCGTCCACACGGCGCCCCTCACGGAAGGAGGTGGCGCGTGAGTCTCTTCCTGCGCGCCTTGCGCGGCGAAGACACGCCGCGCGCCCCGATCTGGATCATGCGCCAGGCCGGCCGCTACCTGAGCGAGTACCGCGCCCTGAAGGCCCAGCACGGCTTCTGGACGCTCGCGCGCACGCCCGAGCTCGCCGCCGAGGTGACGCTCCAACCCGTGCGCCGCTTCGGCATGGACGCAGCGATCCTCTTCAGCGACATCATGACGCCGCTCCCGGACATGGGGCTCGAGCTCGAGTTCAAGCCGGGGCCGGTACTCGAGCGGCCGGTACGGAGTGCTGCCGACGTCGCGCGCCTGCGCGTGCCGAGCGAGGACGAGGTGGCGCCGTTCGTCCCCGACGCCATCCGCCTGCTCCGGCGCGAGCTCGGCGACACACCGCTCATCGGCTTCGCCGGCGCGCCGCTCACGCTCGCGACGTACGCCGTGCAGGGACAGGGCTCGAAGGAGTACGAGGAGTTCCGCGCCTTCTTGCGACGCGACCCCGAGACCGCCGACGAACTGCTCGAGAAGTTCACCGCCACGACCATCAACTACCTGCGCGCGCAGGTGGCGGCGGGTGCACAGGCGGTCCAGCTCTTCGATTCGTGGGCGGGCATCCACGACCTCGCCACCTACCGCCGCTTCGGTGCTCCCGCAGCGCGGCGCGTGCTCGACGCGCTCGCCGACACGGGCGTACCGCGCCTCTACATCGCCGTCGGCGCGCAGCACCTCTACCCCGCCATCGCCGAGCTGCCACTCGAGGGCGTCAGCGTCGACTGGCGTATGCCGCTCTCGGCGTGCCGCAGCGCACTCCCCGGTCGCACGCTGCAGGGCAACCTCGATCCGGCCGCACTCCTCGGCGACGCACACTCCCTGGAACGCGAGGCGACGGCCGTCCTGCGCGACGGCCTCGGTGGTCCACACGTATTCAATCTCGGCCACGGCATCTTCAAGGAGACCGACCCCGACATGGTCGCGCGCCTCGTGGGACTCGTGCAGGGATTCGAACGCCACGCCCACGACGTGGAGGCGCCGGTGCCCGCGCGGGACGTGGCGTGAACGGCGTACCGGCTTGGGCGGAAGGGCTCTCGCCACGTCGACGGCGCGTGGTCGACCTCTTCCGACGCGGCCAGCGCGACATCGTGGCAACCTTCGAGCGACTCGACGGCGACGGGAGCTTCGGCGATCACACCTGGGCGCGCCCCGAGGGTGGTGGTGGCACCGCGCGCGTGATCGAAGGGGGACGCGTGTTCGAACGCGGTGGCGTGAACGTCTCCGCCGTGCGCGGTGCGTCGGTACCCGCCAGTCTCGCGCGTGCGCATCCGGGTATCGAAGGAGCGCCCTTCTTCGCCACGGGCATCTCGATGGTGTTGCACGCGCGCAATCCATTCGTTCCGGCGTTCCACGCGAATTTCCGGTATTTCGAAGTGGGCAGCGGCGCCGACCCGGAGGTCTGGTGGTTCGGCGGCGGCGCCGATCTGACGCCTGCCTACCCGCACGCCGACGACGTGCGCCACTTCCACGGCACGCTCGCCGCCTGGTGCGCGCGCCACGAACACACCGACTACGCCACGTGGAAGGCCGTGTGCGACGACTACTTCACGGTCCGCCACCGCGGCGAGATGCGCGGTGTGGGGGGCGTCTTCTTCGACGAGCTCACGGGCGTGGAGGAGGCGCGTGCGGGGGGTGACGCGATCTTCGAGCGCGACATCGAGTGCATCTCCGACGGGATCGACACGCTCACGAGCGCCTACGTACCGCTCGTGGAGCGTCGCGCGGCCACGCCCCACGGTGAGCGTGAGCGCGCCTGGCAAGCGCTCCGGCGGGGGCGGTACGTCGAGTTCAATCTCGTGTACGACCGCGGAACCCTGTTCGGACTGCAGACGGGGGGCAACATCGAGGCGATCCTGATGTCGATGCCGCCGATCGCCAGCTGGTCGTTCGATCATCATCCCGAACCCGGTACTCCCGAGGCAGCCGCGCTCGCCGCCTTCCAGCCGCGCGATTGGCTCGCGGGCGAGGCAGACGCGGCCGAGTCCGCACCGAACACCCACCCCCAGGAGGTCGAAACCCGATGAGCACCAGTCGAGAGCACGCGAGCACGGGCCGTCCCGCGAGCGACCGCGGCCCCACGGGCATCGTGATGATGAACCTCGGCGGACCGAAGACCCAAGACGAGGTTCAACCGTTCTTGCTCGAACTCTTCGCGGATCGCGAGATCATCCAACTCCCCCTGCAGCGTTGGTCGGGGCCGAGGCTGGCCCGTCGACGGACGAAGGGCGTTCAGAAGAACTACCAAGACATCGGCGGCGGCTCCCCGATCCTGAAGTGGACCGAGGCGCAAGGACGCGGCATGTGCGAGCGGCTCGATCGGATCTCGCCCGCAACCGCTCCGCACAGGTTCTACGTGGCGTTCCGCTACGTATCGCCCAAGAGCGACGACGCCCTGCAGGCGATGCACGCCGACGGCGTCCGCCGGGCGGTCGCATTCACGCAGTACCCGCAGTTCAGCTGCTCCACCACGGGCTCGTCGCTCAACGAACTCTGGCGCGCCAGCAAGCGCCTGGGGCTGCACGACGCGTTCGACTGGTCGGTGATCGACCGCTGGCCGACGCACCCGAGCTTCATCGAGGCGATGACCGACACGGTCCGCCAGGGCCTGGCGACGTTCGACGAGAAGGACCGCGACGACGTCGTCGTGCTCTTCAGCGCTCACTCGCTGCCGATGGGCGTGATCAATCGCGGTGACGCCTATCCGGCTGAAGTGGGAGCGAGCGTGCACGAGGTGATGAAGCGCCTCGACTACGACCACGAGTACCTCCTCGCCTACCAGTCCGACGTGGGGCCGGTCCCGTGGCTCGGGCCGTCGACGGAGACGGTCATCAAGGACCTCGGAGCGAAACGACGGAAGAACGTGCTGGTGGTCGGCATCGCCTTCACGAGCGACCACATCGAGACGCTCCACGAGCTCGACATCGAGTACGGCGAGCTGGCGCACGAGCACGGCATCACGAACTACGTCCGCGCGCCCGCCTTCAACGACATGCCGCTCTTCCAGGACGCCCTCGCCGACATCGTGCGCGAGCACCTCGCCTCAGGCGAGCCCTGCACACGCAACTACGGGCTCCGCTGTCCGGGATGCGTCAATCCGCAGTGCCGGAACATCATCAATCCGATCGCGCCCTTCAAGCGCACGCCGGTGACGTCGTCACCGAAGAACAAGCTGTACCCGACGGGCTGACATCGGACGGGGTACGCCGGTGGGCGGCGCGGCACGTGCCGCCCACTCCTGGGCGCGCACCTCGCCCCCCCTGCCGATCGACCGAGCGCCCCTCGTCGTACGCCGACGAGGCGCGCTCGTGGTGCTCCCCGCCCCCCTACCGTGACCTCCAGCCGGCGGGCCGCCGCCGGTGGGTCGGCGCCCGACCGGTCGCGCGTCGACCGCGGGCTCCGGCACCGCTCGCGACGGTGCCGGAGCCCGGGAAGGAGCTCCATGTCGTCACCCTCTCCCTTCGCTCGGCTCATGCCCAGGCTGCGCGCTGTGCTCGTCCTCGTGCTCGTAAGCTCGACCACGTCGGCACTGGCCTTCTGCCAGCCGCCCGATGACTCCATCGATTGGAGGATGGTCGGTGAGATCGTCCAGAACGAACGGACCTCGCGCGTCGCGACCAACCGGCTCACGCCCTGGAGCACGGTCGACTCCGTCGCGAACTTGGGAACCGTCGCGCGCCGTGAGACCCTCTCCGCCTCCTTCACCGAGAACCAGATCGTCTCGCTGTCGATCCTGCGGTGGGGCATCGGCCAGAACCACTCGTCCACTCGGACGCACACCGTCTCGGTCACCGTCGCGCCGCGCACGCGGGTCCGGCTGATGCGCCAGCGACAGGAGGAGATACGCGACCTCACCTGGGACGTCGTCTGCGCCTGGCAGCACCGCCGCACCGGTCGCGCGGCCATCACCGCGTACGGCCGCTACAGCGGCACGCAGTGGCAGGTGTACGACGGCTTCGACGTTCGGACGGACCCGCTGTGACCGCTCCCGCGCAGTCGCTCCGGCGGCCGTCGTCCCGACGCGGCCCCCACCCATTCGCGCGCCTGCTCGCACCCGTTCTCGTCGTCCTGGCGCTCACGTCGGCCGGGAGCGCCCTCGCGGCAGGCTACTCCTACGACGTCGACCTCTACAACACCTACGTCTCGAACGGCACGTGGTGGACGTACAGCACCATGACGAACTGGACCTCGACGTGGCTGGACTGGAAGGTCACCTTCAACGATCGCTCCTGCACCGAGCTCTCGGGCGCCGTCACCCTCGGAATCGCCGCCGGGATCGCACCGCGACGCTCGACCTGCACGACCTCGAACCGTGAGATGTCGACGACCGTCGCCCCGCGTTCGAGCGCGGCCGTCAAGCGCCGCGACGTCGTGCACTACGACTACTACTTCGTCCGCAAGATCTACCGCTCGAGCGGTATGACCGTCGCCACCGGGTACGTGACCAGGAAGGATGCCTTCACCGAATATGCCTTCTCCTCGATCTACTGAACACCGCGGCACCTCGTGGCGTCGCTCGAACCCGAGGGAGGGTGCGCTTCGGCGCACCACCCTCTGGTCGTCCGCCGTGGCGATGTCACTCGTCGCCGCCGCTATCGGGCTCGCGGCGGCACCGGCCGTCGCTCAGCCGCAACTCTTCGGCAACCTCGAGACCGCATGCCCCGACGCCGTGCTGCCGCTCCGCATCGCCACCTTCCAGGGCACGCCGGGAGTGTCGCTCGACGTGCCAGCGGAGATCGAGCTCGACGAGTTCGGGGGCTCCACCGCGTGGGTCACCCTCAGGCCACGCGCTGGCGAGATCGCGTTCGCCGTGCTCACCTACGTGGGGAACCGCGCGGAGGCGCTCGTGGTCGAGCTCTCGACGCCCGACGGCGAGTTGACGTGGCGCACGGTGGTGGCGATCACCACGCCGAACCCGGGCACCGGGGGCAGCGTCCTCTACCCCGTCTACGTGGTCGCGGCGGTGCCGCGCGAGGCGTGGGGCGTCGCCTTTCCACGAACCGGCCCCTACATGCTCCGCGCCTACCG
>JACCWH010000124.1 GCA_013697735.1 Trueperaceae bacterium | reverse complement strand
ATCTCGTGCGCGGCTGCGACGCCGTGGTGATCGTCACGGACTGGGATCAGTACCGTCGTCTCGACTGGGCGGCGCTCGCACCGACCATGCGCGGCACCCTGGTGATGGACGCCCGTAACCTCCTCAGCCCAGCCGGGGTGCGCGAGGCGGGGCTGCACTACATCGGCGTCGGCCGCTAGGCAGCGCCGCGCCGTGTCGGGAGCCAGATCGACGGCGCGGCTGGCCGCAGGGGTGCTCGGCGCCGTGCTCGTGTCGCTCAGCGCGCTCGCGACCTTCGACCGAGTCGGACTCGCGGTCTCCCTCGGCACGTCCCTAGCGCTGCTCGTGGCGGTGGCGCTCGCGCGCTGGCCCGCCGTGCGCGGTGCGAGCACGGTCGCGATCGCGCTGTACGTCGCCTCTTTGGCCGTGGCGACGGTCGTGGTGGGCGTCGGTGCATGGCCCGACGCCGCCGAGCGCGCCCGCGTGCAGCTCTTCACCGGCAACCCGAACGTGCTCGGCGCGGCGCTGGTGACGGCCTTCACGGCCTGGGCCGCGGTCGCCGAGCGTCGCCGGCTGGTCTGGTGGGGCTGGCCGCTCGTCGCCTTCGCGGTGCTGCTCACCGGCTCCCGGACGGCCGGCGCGGCGCTCCTCACCGCGGGCGCCGTGTGGCTCGTGCTGCGCTTCGTCCGCGGGCGCGGGATGCTGGTGCTCGCCCCCCTCGCCGCCGTCGCGCTGCTCGCCCTCGCGGCCTTCGTGTGGCAGCGCGGGGTGGTCGAGATGACGCCGAACCTCCTCGCGTCGCCGAACGACCTCCGCGACCGCGCCTGGAACCACTCGCTCGCGGCGTCGTTCTCCGTCGTGGACGACGCGGCTCCCGGGCCCTTCGACGACACGCGTGCGCAGCGGCTGGTCGGGACGGCGACGAGCGAGCGGCGGCACATCGTCCATCAGAGCACCGGGCGGTCCGACCTCGACGTCCCGTACGTCGCCTCGCTCTGGCTCCGCGCCGACGAGCCACAGCAGGTCGTGCTCACGTCTCACCTCGCGCGCGTGACGTGCGACGTCGGGCCCGAGTGGCGCCGCTGCGTCACCCCGGTCGGCTACGGCAACGACGACAGTTCCAGGCAACTCCACCTCCGGGCCGTCGATCGCGGCGGCAGCGTCGACCTCTACGTCTTCGGTGCGCAGTACGAACGCGGCGTCGTGGCGACCCCGTTCGACGACTCCCGACCCGGCTGGCTCCCGCAGACGATGGTGAACCGCTTCGATCTACGCCGACTCTCGCTCCTCCCCGAGTACCGCGTGATCCCCATGGCGGCCGGCCTCGAGATCGCTCGCGAGCACCCCTGGTTCGGCCTGGGCCTCGCTGCCTCGCGTGAGGCCTTCCTGGAGCGCACGGCGGGTGGCCGCTCACGACCCGTCACGTACGCCCACAATCTCGCCGTGCAGCTGCTCGCCGCGTACGGCGTCGTCGGACTCGTCGGCTTCTGCGCGGTCGTGCTGGCGCTGCTCACCGCGGTCCGGTCGCCCGGTCTCGCACGGCTCGCGCCCCTGCTCGTGGCGCTGGCGGTGCTCAACACGTGGGACGTCACGCTCTTCGAGGCGACCGTCTTCCCCGCTGCGGTGCTGGCCGTGGCGCTCTGGACGCGCGCGCCGCGTGGCGTGGGCACCGCCCAGCCCGCGACCGGGGCGTCGGCGACCGGGGCGTCCGCGACCGGCTAGCCCACGACCGGGTAGCCTGTGGCGATGCCGCGCCCTGCCGACACGCCCGACTCCGTACCGCCCAAGACCGTACTCGTCACCGGCGGCTGCGGGTTCATCGGCTCCGCGCTGGTGCGATTGCTGATCCACCACACGCCGCACCGGGTCGTGAACCTCGACGCCCTCACCTACGCGGGGTCGCCTTCGAACGTCGAAGACGTCGCGAGCGACCGGCGCTACGCCTTCGTCGAGGGAGACGTCACCGACGAACGGATGCTCGACGCGACGTTCGGCACCTACGGCCCCGACGCGGTGGTCCACCTCGCGGCGGAGACGCACGTCGACCGCAGCATCGACGGTCCCGCGGCGTTCGTGCGCACGAACGTGCTCGGCACGTTCGAGCTGCTCGAAGCCGCCCGCCGTCACCTGCGGACTCGCACCCCCTTCGAGCGCCAGGCGTTCCGTTTCGTGCACGTCTCGACCGACGAAGTCTTCGGCTCGCTCGGCGCGACGGGGCGCTTCGGGCGCGACACGCCGTACGATCCGCGCTCCCCGTACTCGGCGAGCAAGGCCGGTTCGGACCACCTCGCGCGCGCCGCCCACCACACGTTCGGCCTGCCGGTGATCGTCACGAACTGCTCGAACAACTACGGCCCCTACCAGTTCCCCGAGAAGCTCGTCCCGCACACCGTGCTGCGCGCCCTACACGGGCTCGAGCTGCCCGTCTACGGCGACGGCCGCAACGTGCGCGACTGGCTCCACGTCGACGATCATGCGCGTGGCCTGACGCTCGCCCTCGAGCGTGGGTCGCCGGGCAGCACCTACCTCTTCGGCGCCGATCAGGAGCGCACGACGCTCGACGTGGTCGAAGCGATCTGCGGGGTGCTCGACGAGGTACGGCCGGCGGCGGCACCGCACGCGCGCCTGATCGCCTTCGTAGAGGACCGTCCCGGGCACGACTTCCGCTACGCGATCGACGCCGACGGCGCGCGGCGTGAACTCGGCTGGAACCGCCGCACCACGTTCGACGAGGGCATCCGGGAGACGGTCGCGTGGTACCTCGAGCACCTCGAATGGTGCGAGCGCCGCGCGGGAGCCCGCCACGGGCTCGAGCGCCTCGGCACCCTCGGCACGTGACGCGCCGCGGCATCGTCCTCGCAGGCGGCAGCGGCACGCGCCTCTACCCGGCCACTCTCGCCATCAGCAAGCAACTGTTGCCGATCTACGACAAGCCGATGGTCTACTACCCACTCACCGTGCTCATGCTCGCCGGCATCCGCGAGGTGCTGGTGATCTCGACGCCGCACGACCTGCCACTCTTCGAGCGCCTCCTCGGTGACGGCCGGCAGTGGGGCATGGAGATCGCCTACGCGGAGCAGCCGCGCCCGGAGGGGCTCGCGCAGGCGTTCCTCATCGGCGCCGACTTCATCGGTGACGCCGGAGTGGCGCTCGTGCTGGGCGACAACCTCTTCTTCGGCTATGGCTTCAGCGGCCTGCTGCAGCGCGCGGCAGCGCGGCGCGAGGGAGCGACCATCTTCGGCTACTACGTGCAGGATCCGCAGCGCTACGGCGTCGTCGAGTTCGACGCCACCGGGCGCGCGATCGGGATCGAGGAGAAGCCGGCCGAGCCGCGCTCGAACTACGCCGTGACGGGCCTCTACTTCTACGACGCGGACGTGGTCGAGCACGCGCGCGCGGTCCGTCCGTCGGCGCGCGGGGAGCTCGAGATCACCGACCTGAACGTGCGCTACTTGCGCGCGGGCTCGTTGCACGTCGAGCGCCTCGGCCGCGGCTTCGCCTGGCTCGACACGGGCACGCACGAGAGCCTGCTCCAGGCGAGCACCTTCGTCGAAACCGTCGAGGGCCGCCAAGGGCTCAAAGTCGGCGCGCCCGAGGAGGTCGCCTGGCGACAGGGTTGGATCGACGACGAGCAGCTACGGGCGCTCGCCGAACCGATGCAGGCGAACGGCTACGGGCGCTACCTCGTGGGTCTGGTGTCGGGGCCGCGGGAGTGAGCGCGCGTACATCCGCGCGGATCGTCGTTCGGGCGGCGTCCGGCGGTAGCATGACGCCATGATCCGATTCGCTACGGTGGCTGTGACGGCCACGACGATCGCGCTCCTCCTGGGCGCCACGATGCTCGTCGGCGGGGCGTACGCCCAGGCCACGCCCGGAAGCTGCCGAACGCCCTCGACGCGCGTCGCGTTCGCAGACGAGTCGCTCGCCGCAGCCGTTCGCGCGCAGCTGCCCGGGAGCGTCCGCGCCATCACTTGCGGTGATCTCGCCGGCGTGCGGACGCTCCAGGCGAACGGCGCCGGCATCACGTCCCTCGTCGGCATCGAGGCTGCGGTCAACCTCCGGCGGCTCGACCTGCGCGACAACCAGATCGCCGATCTCGGCCCGGTCCGCACGCTGCAGCGCCTCGAACGCCTCGACGTGCGCGACAACCTGGTCACCGACCTCGACCCACTGCGCGACCTGCAGCGCCTGCAGCGAGTCGATCTCGGCGGAAACCTGATCGCCGACCTCGCGCCCCTCGGCGGGTTGCGGGCGCTCACGCGGCTCGAGCTCCGGGCGACCGGCACGGTCGACGTCGCTCCGCTCGCCGCCGTGACGTCGCTGCGGATCCTCAACCTGCGCGACAACCAGATCGTCGACGTCGCGCCCCTCGCTTCGCTCACGGGCCTCCAGACCCTGGTGCTGGAGCGAAACCGCATCACCGACGTACGGCCGCTCATGTCCCTCACCGCGCTCGAGGCCCTCAACCTGAACGACAACCTGCTCCGTGACGGCGTCGGCATCGGCGCCTTCGACGGCCTCCGGACGCTGACGCTGCGGGGGAACGCCCTGCGCGACACCGGTTTCCTCTTCGCGCTCGTCGCGCTCGAGCAACTCGACCTGCGCGACAACGAGCTCGTCAGCCTCCGCGGGCTCGAGCGCCTCACGTCGCTCACGCACCTCCAGCTCGCGAACAACGCCATCACCGACCTCGCACCGCTCGGCTCGCTCGCGAGCATCCAGCAGCTCGACGTCAGTCGCAACCTCGTCGCATCGCTCGGTGCACTCGCATCACTGCACGCGCTCACGGAACTCGACGTCTCCCGGAACCGCCTCTCCGATGTGCGCATCCTCCTCGGCCTCGACGCCCTCGAGGTGCTCGACCTCGGCCGGAACTGCCTCGGCGACGATCCCCGCGGGCACGTCAGGCAGCTCGTCTCCAAGGGCGTGACGGTCGCGAACGAGCGTCAAGGAACGTGCAATTGAGACGCTGCGCGACCACGTGCCTCAGGCGTCGGTGAACGTGGAGTATCTTGCTTTGGGACGCGCCAAAGCCTCGTTCGTACTACAGTGCCAGGAATGAAAGCCGTCATTCTTGCCGGGGGCCTCGGCACCCGCCTCTCCGAAGAGACAGACCTGAAACCGAAGCCGATGGTCGAGATCGGGGGCAACCCGATCCTCTGGCACATCATGAAGATCTACAGCGCCCACGGCATCGACGAGTTCATCATCTGCTGCGGCTACAAGGGCTACGTCATCAAGGAGTACTTCGCGAACTACTTCCTGCACCTCTCGGACGTGACGTTCGATCTGAAGCACAACAAGATGCACGTGCACCAGAACGACGTCGAGCCGTGGCAGGTCACGCTGGTCGACACGGGCCAGACGACGATGACCGGGGGGCGGCTGCGACGCGTCCGCGACTACATCGGCGACGAGACGTTCTGCCTCACCTACGGTGACGGCGTCTCCAACGTCGATCTGCGCGCGGTGATCGACCTGCACGAGCGGAGTGGCGGTCAGGCGACGCTGACCGCCGTGCAGCCTCCCGGGCGCTTCGGCGCGCTGGCGCTCGCGGGCGACGGCACGTCGATCACGTCGTTCACGGAGAAGCCCGAGGGCGAGGGTGGGTGGGTGAACGGCGGCTACTTCGTGCTCGAACCCGCCGTCATCGACCGGATCTCCGGCGACGACACGACCTGGGAGCGCGAACCGCTCGAGTCGCTGGCTCGCGACGGCTTGATCTCGGCCTACAAGCACCCCGGCTTCTGGCAGCCCATGGATACGCTGCGCGACAAGCATCAACTCGAGGCGCTCTGGACGAGCGGCAACGCCCCGTGGAAGATCTGGACGTGACGCCTGGATTCTGGCGTGGCAAGCGCGTCCTGCTGACCGGGCACACGGGGTTCAAGGGGAGTTGGGCGTCGCTGTGGCTCCATGCGTTGGGCGCCGACGTGGTCGGCTACGCCCTCCCCCCGGAGGCCGGTCCCAACCTCTTCGAGCTCGCCGGCGTGGCCGACGTGCTCACCTCAGTCACGGGCGACGTCCGTGACGGCGATCACCTGCAACGGGTGTTCGAGGAGCACGAGCCGGAGATCGTGATCCACATGGCCGCGCAGGCGCTCGTGCGGCACTCCTTCGAGCACCCCGTGGAGACCTACGACACGAACATGATGGGCACCGTCCACGTGCTGGAGGCGGCGCGGCGGACCGGCAGCGTCCGCGTCGTCGTCTGCGTCACGAGCGACAAGTGCTACGCCAACCGCGAAACGGAGCGCCCGTACGTCGAGGACGATCCCATGGGCGGCTCCGACCCGTATTCCAGCAGCAAGGGCTGCGCCGAGCTGGTGGTATCTGCCTACCGGCGCACGTACTTCCCGGTGGGTGCGGGCGCCGCCCACGGCACCGCCGTCGCGAGCGTCCGTGCGGGAAACGTGATCGGCGGCGGCGACTGGGCGCGCGACCGGCTCGTCGTCGACGTCGCTTCTGCGTACGCCCGCGGCGAGGCGCCGGTCATCCGGAATCCCGACGCGGTGCGCCCGTGGCAGTTCGTCCTCGAGCCGCTGGCCGGCTACCTGCTCGTGGCCGAGCGCGCCTGGACGGAGCCGGCGACGTACGCCACCGGCTGGAACTTCGGCCCGGAGCGCCTCGACTGCCAGCCCGTCGGTTGGGTGGTCGACCGCATCGCCCAGGCGTGGGGCGCCACCACGTCGTGGATTCACGACGAGCGGCCGAACCGCCCCGAAGCGCAGCTGCTGCTACTCGACGTGACGAAGGCGCGCACCGAACTCGGCTGGCGGCCCCGCCTCGATCTGGCCAACGCGATCGATTGGACCGTGGAGTGGTACCGGGCGCACGGCCGGGGCGACGACGTTCGCGCGCTCACGCTCGAGCAGATCGCACGCTACGAGCGCATGGCGACCGCGTGAGCGCGTCCGAGAGACGGCCGACGCGGCCCGCGCCGGAAGGCGAAGGGCGCCGTGTGCTGGTGACGGGCGCGACGGGCTTCATCGGTCGGCAGCTCCTGCACATGCTGGTCGAGGCGGGACTCGACGTCCACGCCGTCACGTCGCGCGACACGCCGGATGGGCGGGAGCTCGTCACCTGGCACCGCGCCGACCTGCTCGACGGCGCGTCGATCCCCGACCTGTGCGCGACCGTCCAGGCGAACGACCTGCTCCACGTGGCGTGGGACACCACCCCGGGAGCCTACACGCGCACGCCCCGGAACCTCGATTGGTTGGCGGCGAGCCTGCAGCTCGCGCGTAGCTTCGTCGAACACGGCGGCACGCGCATCGTGGGCGCCGGCACGTGCTTCGAGTACGCGCACCAGGCGGCGCCGTGCCGCGAGGGGAGCACGCCCCTCGAGCCCGACACCCTCTACGGCACCAGCAAGGTGGCGCTGCAGCGCGTGCTGGCGTGCTACGCCGACGAGGCGGGCATCTCTTGTGCTTGGGGGCGGATCTTCTTCCTCTACGGTCCGCACGAGCACCCCGACCGGCTCGTCTCGTCGGTGACCCGGTCCCTGCTCGCAGGGCGCGAGGCGGCCTGCTCGGTGGGCACGCAGATCCGAGACTTCCTGCACGTGGCCGACGTTGCGGCCGCGCTCGTCGCACTGCTGCGCTCCGACGTGACCGGGCCCGTCAACATCGCCTCAGGCACGCCCTTGACCATCCGCGACCTCGTGCTCGAGATCGGCGAGCAGATCGGCCGGCGAGATCTCGTGCAGCTCGGCGCCCTACCGCTCTCGCCGCGCGACCCGCCCCACGTCGTGGCCGACGTCACCCGGCTCCGTGACGAGGTGGGCTTCACACCCCGATTCTCGCTCGCAGCCGGCATCGAGGACACCGTCCGCTGGTGGTCGAACGAGGGCCACGACGCCTCGCCTGCAAGGAGTACCCGACCATGAACGACACCATCGTGATCCTCGGGGCCGGATTGGCCGGGCTCTCGAGCTCGTACCATCTCGGTCACGACCGCTGCGTCCTCTTCGAAGCGAAGCACCACGCCGGTGGGCACATCCACACGGAGTTCGTCGACGGCTTCACCTGGGACGAAGGGCCGCACATCTCCTTCACCAAGCACCAGTACGTTCGGGACCTCTTCGCCGAGAGCGTCGACGGCGAGTTCCTCGAGTACGCCGTCGAGACCGGCAACTACTACCAGGGGCATTGGATCCCCCACCCAGCGCAGTCGAACCTATTCGCCGTCCCCGAACCGCTCCGATCGGCCTGCCTCCGTGACTTCCACGCGAGCCGCGAGACGGGCACGGACGAGCTCCCGGCGAACTACGGCGAGTGGTTGCACAAGGCCTTCGGCGCCACCTTCGCGCAAACATTCCCGGCCGCCTATACCCGCAAGTACTGGACGCTCCCGCCGGAGCGCATGACCACCGACTGGGTCGGCGAGCGGGTCTACTACCCGAGCGTGGACGACGTCACGAAGGGGGCGGAAGGACCGCTCCCCGAGCAGACGCACTACATCAAGAAGATCCGCTACCCGGCGCGCGGCGGCTACATGTCGTATGCGCGCAAGCTCCTCGACGGCGCCGACATCCGCTTCGATCACGAACTGACGCACGTGTCGTTCGCGGACCGCAGGCTGCTGTTCGCCAACGGCGCCAGCGTCACGTTCGACCGGCTCGTGAGCACGCTGCCGCTCCCGGTGCTGATCGAACGGAGCGACGCCCCCTTCGCGGTGCGCGAAGCCGCGACCGAGCTCCTGTGCACGTCGCTGCTCGTGGTGAACGTGACCGCCGATCACCCGACGGCGCGTCCCGAGAATTGGGTGTACGTCTACGACGAGGACAAGCACGCCACGCGCATCAACTGCACCGAGAAGCTGTCGCCCCACAACGCGCCGGACGGCAAGACCGGTATCCAGGTCGAGGTCTACTTCTCGAAGGAGAAGCCGCTCGCCGAGTCGCACCACGACGTCGCCGCGAAGGTCTGCCGCGAGCTCGTCGAGATGGGCATGATCGAGAGCATGGACCGCATCGAGAGCGTCCACACGCAGTGGCTCCGCTGGGCGAACGTCGCCTTCGATCTCCCACGACGCGATGCACTGCGCACGGTGCTCGACTGGCTCGAGGGCCACGGGCTCGCTCGCGAGGCCGACGAGCTGGCCCCGGTCGACGATTGGGACACGAAGCTCGGCGCGGCCGCGCCGACGGGCCAGTCGATCATCCTCGCCGGCCGGTACGCGCAGTGGAAGTACTACTGGACCGACGATTGCGTGCTGCGGGGGGCCGATGTCGCCGCGTGCCTCGGCACGTAACGGTCGCTCGCCCCGAGCGCTCGCGCGGCGGATCGTGGGTGCGGGGCGCCGGCTGACGTACGGGGCGCTCGGCCGCACGCCGTTCGGCTCGATCACCTCGGTCGTCACGGACGAGCCGCTCGTCGCCATCACCTTCGACGGCTGTCCGGACCCGCAGTGGACGCCCCGCGTGCTCGAGGTGCTCGACGCGCACGGCGCGAAGGGGACGTTCTTCGCCGTCGGCAAGTTCGTCGACCAGCACCCCGACGTGATGCGGCGCCTCCACGAGAGCGGCCACGCGCTCGGCAACCACACGTACGACCACCCGAGCATGCCGCTCGTGACGCGCGCCCAGCGACTGCGCGAGCTCCGCGCGTGCGAGAAGGCGCTCGCGCCGTACCCCCAGCCGCGGAAGATCTTCCGCCCGCCATACCTCGATCAGGACTTCGCCTCGCGCCTCGACACGTGGCGATTGGGGTACGACGTCATCGCCTGCAGCCTCCACGCCACCGACTGGGAGGACCGGAGCGCCGACGAGATGGTCGCGGCGCTCAGCGGCGTCGCCCCCGGCGACGTGATCATGCTTCACGACGTCGTGTGCGACCAGCGGTATCGTAGTCGTGAGGCGATGATCACGGCGCTCGATACCTTCTTACGGCAGCAGTCCGACCTCCGCTTCGTGAGCGTGCCTACGCTGCTCGATGCCGGCCGCCCGCGCCGGGAGATGTGGTTGAAGCGTCCGAACGTGAAGCGCCTCGCGAGCTACGAGCGCGACTTCTGATGGCGCCACTGCGGCTGGCGGTGATCGGGTGCGGGAAGGTGAGCGAGCGGCTCCACCTCCCCGTCTCGGCCGCATCCGACGCCGTCGAGGTGACCGCGCTCGTCGATCGCGACACGGAACGTGCGCGCGCGCTGGCCCATACGTACGGCGTCGGTGACGTCTTCGCCGATGTGAGCGATCTCCCCGGCCGCGTCGACGCGGCCATCGTCGCCGTCCCCCACCACCTGCACGTCGAGATCGCGAGTGCACTGCTGGCGAAGGGCGTCCACGTGCTGGTCGAGAAGCCGATGGCGCTCGACGTGGCCGGCTGCGACGCCATGATCGAGGCGGCTGAGGCCGGCGGCGCAACGCTCGCCGTCGGCCTGGTTCGCCGCTTCTACGAGGCCTCGCGCTACGTGAAGGACCTCCTCGACGATGGCGTCCTGGGCGCGCTCGAGCACGTCGATACTCGCGAGGGGGCCGTCTTCAACTGGCAGGTCGCGAGCCCTGCGACGTTCCGCAAGGAGATGGGGGGCGGCGTCCTCTCCGACGTCGGCACGCACGTGCTCGACCTCCTGGTGTGGTGGCTCGGGGAGACGGACGATCTGCGGTACGAAGACGACGCGATGGGCGGCGTGGAGGCAGACTGCGAACTCCGCGCGACGTTCGGCGGCACGCCCGGTGTGGTGGAGCTGAGCCGTACCCGGGTGCTGCGCAACAGCACGATCATCCGCGGCGAGCGCGGCGTGGTCGAGATCGGGCCCGGCTTCGATCCGCCGGTGCATCTCACGTTCGGTGGCCGCACACGCCGACTCATCGGCGCCGTGGAGGCTGCCGGCACGTCGCGCGCGGCGCGCCTCGAGGACGTCTTCGCCCGGCAGCTCGACGATTTCGCCGGAGCGATCCGCGAAGGGAGGGCGCCGTTCATCCCGGGCCGGGAGGGAAAACGATCGATCGCGCTCCTGGAGGCGTGCCGACGAGTCCGCCGACCGCTCGAGCTCCCGTGGCTCTCACCCGGGCACGAACGCCCGCCGCAGGCGGTGGAGGGCTGATGGACGACCTCACGGGGCGCCGGGTGCTCGTGACGGGCGGCACCGGATTCATCGGCGGTCGGCTGGTGGAGAAGCTGGTACTCGAGCACGGCGCCCGGGTCCGCGTGCTCACCTCGAACTACGCGGGCCTGTCGCGCGTGTCGCGGTTCGACGTCGAGGTGGTCCGCGGCGACGTCTCCGTCGCTGGTCAGGTGTCGGAGGCGACGAAGGGGTGCGACGTCGTCTTCAATTGCGCCTACGGCTCCCGCGGCTCCGAAGCCGATCGGCGGCGCGTGACCGTCGACGGGACGCGCGCCGTGCTCGACGCCGCGCTCGCCCATGGGGCGCGAGTGGTGCACGTGAGCACGATGGTCGTCTATGGCATCGGGATCGCGGGCGAGCTCGACGAGCGCGCGCCCCGGCGCCCCTCCGGAGTCGCGTACGGCGACACCAAGATCGAGGCGGAGGCGTTGGCGCTCTCGTACGCCAGCGAGCGCGGCCTCGGCGTCAGCGTCGTCCAGCCGACCGCGGTCTACGGGCCGTTCGCGCCGAACTGGACGGTGCGCGTCCTCGAGAGCCTGCGCACGGGCCGGGTGGTCCTGGTCGACGACGGCGTCGGTCATGCCAATCCCGTCTACGTCG
>JACCWH010000107.1 GCA_013697735.1 Trueperaceae bacterium | reverse complement strand
CCAGGTCGGCGGGCAGTGACAGGGGGGGTTCCTCCAGTCGCCGGCGCAGCCGGTCCATCACCTCTGCGTGGGCCGTGCCGTCCGCGAGCCGGATCGCCAGGCCGCTGGCCGGGGTGGTGGGTGCCAGCGGGCCGATCACGGAGGCGAGCTCGACGTTGGCTGCCGTACCGCCGAACGTCCACCACCAGGTCGTGCCGTCCGGGTCGCGGACGACGTCCGAGCTCGGTGGCTCGCGCAGCCAATGGAAGGACCCCCGGAGCTCGGCGATGCCCGCGGCCGCCCGCTTGCTGAGTGTGACTCCCGCCGGATCTGCCCCCGCAAGCGCCTTGCGCGTCGCTTGCGCCAGCACCATCGACTGACCGGGACCGGCGCCGAGCCACTGCGAGCGCCCGCGTCGACGCTTCGCCGGAACCACCTCGACCAAGCGGCGACGCCAGTCGACGTGCTCGATGTCCCAGTCGCGACCGGCGATGAGGACCGCCGCAGGCTCGTCGTGCGGACGACGCGGCAGGCTACGGATGTGGATCTGGCCAAGCGACGTGCGGCCGTGCACGACGGCGAGCGTCGGCGGGTCGGCGAAGACCGCCGTCAGATCCAGATAGTTGCGCTTACCGTAGCGCCGCTCCGCCTCCGGACCGATCTGCAGCATCTCCCCGTCGGCGTCGAGAACACCGGTCGCCAGTAAGTGGCCGACGACCTGCTCCACCCGACGCTCGACCTCCTCCCCGAGCACGAGCGGCTCTCCCAACAACCGCGCCCGCCTTCGCTGAGTGGTGAAGGTCTTGCCGCCCCCGTACTCGCTCGACGAGCACCTCGACAGGGAGCAGTTTCACCAACCGCAAGACGTCGTGCGTGCGCGGGAAGTCGACGCCTAGCTGTACGAGGAGCGCCTTGGTCGCCTTCTCCGCAGCCTTGTTGCGCCATGACACAGACCACCGACACGCCGTGCCCTCCTGAACGAGGTGGTCCGCGGCTTCGAGGTCTTCGTTGGCGTAGCGCCACCAACGGCTCCATTGCAGGCTCGGACTCAGGTCGCTCGCTCATGCAGCACCCGTCCGTGCCGGAGAGCGAGGCGCAGGACGTTGCCAACCTCTTCACCACGACGGGCGACCTCGTCCGGGTCGGTGGGGAGGGATGTCAAGCGGCACGGGGACATGTGCCGTGGCCTTCCGCAAGGCGAGCATGGACTCGAGCTTGTCCTCGACGTGCGGGAGGACGACAAGGAGATCGAGATCGCTGTCCGGTCCTTCCGAGCCATCGGCCAGGGAACCGAAAAGCACGATCTTCAACGGGTCAGCCGCCGCGACGAGCGCCGCCACGACGTCAGGCAGCCACCGGCGCGGGCTGCGGCCGTTGTAACGACCGTTGCGGAACACCACCGGCGCGTCACATGTCCGACCTCCTTGTCGATGTCACCTGATGATAGGCACACGGGGTGTGGGCCCCAGCCGTCGGGGCCGGCGGGGTCGAAGGGATAGTCGATGACGACCTTCGGCCGGTCGAGGCTCGCGCGGAACTCCCCGTCGGGCAGATCTCGGAAGTCGCGGACGTTGGCGAAAGCCAGGTCGACCTGCCGCCGCCGGCCACGCCACACGTGGGAGTAGGCGGGCAGCAGCGCCTCACGGGTGTCGAGCCCGAGCGCCTCGCCGAGGAGGTCGCGGACCATGCGAACCCTTGCCCCCTCGCTGCCGTGCGAGGACAGCTGGTCCAGGGTCGACTCGACGTCGACGCCGACCAGCCGCAACGACACCGACGGCTCCTGATCCTCGGCGTCCACGCGCAGCTCGCCGACCTGCCGCGCCAGCTGTTCACCTTCGCGAGCACGTTCGCGCGCTCCTGACCCGGGATCGGGGTGCGGATCGTGCCGTGGCGGTCACGAGCTGCTCGGTGACGACGTAGGTGCCCACGGTCCGTTCAGGGTCGGTGATGCCCTGCGCCAGGGAGATGACGAAGTCGGACTTCGCGACGCTCGTCGGGATCTCGACCAGGTCGCGTAGCAGCGGGGCGGTCTCGGGGCTCGTCACGGGGTGGGGCCTTCCGGCAGTCCTGCGTCCTCCAGGGCGATGAACGGCAGCTCCGGGT
>JACCWH010000094.1 GCA_013697735.1 Trueperaceae bacterium | reverse complement strand
GGACGCCGGCAGCGCGCACCGCGTCGAGGTCGAGCACGCTGCCGAGGTCACGGGCGTAGGGACCGTGGAGGTCGCGCCGCTCCGTGTCGGCGGCTGCGAGCGCGCGCTCGTACGAGATCCTCCGTATCCCACGCCCACCGGAGGCGAGCAGGTCGTTCGCGCGAGCCTCGATCGCGCGCGTGGCGTCGGTGTCGGCGGGGCCGCCGTGCCGCGGGTTGTACTTGAAGCCGCCGTCCTTGGGCGGGTTGTGCGAGGGCGTGATCACGACGCCGTCGGCCCACCCCTCGACCGGGGGCCGGCCAGCCGTCACGCCGGCGCGTCCACCGTTGTGCGCCAGGATCGTGTGCGACACGATCGGGGTCGAGACCGGCCCGAGGTCGTCGGCGATCACGAGGCGGACCCCGTTCGCCGCGAAGACCTCGAGCGCCGTGTGGAAGGCCGGCAGCGACAGCGCGTGCGTGTCGGCGCCGAGCACGAGCGGGCCCGTCACGCCGTGCTCCAGGCGGTGCTCGGCGACCGCCTGCGAGATCGCAGCGACGTGCGCGTCGTTGAAGGAGCCGTCGCCCGCCGTCCCTCGGTGGCCCGACGTGCCGAAGGCGACGCGTTGCCCACGTTCGGACGCGTCGGGTACGACGCTGGCGTACTGGCCACGGAGCCGCTCGACGTCGATGAGCTCGGAGTCGGGGGCGGGACGGCCGGCGCCGGGATGCGTGCTGTCGGTATGGGCCACGATGGTCGGGCTCCCTTCGGTTTCGCGTCGGGAACAAGGGTAGCATCGCGATCCGTCGCGACGGAGCGTACCTGCGCCCCGGCGTTCGCGCCCACGCCGTTGCAGCCGCGCCGGTCGTCGCACCCGCGGGACCCGCACGAATCGTTCACGTTCGCGAAGCGAATGTGTTCTGGAGTCGTCATCGTTCACGGACGTGAAGCGATGATGGCCGAATGACGACCGCCGACGCCGCTGCACGGGCCGCCGATCAGGCCGTGGATCTCGAGACCGATCGGGTCGATGGTGCACGCGACGCCGAGCGCGCAGCCGCCGTCGCGGAGCTCTCGACGCTCACACTCCCACTGATGTGGTCGCTCCGTCAGGAGGCGATGCGGGTCTTCGAACCGCTCGGCCTGCGACCGACGCGTGTGCTGCTCCTCGAACTCGTGGCCCGTGGCATCGATCGTCCGGGGACGCTCGCCGACGTGCTCGACACCGTCCCCCCCGCCGTCACGGCCATGCTGAACGAGCTCGAGGGGAAGGGCCTCCTCGCGCGCGAGACCGACCCCGACGATCGCCGCCGGACTCGCCTCTCCCTGACGCCCGCCGGGGACGACTTCCTCGCCGTGGCGCGCGAGCGTTGGACGTCGGCGAGCCAGGCACGCCTGAGCAGGCTTCCGAACGACGACCTCGCGGCCGTGCTCCGCGCCTTCCGCTCCCTCGTCGCCGAGGAGGCGCCATGACGCCGCGCTCGGTGTCGGGGCAGCGGCAACACGCGCGTCGCGCCGGACGGCTCGCCGGGCTCGCCGTGTGCGTCGCGGTCGTGCTCTCGCCGGCCGCCGCCCAGCCGGCGCCCACGGACGGTGAACTCGGCGCGTTCGCGCGCATGACGGCCATCCACCCCGGACTGCGGGCGGCCGCAGCGTCGACGGAGGCCGCGCGCCTGCGCGTCGCTGCGGTCTCCTCACCGGTCACGCTCTCCGTCTCCTACGAGTACCGGCGGCTGCGCGTCGATCCCGCCACCGACCCGCTACCGCCCCCCTTCGACGACCTCTTCGCCGTCGACGAGACGAGCGACTCCCTGTCGCTCAGCGCTGGCTTCCGACCGTTCCTCGTCGGCGACCTGCGCGACCTCGCCGACTCGCGCCTCGCAGACCTCGAACGCGCCGAGCTCGCCCTGCGCGAGACCCGCGCCACGCTCGAAGCGCAGGCCGTCAACGCCGCCGTCGGCCTCCTATTGGCCGAACGGGGTGCGCTGCTCGCCGAGCGGAGCCTCGAGCTCGCGCGCACCACCGAGACGGCCACGCTCCGCCGCTTCGAAGGGGGCGCAGCGACGGAGCTGGAGCGTCTGCGCGCCACCTTGCGCGTGGAGGACGCCGTCCGAGCCCGCGCCGGCGCGCTGCGACAGATCGCGAGCCTCGAGGACTCACTCACGCGGCTCGTCGGCGGCGCCCGGCTCGCCGCCGTGCCCGATCTCGATCCCACGTTCGACGTCCCGCCGGAGCTGATCCGCGCCTCCCTCGACGTCGCGCTCGCCGAACTCTCGCTCCGGGCGCAAGGGCGGGCGCTGCTCCCGACCGTCCAGGCCGGCTACACCTGGCTCTTCGACGACGACGGCAGTCTCACGCTCGCGCTCGAGAGTCGCACGCTGCAGCCGAGCCTGACGTACGCGACGCCCGGCGCGAGCGGCGGGGGCCTCGGCCTCGGCGGCCTCGCGCCGGTCGGCGCCACCCCCACCGTTCGCGGCTCCCTATCGATCGGGGTGACGTGGACGATCTCGCCGCAGGCCGTGCTCGAGCGCGACGCCGCCGCCGCCACGCTCGAGGCGACCGCCGCCGCCCTGGCGGCAGCACACGACCGTGCCCAGGCGCAGCGCCGCGCGCTCGAGGCGGCGCTCGCCGGCGCCGACGACGCGGTCGCACTCGCACGGCTCGAGCTCGACCTGGTCCGCGACGAGCGGCGAGCGGCCGACGCGCGCTTCGACGCCGGTGTGATCGGCCCGCTCGAGCTCGAAGGTGCGCAGCTCCTCGAAGCGCAGGCGGAACTCGACCTCGCGCGCGCCCTCGCGGCGCGACTCGGCGCGGTGCTCGACTTCTACACGTTCTACGCACTCCCGCTCTCGGAGGTCCTCCCGTGACGTCGCTCGCTCCCACCCCTCGCCGCGGCGCCACACCCACCGGTCGCGGACGCCGCACCGTCACCCGCTGGGCGGGCGTCGCCGGTACGCTCGCCGCCGTACTCCTCCTGAACGGTCTCGCGTGGGCGCAGGGCCTCGACGACTTCCTCGTCCGTGCGGGCGAGAGCGTCGCCGTGGTGAGCGCCGAGCTCGAACGGAGCGACGCCCAGCGCGCGCTCGCCCGTGTCGAGTCCGATCCCTTGGCACTCCGGCCCGAGATCGTGCAGGCGCGGCAGCGCGCGGAGCTCGCGGAGGTCGAGGCGACCGAAGCCCTCCTCGCTGCCTACGGCGAGGTGGCCGCCTCGTGGGCGCGAGTTCGTGAGGCCGAACTCCAGGTGGCGCTCGCCACGGCGTCGCGCGACCTCGCCGAGCGGCAACTCGAGATCGCCCAGCTCCGTCAGGAGCGCGGCAGCGCCACCGTGCTCGACGTCCAGTCCGCGGCCACCGACCTTCTCGACGCCGAGCGTGCGCTCCAGGGCGCCCGCGACGGCGCCTTCTTGGCGCGCGCCGACCTCGGCGGCGTGACGGGGCTCGAGGTGGAGGCGACCGAGTCACTCGACCGCAGCCGCTTCGAGCGCCTACGACCGCCCGACGGGGACGAGCTCCTCGCCCTGGCCCTGCGCGTCCCGGCGGTGCTGCGACTGCAGCACGCGGTGGAGCTCGCCGACCTCGGTGCGTCGCTCCTCGACCCGAGCTTCGCCTCGCGCCGTCAGATCGACGATGCGAGGCTGCAGCAGGAGCAGGCCACCGCCGGCGAGCGCGAGGCGCGGCGTGGGATCACGCTCCGAGCGCGCTCGCTCGCGAACGCACTCGTCTCGGCGCTCGAGGGGGATCGGATCGCCCAGGAGGCGCTGGCGAACGCACGCGAGCGGGAGGACGTCGAGCGGCGTCGCCTCGAGGCCGGACTCATCGCCGAGATCGCCTTCGAAGGTGTTCGCCTCCAAACGCTCCAGGTCGAGCTCCAGGCCGTGCAGGCCGAGCACGCCGTGGTCGAGGCGGCGCTCGCGCTCCAGGCCGGCATCCTCACCCCTCTGGAGGGGTGGCATGGACTGTAGGGCCGCTCCCTCGCCGGCGCGGACGAGCACCACGCCCGCAAACCGGCGTCGTGGGTCCCCCGTCCTCGCCGCCGCGCTCGCGCTCGCCCTCACCGCCTGCGGCGGCGGGTCAGGGGACGAGGGCACGGCGGGCGCCGCCGGCGGAGCGGCGAACCCCACGCCGACCGAGAGCGTCCGCACCGTCAGGGTCGTCACCCTCGAGGCGGGTGAGCTGCGGGCGACCCGCCGAGCCACCGCCACCGTCCGACCTGCTCGCGAGAGTCGTGTGGCCGCGGGGGCGAACGGCCGCGTGGCCGAACTCCTCGCGCGCGAGGGGACACTCGTCGCCGCCGGCGACCCGCTGGTGCGGCTCGACGACGCGGCGCTCCGGCGGTCGCTCGACGGAGCCGAACTCGCGCGCGAGCAGGCCCGGATCAACGTGGAGCGTGCGCAGCGCTCCCGTGAAGACACGATCGCGCAAGCAGAGGCCGCCGCGCGCGCGGCGGAGGGGAACCTCGCGCTCGCCCTACGGCAGTACGAGGAGGCAGAGGCGCTCCTCGCGGTCGGCGCCGTTGCGAGCGCCGACGTGCAGGCGTTGCGGGCGCAGCGCGATCAGGCCGAGAGCGCCGCCCTGCAGGCCCGCGACGCGCTCGCCCGCAGCCGCCGCGCCGAAGGTGAAGACATCGCACTGCTCGACCTGCAACTCCGGCAAGCGGAGGTCCAGGTGCGCCAGGCGCGCGAAGCGGTCGACGAAGCCGTGGTCCGGGCACCGTTCGACGGCGAGGTGGCGGAGCTGTTCACGGAGGTGGGTGAGTTCATCGCCGCGGGGAGCCCCGTGGCGCGCGTCCTCGGCAGTGGAGCGCAACTCGCCTCGTTCTCCGTCCCACCGGAGGACGCGCCGCGCATCGAGGCGCTCGGCACCGTGAGCGTCGCGTGGGCCGGCCGCGAGATCCCGGCCACCGTCACCTTCGTAGAGCGCCAGGCGCAGCAGTCGCGCCTCGCGACCATCACCGCCACGCTCGGCGAGGGGGCACCCCCGGTCGCCAGCGGCAGTGTGGCGGAGGTGCGCTACGAGGTCGTCCTCGGCGAGGGGCTCGTCGTTCCGTCCGGGGCGCTCAGCGCCGACGCCGGCCGGACGTACGTCTTCCTCGTCGCCGGCGACGACGAGGCCCCCGTCGCGCGCCGGGTCGAGGTGCGCGTGGTGGTCGAGAGCGGGAATCGGGCCGTGGTGCTCGGCGTGCCCGACGGTTCGCTCGAGGTGGGCGCGGTGGTCGTCTCTCCTCGCCCTCTCGACGTCCGCGACGGCACGCGCGTGCGCGTCGTCGAGGTCGGGGCGGCCGACACGCCATGACCGGGCTCGTCGCGTTCTTCATCGAGCGCTTCGTGTTCGCGCTCTCGATCTTCTTGGCAGTGGTCTTCTTCGGGCTCACCGCGGCCACCCAGCTCGGCGTCGATCTGCTGCCGGAGTTCGAGTTCCCGATCGTCGCGATCAACACCACCTACCCCGGTGCCGGATCGGCCGAAACGGCGGTCCAGCTCACCGAACCGATCGAAGACGCCATCTCCACGCTCCCGGGGATCACCGACGTGACGAGCATCTCGGGCGAAGGGTTCAGCGTCGTGATCGCCCAGTTCGTCTACGGCACCTCGATCGATCAGGCCGCCATCGACGTGAGGCAGCGCGTCGACGCCGTCACCCCGACCCTGCCCGACGACGCCCTCACGCCCACGATCCAGAAGTTCGATCCCTCCGACGAACCGATCCTCCGGATCGCCATCACCGCGCCCGGGGAGGAGCTCCAGGACGTGCAGCGCACGGCCGGCGACCTGCTCGAGACGCGCCTGCGGCAGGTACCGGGCGTCGCGGCGGTAGCGACGGTCGGGCCGGTCACACGCGAGGTGCAGGTCCTGCTCGACCCCGGGCGCGCCCAAGCCCTCGGCTTGTCGCCGACGCAGATCGCGAACGCCATCCGCGCGGCCTCCACCACCTTGCCCGCGGGCACGCTCGACCTCGGTACGGAGCGCATCCTGCTCTCGATCCGAGCCGAGCGCGCCACCGCCGACGAGGTCGCCGAGACCTTCGTCGACCCCGCGCGCGGTGTTCGTGTGCGCGACGTGGCCACGGTCCGTGACACCGTCGCCGCTCCCGGCGCCTTCGTCCGCCTGAACGGTGAGAGCGCCGTGATCCTCGAGGTCCGCAAGGAGTCGGGCGCGAACGCGGTGGCGGCGGGTCGCGGGCTCCGCACCGCCCTCGCGGGCATCGCACTCCCCGAACCGTACGTCGCCACGATCATCGGCGACACCACGGTGTTCATCGCCAACTCGGTGACCGACACCGTCCGGGAGACCGGGCTGGCGATCCTCGCGGTCGCCTTCATCGTGCTCCTCTTCGTGGGCCGGATCGGATCGACGCTCTCGGTGGTGCTCGCGATCCCGATCACCATCACGGGCGCGGTCATCCTCTTCGGCCTCCTCGGCTTCACCTTCAACGTGGTGACGCTCCTCGCCATCACCGTGGCTGTCGGGCTGGTGGTCGACGACTCGATCGTGATCGCCGAGAACATCGACCGCTACCGAGCGATGGGGTACGACATGAAGGCGGCGGTGCTGCGCGGCACGGGCGAAGTCGCGACCGCCGTGCTCACCGCGACGCTCTCGCTGCTCGCGGTGTTCGTGCCCATCGCCTTCCTCCCGGGAGTGATCGGGCAGTTCTTCGCGCAGTTCGGTCTCTCGCTCGCGGCGACGATCCTCGTCTCCTACTTCGAGGCGATGTTCTTCCTCACCGTGCGCCTCGCGTACCTCCCGAACCCGCTCCCACCCACCTTCGCCGAGGTCGTTCCGGCCTTCCGACGCGTGGGCGCCGACGCCCGCTGGGCGCTTCGCCTGCCACGCTCTCGGCTCGTCTGGACCGCCGCCATCGCCCTCGGTGCTGGCGCCGCCCTCGCCGCGGACGCCGGCCTCGTGACGCTGCCGCCGCTCATGACGCTGCAGACGTGGACGCTGATCGCGCTCGGCCTGGCCGTGACCCTCGCGATCGTGCTGCTGAGCGTGCCACTCGGTCTGGCGCTCCGCTACGGCGGCCGGGCACTCCTCGTGACCATCGGTTCGGTGCTGCGAGCGATGCACGACGCGACCGACGCGGGGCTCGCACGCGTACGAGACGGCTACGCTCGAGCGCTCGGCTGGACGCTCGACCGGAGCACGCTCGTCCTCGTGATCGCGGCGCTCCTCGTCGCCAGCCTCGGCGTCATCTTCCCGCGCATCTCCTTCAACTTCGTCTCGGAGGTCGATGCGGGCCAAGTCGCCATCCGCGTCGACATGCCCCCGGGCACGCCGCTCGACCGGACGGACGCCGTCGCAGCGCTGCTCGAAGGGATCATCCGGAGTGATCCCGACGTCCGCACCGTGCTCGCGACCGTGGGTTCGAGCGGAACGTTCGGCTCCCCGAACGCGCAACGCGCCAACCTGCAGGCGGAACTCGTGCCGATTCGTGCTCGCTCCCGCTCCTCCTTCGAGGTCGCGGACGGCCTCCGGCCGGCGCTCGAGGCGGCGCTCGTCGAGGTACCGGAGGCGCGCCTGCGGGTCGGCTCCGACGACGGTGGCGCGGTGCCGGTCGACACCGGGCTCGAGATCGTCCTCATCGGTGCCGAGCGTGCCGTCCTCGAAGAGCGTGATCGCCTGGCACGCGAACTCATGGGCGCCCTTCCCGACGTTCGCAACGTCCGCTCGACGCTCGAAGGGAGCGTGTCGGAGCGCGTGCTCGTGATCTCGAGCGCCGCACTCGGCGGCACCGGCCTGACCACGAGCGAGATCGCGTCGACGCTGCGCGCATACAACGTCGGCGTGCGCGCCGGCGACCTCCGCGGCGACGGCGAGGAGACCCCCATCGTGGTGAAGGTCGACCCGTCGTTCGTGCGCGACGAGCAGACGCTGCTGTCGCTGCCGATCTACGCCGCCGCACTCGGCTCCTACCTCCCCCTGGGCCAACTCGGCGCCTTCGAGGTGCAGGCGGCGCCCGTCTCCATCCGCCGCTCGAACGGATTCTTCGTCGCCACCATCAACGCCGACCTCGCCCCGGGCTCCGCCGGACAGTTCCAGGTTCGCCAGGACGTCGAAGCGCGGCTCGCAGCGGCCGGTATCACCGACGACCTCGTCGAGGTGACGCAGGGCGTCGGCCCCGACCTCCTGGGCGACCTCGTCTTCTACGGACCGATCGCGTTCGCACTCGCGCTCCTGCTGAACTACCTCGTGATCGCCAGCCAGTTCAACTCCTTCCGCTACCCCCTCTACCTGCTCCTGACGGTGCCGCTCGCGCTCGTGGGGGCCTTCTGGCTCTTCTTCCTGACGGGCACCCCGCTCGACGTGATCAGCGTGCTCGGCGTGGTGATCCTGATCGGGCTCGTGACCAAGAACGCGATCCTGCTGCTCGACGTGGTGGTCGGCCAATTGCGCGAGGCGGGTTCGCTGCGCGACGCACTCGTGCGCGCGGGGCGGCTCCGCCTGCGGCCGATCCTGATGACGGCGCTCACCGTGGTGATCATCTCGGTGCCGCTCCTCGCAGGTATCGGCGAGGGGACGGAGTTCCGGCGTCCGCTCGGCCTGGTCATCCTCGGCGGTGTGGTGTCGTCGACCTTCCTGACGCTCTTCGTGGTCCCGGCCGCCTTCTATCGCTTCGAACGGCGGCGCTACGAGCAGGCCATGCCGACCGACGCTCCGAGCACCGCCATGGGGGCGGCACCCGGAGCGTAGTCGACGGCGCCCGAGCGCCGTCGCTGGCGCTCCGTGGTAGCATCGCGCCGACTTCGCGCGCCCGTGTACGGCGTCGCGGTCGGCGTTCGCGCCGCCGCGCGTCCCCAGAGGGCGACCCCGCTGCGCGGGGCGTTTGGGGACGGTCCGGACGAGCGTGCGTCGACCCGTTGGAGGGACCATGGACGCACTCCTCTTCCTGATCCCCCTCGCCGCGATCGCCGCCCTGGGGGCGTCGTACTCGTTGGCGCAGGGGATCCTCAAGGCCGAGACCGGCTCGCCACGCATGGTGGAGATCGCCGACGCGATCCGCCAGGGCGCGGCCGCCTACATGAATCGGCAGTACCGCACCATCACCATCGTGGCCGTGATCATCACGCTGCTCTTCGTGGCAGTGGCGCTCTTCCAGACCGGCGAGCTGGCGACGCAATGGTGGTGGACGACGGTCGGCTTCGTGTTCGGGGCGCTCTTCTCCGCCATCAGCGGCTACGTGGGGATGGGGATCGCAGTCCGCACCAACGTCCGCGTCGCGCACGCAGCGGGGAGCGGCCTCGTGGGCGCGCTCAAGCTGGCGTTCAACGGCGGCGCCGTCGCCGGTCTGTCGGTCGCCGGCCTCGCGCTGCTCGGCGTCTCGGCGTTCTTCCTACTCTTCCACGTGATCTTCGGCTTCGCGAACCCGGTCGAGCCGCTGGTGGGCTTCGCCTTCGGCGCGTCGCTCATCAGCCTCTTCGCCCGCGTCGGCGGCGGCATCTACACCAAGGCGGCGGACGTCGGTGCCGACCTCGTCGGTAAGGTCGAAGCCGGCATCCCCGAAGACGACCCGCGCAACCCCGCGGTGATCGCCGACAACGTGGGCGACAACGTCGGCGACTGCGCCGGCATGGGCGCCGACCTGTTCGAAACGTACGCGGTCACCGCCATCGGCGCGATCTTCCTCGGCTTCCTCCTCCCCGACGTGCACGTGGTGTCGGCGCTCGTCATCTTCCCTCTCGTCCTCGGCGCGATCGCCATCCTCGCGAGCATCGCCGGGGTGCGTTTCGTGACCCTCGGGCCCGATGGCAACATCATGAACGCCCTCTACCGTGGCGTGTTCGCCTCGGCCGGCATCTCCATCGTCGGCTTCCTGATCGCCTCGTGGTTGGTCTTCCGAACGTTCGACTGGACGCTCGCTCCAGGCGTCGACGGCTGGTTCGGGATCTTCCTCTCCTCGGTCGTCGGCATCGGCGTGACGATCGGGATCATGTACATCACCGAGTACTACACCTCGACGCGGTACGCACCCGTGCGCCGTGTCGCGAAGGCATCCGAGACGGGGGCTGCGACCAACATCATCAGCGGGATGGCCGTCGGGATGTTCTCGACCGCCTATCCGGTGCTGCTGCTGGTGCTCGCCGCATTCCTCGCGTTCTCGTTCGCGGGCCTCTACGGCATCGCGATCGCCGCGGTGGCCATGCTCTCGGTGACCGGCATGGTCGTGGCGATGGACACCTACGGCCCGATCACCGACAACGCCGGCGGCATCGCCGAGATGGCCGACCTCCCCCCCGAGGTGCGCCGCCACACCGACGCCCTCGACGCCGTCGGCAACACGACCAAGGCCGTCACGAAGGGGTACGCGATCGGTTCTGCGGCGCTCGCCGCCCTGGTGCTCTTCGCGGACTACGCCGAGCGACTCGATCTGGGCGAGGGAGCGTTCCGGCTCAACGACCCGATCGTGCTCATCGGGCTCCTCATCGGAGCGATGCTCCCGTTCCTCTTCAGCGCCTTCCTCATGGAGGCGGTCGGTCGCGCTGCGGGCGCCGTCATCGAGGAGGTCCGCCGGCAGTTCCGCGAGATCCCGGGGATCATGGAGGGGACGGGGAAGCCCGACTACGGCAAGGCGGTCGACATCGTCACCGCAGCCGCTCTGCGCGAGCTCGTCACGCCCGGACTCCTCGCGGTGGTGGCACCGCTCCTGGTCGGCTTCCTCTTCGGGCCGCTCGCGCTCGGCGGGCTGCTGATCGGCGTGATCGCATCGGGGTTGATGATGGCGCTGATGATGTCCAACGGCGGGGGCGCGTGGGACAACGCCAAGAAGTTCATCGAGGACGGCAACCACGGCGGTAAGGGTTCCGACGCCCACGCCGCGTCGGTGGTCGGCGACACGGTCGGTGACCCCTACAAGGACACCGCCGGTCCCTCCATCAACCCCCTGATCAAGGTGATCAACACGGTCGCACTGATTTTCGCGGGGTTCATCGCCTCGGTGGGCGGCATCTTGATCTTCTGATCGATCTTCAGGGGCTCGCGGCACGGTCCAGGGGCCGGCGCACACAACGCCCTCAATCATAGCGGCGAACGGGTGCGCTTCGCGATGATCCGGACCACTTCGGTGGAACGAGCGAAGCGCTACCGTAGGAGGCGAAAGGAGGTACGTGATCGAGGCGATAGCAGATCACGCCCTTTCGGCGACTCCCGCTAGCCACTAGAGGCTCACGCCGGGATCCCCACCGCGAATGCACGTTGACCGCACGGACGCGGCGTCGGGACCCATACGAGCGAGACTAGGCTGCGGGAGTCGTCATGTGCCGAGTCGCGCGGTACGCGCTCCCTCCGAAGCGCCGCCCATCACGCTTCCTCCCAGAGCACCACACCACACAGACCACCCCACCCCTCAGACCACCCCACCCCTCAGACCACCCCACCCCTCAGACCACCTCACCCCTCAGACCACGTAGACTCGTGCGTGCGCGTTCAATCGCTCGGCCTCCACACCGACCTCGCCCTCCACGGGTGGCGCGGTTCCGTCCGCGATCGAATCGACCACCTCGTGGTCACCGACGTCGAGAACCCCGACTTCCGTTGGGGAAACGTCCTCGTGTTCGACGCCCCTCCCGCGGCGGACGACTTCGAACGCTGGTGCGACCTCTTCGATGCATCGATCGGTACACCACCATGGGTGCCACACCGCGCCTTCGGCTGGGACGGCCTCGACGGTGACGAGGGCGAACTCGCACCGTTTCTCGCGGCGGGCTTCGAGCGTGAGAGAGGGCTCGTGCTGGCCGCCTCGCGGCTCGCTGCGCCCGAGAGCGCGAACCGTGACGTGCGCATCCGCCCCCTGCACGGCGACGCCGACTGGGCCGCAGCCCGCGACGGGCAGCGCATCGCCATCGAGGCGACCGGCGAGGAGCCGGCGCACGAGCGCTTCATCACGCGCCTCATGGCCGCCTATCGCCGCGTGGTCGACGCCGGCCACGGGGTCTGGTGGGGGGCGTTCGACGGGGACGCGCTGGTCGCCAACCTGGGGGTGTTCAAGGTCGGCGAACTCGCACGCTACCAGGCGGTCGTCACCGATCCCGAGTACCGCAGACGCGGTGTGGCGTCGACGCTCGTGCATCACGCGGCGGAGGCGGCTCGCACCGTGTGGGGGAGCGAGCTCTTGTTGCTCGAGACCGAACCGGAGGGCCCAGCCCTCGGGCTCTACGAGCGGCTCGGCTTCGCTCCGATCGAGCAGCGCGTGGGCGTCTGCCAGTACCCGCGCCCAGAGGTCGACCCCTGGCGAGCGCCCGAGGCGGACGAGGCGGACGCCGCGCACGGCGCGCACACCGAGGGGCCGGCGGAGGCGCCGGCCGATGCCACAGCTCGTTCCGGCGACGTCACCGCACGCTAGACAGACGAAATCCATGCGCCGTACGCACGCACCGCCGCCCTACTGCACCAGCGAGATCGCGGGCGCGGCACGCAGGTCGACGACCACCTCGCGCGGCTCGAAGGCGTCGTGCGACGCCACGAGCCGTAGCCCGCGCGGCCAGCGCAGGCTCACGCTCCTGGCGTGCGGGTCGTAGATCGCCGTATAGAGGGTGCCGAAGCCCCGGCGATACTTGGTGGCGTGCAGCGGTGGCCGCAAGAAGGCGTCGACGGCGGCGTCGAGCGACGGCAGCGGCAACACGCTCGCTTCGAGGAACGCCTGGCGCTCGACGCTCTTCGTGAGGGCGGCGTAGTCGGGCCACTCGACGGCGCGCGCGTGGTTCGTGCAGACGGTCGAGCGCGTGACGTCCGCCGAGCGGTCGGGGGCGAGGTGGACGGTGGCGTGCTCCCCGTCGCGGTCGAGGAGCGTCACGCTGTAGCTCATGTGCGACGGTAGCCGCATCAGCGCCGACACGGCGTCGGCGGTCGTGTCGCAGGTCTCGAGCACGTAGCGGAGCAGCAGCGGGATGCCGAACCCTTCGCCGGTGACCTTGCGGCCGCCGAAGGCGAGCGAGGCGACGAGCCCGGCGTCGTTGATCCCGTCGAGTGCGCCCCAGACGCAGTCGAGCATCGCGATCACCGGGCGCACCCAGGTGCTCGCGAGCAGCACCCCGTCGAACGTCGCCGGCGAGTAGTCGTAGTTGCGGATCAGCCGCGCCCCACCGCCCCACACGACCTGTGAGCAGCCGGCGAGATAGGGGGGCGGGCGGTAGAGGCTGAGGAACCGCGCGGCGACGTCGCCGCCGCCGGCGAGTCCGCACAGCCGCTCGTAGGTCGGCGCGAGTTCGGGCATGTGCCGTTCGAGCTCGCTCGACGACGTGACGAATCCTGGCCGAGCGAGGTGCCCCTCGGAGAGGAACCAGCGCCGGTACCCCGGCCAGAGCCGATCGAACTGACGCTTCCACGTTGGCCCGGCGGTCGCCTCACGGAGTGATTGCACGCGCAGGAACACGCGCTCAGACCATCTTGAATCCGCCCACCTCGGCGAGCGTCTCCGCCACCTCGGGGACGATCGCGGGCTCGTCGGCGACGAACTGGCTCCGGATGCCGTGGATCCAGGAGCGAGCACGGTCGGTGAGGCGGAAGGCATCGGTCATGAAGCGGCCACGGCTCACGAGGATGCCGAGGTCGGCCCCCTCGTAGACGTAGTCGCCGGGCCCGGTGATCCGCAGGAAGAAGGCCTCGTTCTCGCTCTCGACCATGCGGCGGTGGGTGTCGAAGCGCGCGAACTGGACGCCGTCGCCCGTCATGCGCCAGATGCCGGTGGCGGGCGCCTCACGCAGGATTCCGATGGTGCTCTCCGTGTGCTTGATCACCAATTGGCTCCAGCCGTCGACGTTCTGCGGCTTCGCCCACCGGGCGTTGAGCGCTTGGACGTCGAGATCGTAATCGACGTCCATCCACTCGAGCAGGTGGAAGAGGAAGAGCGGCGCGTCCGAGAGCGCGAAGACGGTGTGGTTGGTGATGGACGAGGCGCCGGTGATGCGAGGGTTCATCTCACCGAGGTAGATCTCGTTCGACCCTTCGTCGATGAGGAAGTCGAGCTCGAAGTACCCTCGGTAGCCCTCCTTCTTCAGCTCTTCCCCCACCGCGAAGGTCGCGTCACGCGCGGCCTCGCGGGCGCCGCGGTCGAAGGCGTCGGCGTAGATCTCGTTGCCGCACCAGCCCCCTTTGTAGGGCGTGAGCTCGGGGAAGCCGACCAGTTCGGTCATCAACGGCGCGACGATCGTGCCATGCCGCGTCACGCACGCTTCGATGGCGGCGCCGCGCGGGGTGATGCGGCGCATCACCTTGACCTCGTCCTCGCCGACGATCTCGCCGGCGTGCTTCCTCCACGACGCCTCGTCGGAGATGAAGAAGGTCGTGTGGCCGGAGTCGCCGAAGGCGGTCTGCACCACGAGGTCGGTACCGAGGTCGCTCGACACGCGACACAGCGCCTCGTAGGAGTCGACCCTGGCGATCACGTTCGGGACGGACGCGACACCGGCGCGCGCGGCGATGCGCGTGGTGACCATCTTGTTGTCGAGCCTGGTGCGGAGGTCGGCTCTCGGAAAGCAGATCTCGAGCCCGAGCTGCGCCGCCAACGCCTCGGTCCGCTCGTCGAACATCAAGAAGAGCACCTTGCCGCCGGGGCCGCGCTTCTTGACGTAATCGGCCACCTCCTTGTGCTCGAGCAGGTAGTTGTTGATCTCCTCGATGGAGCCGAACACCTCGTGGGGCGCTTCGCTCGGTACGAACACGTTCGGGTGCTGGCCGTCGAAGGTGTCGATGTAGGAGATGAACTTGAGACCCTTCACCCACTCGTCGGCGCCGAGCAGGTTGAAGTTCGTCGGGCTCACGAAGTAGATCGGCGTCTCGTTGCGGTAGAAGAACCGCCGGATGTCGGAGACGCCATCGAGGCGTTCCGCCGCCTCGGCGTCGGTGGACGGGGTGGACGTGGTGATGTCGGAGGAGGTCATGCGTCCGTGCTCCCTTCGTCGGTTCGGGGCGGCCGCCGCTTCGAGCGCTTGCGCGGGCGTCCGGGGGCCGGGGGCGGCGCGGCGGTGTCGGTGTCGGTGCCGCCATTGCGATTCGCGGCGTTCGTAGCCGCCGCCGTGGGGGCGGCAGACGCACCGGCGCCCCCCTCGAGCGCCCCTCGCGCGACGCGGTCGCGCAGCGCCGCTTCCGTGAAGACCTTCAGCCCGAGTCCCGGTCGGTAGCCATGGATCTCCTTGACGTCGAGCGCCTTCATGAACGACAGGATGCGCTGGCTCACCAGTTGCCCGGGCACGAGGATCGGGAATCCCGGGGGGTAGGGGATCACGAACGAGGCCGCAACCACCTCGCGTCCACCGTCGAGCGCACGCTGCACGGTGCCGTCGAGCTTGAGGTATTCGCAGTCGGCGTCGACGTACGCCATGAAGTAGGCGCTCCGGAGATCCCCCGCCGGCAGGCCGGCGTGCGGACGGAAGGCGGCGTGGAATTCGCTGAAGTCCGGCAGCGGTGGCAGCTCCTCCGTGAGTGACCAGATCCGGCGCTCGTGTTCGACGCGTTCGGCGCGCCCCATCGCGCGCTCACGCGTCTCGAGCTGCTTGGCGATCTTGACGAGCACACCCACGAGGTAGGCGAGTGCGCTCCGGGTGGTGCCGATGTTGGCCATGAAGAGGACCGTGTTGCGGCTGGTCTTGTTCACCTGGATGCCGAACTGGTCCATGAGGAACTCGTTCTTGAAGGTGTCGCCATCGACCCCCGTGGCACCGATGAAGAGGGTGACGTGCGTCGGGTCGAGGACGAACTCGTCGTCGCGCCAGGCCGCCTCCATGCGCTGCCAGCCGGTTTCGCTGTCGTAGTAGCGTTGCAGCCCGCTCGCCCGGTGGGCGTCCGGGATCATGTCCTCGAGCGTGAGGATGCGGAAGTAGCGGCTGAGCAGCGGGTGATCGGTGATGCGCGCGCGCAGCGACATCGCCATCTCCACGCTCTTCTGCACCATCTCGTACCCCTCGAGCTCCGCCTGGCGACGCGCGAGATCGAGCGAGGCGAGGATCTGGTAGCTCGGCGACGTGGAGGTGTGCGTCATGTAGGCCTCCGAGAAGGCGTCCTCCACCTTGAGCTTGAACTCCTCGTCCCAGACGTGGATCATCGAGCCCTGCCGAAGGCTCGAAAGCTTCTTGTGGGTCGAGTGCGTCGCGTAGGCGCGGACCTTGACGCGCTCGGGGTCGGGGAGCAGGTGGTGGTCGAGGAGCCAGGCGTCGTCGTCCTCGTGCCCGGCGCGATCGGCCACGAACGCCTCGTAGCGCGTGCGGTATGAGGGGGACTCGTAGCGAGCACAGAGCCGCTCGGCCGTGTGCATCGCGGTTCGGCGCCGATAGGTGGGCGTGAACCCGGCGAAGGCGAACCACGCTTCGTCCCAGAGGAAGACCATGTCGGGCTTGATCGCCAGCACCTCCTCCATCACGCGCTCGACGTTGTAGACGAGGCCATCGAAGGTGCAGTTCGTGAGCAGGAGCATCGAGACCCGATCGAGCTGGCCCGAGCGCTTGAGCTCGAGGAGGCGTGACTTGATCTCGCGGAGCGGTACCGCGCCGTACATCGAGTAGGCGTCGATCGGGTAGGAGTCGAGGTAGATCGGCAGCGCGCCGGAGAGGACCATGGCGTAGTGGTGCGACTTGTGACAGTCGCGATCGATCAGCACGATGTCACCGGGTCGGACGAGCGACTGCACCACGATCTTGTTGGCGGTCGAGGTCCCGTTCGTGACGAAGAACGTCTGTCGCGAGCCGAAGGCACGGGCGGCCAGCGCCTGCGCCTTCTTCAGGGCACCCGTCGGCTGCAGGAGGGAATCGAGTCCGCCGGTGGTGGCGGACGTCTCCGCGAGGAAGATGTTGCGGCCGTAGAAGGCGCCCATGTCTTGGATCCAGTGCGATTTGGCGATCGAGTTCCCGCGCGACAGCGGCATGGCGTGAAACACCCCCATCGGCCGCTGGCTGTACTCTTTGAGCGCGAAGAAGAACGGCGTGTCGTAGCGCTCCATGATGCCGCGGCGGATGCTCAGGTAGAGGTCGGTGTAGTCGTCCTGGCGGTAGAAGACGCGGCGGAAGTCCTCGTGGATGCGCGTGGCGACGTCCTCGTCGGTCGAATCGCTCACGAGGAAGAGATCGAGTTCGGGGCGGAGCGACTTGATCACGCGTCCGAGGCTGACGCCGAGGTCGACGGCGTCGTGCTCGTCGAGGTCGAGGCCCTCGATCGTCTCGAGGTACGGCTGCAGCACCTCGAGCTCGTTGGGAGAGCGCAGCGGGAAACTGTTGCGGATGATGCAGGTCTGGATGTTGTGGTTGAGCAGCACCGCGATGAGCGCGTCCTCGAACGACGGCACCACCACGACGTCGAACACGTAGCGATCTTCGGGACCGACGAGGCCTTGCAGGCGCTCTCGCAGCCCCCGCTCCTCGACTGGATCGAGGTCGTCGACGAAGAGGATCTCGAAGTAGTGACGGTCGTGCCGCTCGCTGCGTGAGCGCGTGAAGCGCCGTGAGTAGGCGTCGCCACCGAGTTTCTCGAGGCGGGCGGGCTCCTCACCCGTCACGCTCCGGTAGAGGTCGCTCGAGAGCATCCGGACGACGTGGTTCACGGTGGTGGCGAGCAGCTGGAACTCGCCTCGCTCGAAGAGCCCCGAGAGTTGGACCAGGACGTCCTTGCCGGGGAACGCCCAATAGCGCTCGATCGGCTGGAGGGTTTCGAGGGCGTCCTCGATCCGACGCCGTAGGCGCTCAGCAGCGGCGGTGCCCTCGGCGCTTACGAGTCGCCCCGACGCCTCGCGGAGCCGGTTCCAGGTGTCGAGCCGGAGCTGCGACGCGTTGTAATGCTGGCTCAGGCTGCGGGTCGGCCGAGCCGGACTCGTCTCTCCCACGGTTCACTCCCGTCGATCGTCGCCGCCGCCCGGGAGACGCATCCTCCCGGGTGAGACCTACGACTGCGCGAATGCACCAACCTAGCATGGGCTCCGGGAGGCCTCGTAGCGCTCCTTCAGCCGTCACCACTGAGCACGCCGAGATTCGAGGCGACGCCAGCGTCGGACCGGTCCGGCTTCTCGAGCGCTCCGAGCGCGTCGAGATAGGGTGAGCGCCCCCCCGCGTAGACATCGAAGTCGACGGTGCGGTCGCGGAAGCTCTTGAGCGGCTGGCCGAGCCGCAGCAGCCCGTGTGTCCGGCTCCTGCGCACGCGCTCGAGATCGACTTCCAGGGGGATGATCTCCTCGTCGGTCCCGGCCTGATGGAAGATCATGCCCTCGGGACCGCAGATGAGCGAGCGACCGTTCCCGCCGGCGCCGAGGCCGTTGATGTCGAAGATGTAGCACTGCTGCATCGCGGCGGTGGCGCGGACGATCGTGAGTTCGATCTCGCGGTCGATGGTCCCCGTCAAGGACGGGTGGATGATCACCTCCGCGCCCATGGCGGCGAGGGTGCGCGACGTCTCGGCGAACCACATGTCGTAACAGATCGAGACACCGAAGCGCCCCACGTCGGGCACGTCGAAGACGAGGAAGTCCGTACCATCCGTGACGTCCGCCTCATAGGGCCGGAACGGGAACATCTTCCGGTAACGCCCGATCACGGTGCCGTGCGGATCGATCACTGACGCGGTGTTGTAGATGCGGTCCCCGGCGCGTTCGAAGACCGATCCGGCGACGAGCCAGACGCCGTGCTTCGCCGCCATCGCCCGGAACGCCGCTTCGGCGGGACCCGGGAGGGGTTGAGCATGCCCGGTCAGCGGCCCGAAGGCGCAGAGTTCGCTGAACACCACCATCTGCACCCATGGGTAGATGCTCATGGTCAGGTCGAGCTTGTGCTCCATGGCCGGGATGTTGCTCTCCACGGCAGACACGCGCATCTGGATCCCGGCGATCGCGAATGGCGTCACGGCGTGTTGCACATGGGAGGGGGAGTCGTCCGTCGGGGTCGCGCCGAGTGGATCGTCATGCCGCATGGTCCCACATTGCGGGCGCAATAGCCGTTACAGGCGCACCACCGTCGTGGCTTCCCTGCGCCCTCGCACGCAAACGCGCCCCGATCGAGATCGGGGCGCTTCGTCGTTCGCGGGGACGCAGGGGTGGTGCAGGGCGCACCACCGCCTCGTCCCTCCTAGCGTATTGGGCACGCTCGCGCGTCCGGACACGCGTCGCGCGCCACGATGGGGTCGTTCGGTCGGCGGGTGCTCCCGCCCGTACGATCTCAGCGACGGACGGCTTTGACGATCGCGAGGAGCACCACCGCGCCGACGATCGCGACGAAGAAGCTCCAGATGTTGAAGCCCGTCACGCCTTGGGCGCCGAGCATGCTGAAGAGGAGGCCGCCGATGAACGCGCCGACGATGCCGACGACGATGTCGATGAGCGTCCCCTGCTCGCGATTGGTCTTCATCACCAGGCTGGCGATCCAGCCCGCGAGCGCACCGAGGATGATCCACAAGAGTATGTTCATGGGGGTATCAGCCGCGGTCGGCGGCCCACTCGTCCACTTCGCGCTCGGCCTGCTCGCGAGCGATGCCGTACTTCTCCTGCACGCTACCAACGAGCTTGTCGCGATTCCCTTCGAGCTGGGTGACCTCGTCGTCGGTCAGCTTCCCCCAGCGCTTCTTGGCTTCGCCCTGCATCTGCTTCCACGAGCCCTTGATCTGGTCCCAATTCATATCGTTCTCCTCTCACGCGCAACATAGCGCGGGGGAGCGCGAGTGTGCGGTGCAGACGCACATCTCGTGCGCCCGCTACGAGCCGCTCCGTGACCGCGAATCGCCCGTCAGGTCTCGGAGGGGTCGGTCACCGCCTCGAGCGCGGCCACGCGCGCTTCCAGGCGCGCGATACGGTCCTCGAGCGACGGCGTGCCTCCCGCTCCCTCAGCTCGGCCTTCGGAGTGCGTCCCCTGGGCACGCTCGCCGCGGGCCCGCGGCTGCAGGCGCTCCTCGTCGGTGCCGAGCGTGTGGCCCCAGCGGTCCTGGCTCCGCCCCGGTGGCCGTCCACGATTCACGGCGAGCGGCGCGCGGCGCGCCGCCAAGCCCCCGAGCGTGGTCTCGACCCTCGCGAGATCGAGCCCGGTGACGTAGCGCTCCGTGCGCGTGCGGAGTTCGCCGACGGACTGATCGCCGCGGAGCATCAGTACGCAGAGGACGGCAAGCTCCTCGTCGCGCAGGTCGAGCGCGCGCCCGAGACGATGGTGGTGCTTCGGTACCCGGTCGCCGACTTCCTGAACCGTGGCCGCAAGGCCGCGGTCGCGGAGCCGCGCGAGGGCCTCCTGCACCTCCTGTTGATGATGATCGGTGACGGGATCGCGACTCGTCCTCTGGTTGCAGGCAGTGACGAGCGCGCCGATCGAGAGCGGGTAGCTGTCGGGCGTCGTGAACGCCTTCTCGACGAGCGCGCCGAGGACTCGCAGTTCGACGGCAGAGAGCGGCATGCGCACTGCCATACCACGCCGCGCAGTGGACCCTAGCCGGGTCGGGCGATGGCGTCCAACTTCCGACGTGCGTAGACGTGTGTGAATTCGCCGCCGAGGAGCACGATCTGCGCCGAGAAGTAGATCCACAGCAGCAGCACCACGAGCGACCCGGCCGCGCCGTAGGCGCTCTCCACTGCCACGGTCGACATGTAGATGCCGAACGCCCACGACCCGAATACGAAGAGTGCGGCGGTGACGGTCGCGCCGACCAGCACCGCCCGCCACGGCACCTCGGCGTTCGGGAGCACCTTGAAGACGAGCGCGAAGACGCCGACGAGAGCGGCGAATGCGACGAGGCGGTTGAGGTTGAGCCAGAGGCCCGGCCCACCGGGGAGCGCATCGCCCGTCGCGTTGATGACCGCGCTCACGACGGTGCTCAGGAGGAAGGCGAGCAGCAGGAGCACGCCGATCGCGATGATGAGTCCGAGCGACCGCACCCGCGCCATCACCAGGTTCTTCACGCCGCCGAGCTTGGTCTCAGATTCGGGTTCGGACTTCCAGATGATGTTGAGTGCCGTCTTGAGCTGCGCGAAGAGCGTGGTCGACGCGAAGAGTAGCACCACGACCCCGGCGATGGTCGCCAGCGTGCCACCGCCCTCCTCCCGCCGGTTCTCGATCATCGACTCCACCATGCCCGCGGCGTCCTCGCCCACGGTCTCCTGCACCTGCTCGAGGATCATGTCCTGCGCGTCGCCCGCACCGAAGAAGACGAGCACCGTGATCAGGATGATGAGCAGAGGCGCCAGTGAGAAGACGCTGAAGTAGGCGAGTGCCGCGGCGAGCAGGGGGACCTTGTCGTCTCCATACTCCGCGAACGTCTGTTTCACGACCTCGAGCATGACGCCTCCCGAACGTGTGCGGCGGGCAGCCGCCATCCGCCCACTCTGACCGCTCGCAGGGCACTCTCCGGTGAGCGCCGTCACCTACCGGGACCACGACGTGATTGACAGCAGGGCCATCGCGCCGTAGATTACTGACACCTGAATCAGTCGTCATGTTACGAGCGTCGATCGCACGGCGCGCCGGAGCAGAGGGAGATCACGTGAACGACCTACCGCGTCCCGCCACCAAGCGCGGGGAAGCGACGCGCCAACGCCTGCTCGAAGCTGCCGAGCACGAAATCGGCGCGCACGGCTTCCATGCAGCGAGCGTGTCGTCGATCACGCGGCGAGCCGGGACCGCCCAGGGGACCTTCTATCTCTACTTCCCGACGAAGGAGGACGCGCTGCGCGAGCTCGTGCGGCACATGGGCCGGGAGCTCCGCCATGCGCTCGCCGAAGCGACGCGCGGGGCTCCCCACCGACTCGAGGCGGAGCGACGCGGCTTCGTGGCCTTCGCCCGTTTCAGTCTCGGCCACAGCAACCTCTACCGCGTGGTGATGGAGTCGCAATTCGTCGACGATGCGATCTACCGCGAGTACTACCAGACGCTCGCCGACGCCTACGCCGCCGGTCTCACCGGCGCACAGGCGAAGGGCGAGATCCGGCGCGGCGATCCCGAGACCCAGGCCTGGGCCCTCATGGGAATCGCGCACTTCCTGGGACTCCGCTTCGCCATCTGGGGCGGGAGCGAACCTCCGAGCGAGGCGCTCGACGCGGTTTTCGACCTCGTCCGACACGGGCTCGAGGTGCGCCCATGAACCGCTCGGTCCAGACCGACCAGCCGGGCATCACCGGTCTCGCCACCTACCTCCCGACGGCGCGCATGACCTCCGCCGAGTTGGCCGAGGCGAGTGGCCTACCCGAGTGGGTGGTGCGTGAAAAACTCGGGCTCCATTCCAAGCCCCTGCCCGGACCCGACGATCACCCGACCGCCATGGGCGTGGCGGCCGCACACCTCGCCCTCGCCCGGGCCGGCGTCGCTGCCACCGACGTCGACGTCGTCATCTCCATCACCGAGGAGTACAAGGAGTACCCGGTCTGGACCGCCGGCATCAAGCTCGCGCACGACCTCGGAGCGACGCGCGCGTACGCCTACGACCTCGGGCAGAAGTGCGGCACCGGCGTGCTCGCCCTCAAGCAGGCCCGCGATCTCCTCGTGGCCGACCCCGACGTCGAGGTGGTGCTCGTCGCCGGCGGCTATCGCAACGGCGATCTGGTCGACCTGCGCGACCCCGACGTCCGGTTCATGTACGGTCTCGGCGCCGGCGGTGGCGCAGCCGTCGTCCAGCGCGGCGCCGGCCACGCGGTACTCGCGAGTCACGTCGTCACCGACGGTTCCTTCTCGCTCGACGTACTCGTGCCGGTCGGCGGGACGGTCGCCCCCATCACCGTCGACAACGTCGAGCGCTTCCGCCTCCAGGTGGCCGACCCGGCGGGCATGAAGGCGCGCCTCGAGCAGCACTCACTCGACAATTTCGTGGAGGTGGTGCGAGCGGCGGTGCGCAAGGCCGATGCAGCGATCGACGACGTCGCCTTCCTCGCGATGCTCCACGTCAAGCCCAGCGCACACGCCTACCTACTCGAGCGCCTCGGGATACCCGCCGATCGCTCCCTCTACCTCGCCGACTTCGGCCACATCGGCCAGATCGACCAGATCCTCTCGCTCGAGCTCGCCGCCCAGGCTGGGCGGCTCCGCCGCGGCGACCTCGTCGTGCTCGTGGCCGCCGGCGTCGGGTACGTCTGGAACGCACTCTGTCTGCGCTGGGCCGGGCGCGGGACCGCTGGCGAACAGTCTCGAGACGCGACGGTGACGCCATGACCTTCGACGTCGCGAGGGTGCGCGCCGCCACCACGCCGGAGCGGCTGGCCGTCCATTGGCGCGGCCGCTGGTACGACTACCGCGAGTTGGACGAGCGCGCGGCACGGCTCGCCGCGCGGCTGCACGCGCTCCGCCTCGGTCGCTTCGACCGCGTCGCCGTCCTCGCGGCGAACCACATCGTCCACCTCGACCTCGTCCTCGCCACCGCGAAGGCGGGGGTCGTCTTCACCCCGCTCAACCACCGCCTCGCGCCACGCGAACTCGGCGCGGTGATCGCGGCCCTCCGACCGTCGCTCCTGCTCCACGACGCCGCGCACGAAGCCATCGCCGAGGCGAGCGCGGTAGAGAGCGTCTCCCTCGAGGCGTACGACGCGTGGTTGGGCGACCATGGCGCCGCACCCGATCCCGGCGTCGGCCCCGACGACCCGCAGATGATCCTCCTCACGGGCGGCACCACTGGACTCCCCAAGGGGGCCGTCGTCCCCTACCGCCAGGTCCGCGCGAACGCCGTCGCCACGGTCGCGGACTGGGGGCTCGAGGCCGACGACTGCGCCATCCAGGCGACCCCGTGCTTCCACGCGGCGATCAACGTCCTCACCACGCCGCTCTACCACCACGGCGGCCGCGTGGTGCTGATGGAGCGCTTCGATCCGGCGGAGTATCTCGATCTCGTGTCCACGCACGCCGTCACGCTCCTCTTCATGGTGCCGACGATGTACGCCATGCTCGCGCACGACGCGGGCTTCGACGGCGTCGACCTCGGCAGCGTCCGCTGGGCGATCTCGGGGGGTGCGCCCTGCCCCGACCCGGTGCGCGCCCGCTTCGCGCGCCGCGGAATCCCCTTCCGGCAGGGGTACGGCCTCACGGAGGCGGGGGTCAATTGCTTCGTCATCGATCCCACGACGGCGCAGCGCAAGCCCTGGGCCGTCGGCACGCCACTGCGCGGGCTCCGGGCCGAGATCCGCCGGCCCGACGGTGACCCCTGCGCGCCGGGCGAGGTGGGCGAGCTGCACCTGCAGGGGCAGCAGGTCTTCTCCGGCTACTTCGAGCGCCCCGAAGAGACCGCCGCGGCACTGTGCGAGGGCTGGCTCGCGACCGGCGACCTGGCGCTCCGCGACGACGATGGCGACGTCGCCATCGTCGGTCGCCGCAAGGAGATGTTCATCTCGGGCGGCGAGAACGTCTACCCCATCGAGGTCGAGCGTCTCCTCTACGACCATCCCGGCGTGACGGAGTGCGTGGTCGTCGGAGTTCCCGACGAGCGCTGGGGCGAGGTCGGGCTGCTGGTGGTGGTGGCGCGCGACCACGAAGCGGACGCCGGAGCAGCGCGGCTCGACGGCGACGCACTCCTCACGTTCGTCCGCGAACGCCTCGCGCCCTTCAAGGTCCCGAAACACGTCCGCTTCGTGACGGCGCTGCCCAAGAACGCCGCCGGCAAGGTGCTGCGCGGGACGCTTCCCGAACTCCTCGCGGAGCGCCCACGGCTCGCGCGCGACGGCGGCACGGCCGGCGCGGCGGGAGGTGCCTGAGGTGCGCACCCCGACCCTCTCGACCGGCGTCCGCCTCCACGTCGACGCACGCGGCCCCGCCGACGCCCCGGGCGTACTCCTCCTGAACGGACTCACCATGAGCGTCGCCTCGTGGGACCCGCTCGCCGAGCGCCTCGAGGGCGAGTTCCGCGTCATCCGCTACGACATGCGCGGCCAGGGTCGCTCCGATAGTCCGCCTGGGCCGCACGGCCCAGACCAGCACGCCGCCGACCTCCTCGCGCTGGTGGCTGCGCTCGAGCACGATACGTCGCTCGGGCACGGCCGGCCGCGCGCGCTGCGGCTCGTCGGTCTCTCCAACGGCGGCCGCGTGGCGATGCTCGCGGCGGCCCGTCTCGAGGCGGAGCGGCCCGGGACGGTCGACTCGCTGGTGGTGATCGACTCGTTCGGACGCGTCGACGCGCACCTCCGCCTCGTGCTCGCGTCGTGGCG
>JACCWH010000078.1 GCA_013697735.1 Trueperaceae bacterium | reverse complement strand
CGTGGACGCTCGGCGCGCCGAGCGTCGTTCGCGACCGCAAACGAGCCCGCTCATGAACCGGTACGACGATCGCGCCCGTCTCGTCTTCCACTTCGCCCGCGAGGAGGGCTCGAAGCTCGGTCACGCGATGATCGGACCCGAGCACCTGCTGCTCGGACTCATGCGCGAGGGGGGCACCGCCAGCAAAGTGCTGGGCGAGTTCGGCGCCACCCTCGACGGCTTCCGCCGTCAGGTGGAAGAGATGGTCGGTCGCGGCGACGGCCTCCCTCGCAACGAAACCGCAGCCATCACGCCGCGAGCACGGCGCGTGATGGAGCTCGCCGGTTCCGAGGCACGCTCGCTCGGCTCGAACGTGATCGCCACCGAGCACATCCTGCTCGGCATCATCCGGGAAGGCGACGGCGTCGCCTACCGCATCCTCCAGCAGCTCACGCGAGACGTCGACACGGTCCGCTGGCGCATCCTCGCGGCGGCGGATCCGAAGCAGCAGCAAGAGACGGTGAACACGCCCTTTCTCGACGAGTACGCCCGCGACCTCACGAAGGAGGCGCGTGACGGAAAGCTCGACCCCGTCATCGGGCGCACCGAGGAGATCCGCCGCGTGATCCAGATCCTCACGCGGCGCACGAAGAACAACCCCGTCCTGATCGGCGAGCCGGGGGTCGGCAAGACCGCGATCGTCGAGGGACTCGCGCAGTCGATCGTCGACGGTCGCGTACCGCCGAACCTCGCGAACGTCCGCGTGCTCTCCATCGACCTCTCGAACATCGTGGCGGGCACGAAGTATCGCGGCGAGTTCGAGGAGCGCCTCCGTCAGGTGATCGAGGAACTCCGCTCCGCGAAGGTCATCGCCTTCATCGACGAGCTCCATACGCTCGTGGGTGCCGGCGGTGCCGAAGGCACGCTCGACGCCGCGAACATCCTCAAGCCGCCACTCTCGCGCGGTGAGGTGCAGGTCATCGGGGCGACCACCACGGGCGAGTATCACCGCTACATCGAGAAGGACGCCGCTCTCGAGCGTCGCTTCCAACCCGTGATCGTGCTCGAGCCGAGCCCGGAGGAGTCGCTCGAGATCTTGCACGGCCTGCGCGAGAAGTACGAGGCCCACCACGGTGTCGTGATCCCGGAAGCGATCCTCGAGCTCTCGATCCGCTACGGCGAACGGAGCCTCCCGGGGCGCAACTTCCCCGACAAGGCGATCGACCTCATCGACGAAGCGGCGTCGCGCACGCGCCTCAACAAGTCGCTCGGTTTCCCGGTGCTCGAGGGGAACGACGGCACGCCGATCGTGTCGCGCGAAGACGTCGAGTCGGTCGTGAACTCGTGGGGCGGCATCTACGTCGACGACCAGGACGCCGAGAAGCTCGCCCACATCGAGAGCAACCTGCGGCGCGCCGTCGTCGGCCAAGACAAGGCGATCAAGGCCCTCGGTGCGGCGCTGCGACGCGCCCGCGTCGGCCTCGGCGGCCGCACCCGCGTCTCCGCCTCGTTCTTGTTCGTCGGTCCGTCGGGCGTCGGCAAGACCTTCCTCGCGAAGCAACTCGCGGTCGAGCTCTTCGGCTCCGAGCGCGCGCTCGTGCGGCTCGACATGTCGGAGTTCCAGGAGGCGCACACGATCAGCAAGCTCATCGGCGCGCCCCCCGGATACGTCGGCCACGAGCAAGGGGGCCGCCTCACGGAGGCCATACGCCGTCAGCCCTTCGCGGTGGTGCTCCTCGACGAGATCGAGAAAGCGCACCCCGACATCTACAACACCTTCCTGCAGGTGCTCGACGACGGCCGACTCACCGACGGTCTCGGTCGCACCGTCGATTTCCGCCGAGTGATCCTGATCATGACGTCGAACACGGGCTTCAACCGCGGGCCCGGCGTCGGCTTCCAGGTCGAGCCGCAGCGCGACGTCGATGCTCCGCTCAAGGGGATCTTCTCGCCCGAGTTCCTCGACCGGCTCGACGAGGTCATCGCGTTCGTGTCGTTCGATCGTGCGGGCATCCTGCACATCACCCTGCAGATGCTCGAAGACATCCGCGTCGAACTCGCCACCCGCGACATCGACGTCTCGTTCGGTCCCGAGGTCGCGACGTTCCTGGTCGACAAGCTGCCGACGGGCGAGAGCGCGCGCCCGCTGCGCGCCGTGCTGCGCGAGCACCTCGAAGACCCCCTATCGATGGAGCTGCTCGGGGGCGGGTCGGGCGAACCGATCCTCGTGACGGTCGACGACGGGCGCGTCGTCTTCGCGCGTCCGGTCCCCATCGCCTGAGCACCGCGCGCTCGGATCCTCAAGCGCGTGCGGGCGCGGGATATGCTGGGCCATGCGGATCGTAGTCTGCGTCACGGTTCGGCTCGGAGGGGTTCCATGGCGAAGGTGACGACCGCCTACGCCTGCAGTGCCTGCGGCGCCCGCAGCGCCGGCCCACTCGGCCGCTGTGGGCGCTGCGGCGCGTGGGGAACGGTGAACGCGACCACGGACGCGCCCGCAGCCGTGCGACCCCCCGTCCGAGACGTGCGCCGCACGCTCCTCGCGGAGGTCGACGACCTCACGCTCGAGCGAACCCCCACGGGCATCGCCGAGGTCGACCGCGTCCTCGGCGGCGGGTGGGTCTCGGGGAGCGCGATCCTGATCGCCGGCGAACCCGGCATCGGTAAGTCGACGCTCCTCCTCCAACTCGCCGACGAGTCCGCCCGCGCCGGCCGCACCACCCTCTACGTCGCGGGCGAGGAGTCGCCCGGGCAGGTGAAGCTCCGCGCCGGCCGGCTCGGCGTCGAGGCGCCCCTCACCCTCACGCGTGAGACCGACGCTCGCGTCCTCGCGGAGTACGTCCGGCAGGAGGCGCCCCGGCTCGCGATCGTCGACTCCGCACAGACGCTCACCGTCGACGACGACGGCACCGCCGGGAGCGTCGGCCAGGTCCGCGACGCCACGCTCCTGCTGACACAGGCGGCGAAGGCGTCGGGGACCACGCTCGTCCTCATCGGCCACGTCACGAAGCAGGGGACCGTGGCCGGCCCCAAGGTGATCGAGCACATCGTCGACGCAACCTTGGCGCTCGAGTCGGCGGCTGGCTTCCGAATCCTGCGCAGCATGAAGAACCGCTTCGGTCCCGCAGGCGAGGTCGGCGTCTTCGAGATGCGCGCCACGGGCATGCACGCCGTCGACGACCCGTCGGAGGCCTTCCTCGCCGAGCGACTCACGGGCGTGCCGGGGTCGGTGGTGGCGGTCGTGATGGAGGGGCAACGCGCACTGCTGCTCGAGGTGCAGGCGCTCGCCAGCAAGAGCCCCTTCGCGAGCCCTCGTCGCGTGGTGCAAGGGCTCGACGCCCGCAGGGTCGACGTGGTGCTGGCGGTGCTCGAGCGCCGCCTCGACCTGCCGCTCGCCGGACTCGACGTCTACGTCAACGTCGCCGGTGGCCTCCGCGTGACGGACCACGGCGCCGACCTCGCCGTCGCGATCGCGGTGGTGTCGGCGGTGACGAATCGCCCCTCCCCCGAGGGCACGGCGCTCGTCGGCGAGGTCGGGCTGGCCGGCGAACTGCGGGCCGTCAAGGAGCTCGAGCGAAGGAGTCGGGAGGCGGAGCGCTCCGGATACGCGACCCTCATCGGCCCGCGTGCGCGCGGCGGCCCCGTCGGATCCGGGTATGGGGAGGCCGTCGACCTGCGCGCGGCACTCGACCTCGTGTGGAGACCGTCTTGAACTCGAGCGAACGGCGCGAAGAGCGCCCCACCCGTTCGGGTGCCGCACCCGACGCCTCCGCAGGGCGGAGCGGAGCACCGTCGCTCAGCACCATCGTCATCCGCCTCGGCCTCGCCGGCGCCGGCGCCACCATCGCCTCGGGCGTGGCGGCGGCGTTGCTCACGCGCGGCTGGCTCACGGGGCCGAACACCTTCACGTACGTCACCATCCTCGGCCTCCTGCTCGGCTACCTCCTGAGCGCCCCGCTCGCCGACCGCTGGGGCGAGCGTCTCGACGCCCTGCTCCGACGGATCGGGAACGTGCCGCCGGACGTCGTCCTCGCCGCCGGAACCGGCGCCACGCTGGCGCTGCTCGTCACCGTGCTCATCAACAACGTCCTGGCCGCCGTCCCTGGGTTCACGTGGTTCTGGTCGCTCGTCATCGCGATCGTGCTGGTGAGCGCGTCGTCGGCGTTCTTCGTGAAGCACCGGCGCCTCTTCGCCGTCGACCGAGCGCTGCGCGCCTCCCGCGACGCCTCGACGACCGATCGACCACAGGACAAGGTGGTCGACACCTCGGCGATCATCGACGGGCGAATCGTCGACGTCTTGGACGCCAACTTCCTCGACGGCACGATCGTGATCCCCCAGTTCGTCCTCGCCGAGCTCCAGCGCATCGCCGATTCCGACGAGCCGCTGCGGCGCAAGCGCGGGCGGCGCGGGCTCGAGGTGCTCGATCGGCTCGTGGCGCAAGCGCACGTGCGCACCGAGGTGGTCACCGTCGATCCCGGGCCGGGCGCCGTCGACGACAAGCTCATCGCGCTCTGCCAGTTGCGCGACGCGGCGCTCGTCACCACCGACTTCAACCTGAATCGCGTGGCCGCGCTGCAGGGCGTACGCGTGCTCAACGTCAACCAGCTCGCGAACGCCATGCGAGCGATGTTCCTGCCGGGTGAGCGACTCTCGCTCACGGTGGTGCGCGAGGGACGCGAGGCGGGGCAGGGGCTCGCGTACCTCGAGGACGGCACGATGGTGGTGATCGAGGACGCCGCGGAGATCGTCGGTCGTACCGTCGACGTGGTCGTCACCAGCAGCTTGCAGACCAACATGGGACGGATGATCTTCGCGCGCGTGGCCGATGGGTGACCACCCGGGTGTCGCTGCGATGCCGAGCGAGCGGTTCTGCTTGACGAGGAGCGCGTCGCCGCGTAGGCTGCTCGAGCCCGGCACGTGGACGCGCCGCGCCGCGCACGCTCGCGGCCGATCGCGCGACGTCGCGACCGCGGGGCCTTAGCTCAGCTGGGAGAGCGCCCGCTTTGCAAGCGGGAGGTCGTGGGTTCGAATCCCACAGGCTCCACCATCGCCTCGACCTTCGGGGGCCCGTCATGATGCGGGCCCCCGAATGCGTGCCGGGGCCCCACGGATGTGTCGGTGAGGACGTATGTCCCCTCCGAGGGGCGAGAGTCGTCATGCTAGAGTATCGGCGTTCACGTCGAGCACCGACGAACGCCTCCCACGGCGCTTCGGACGCTCACGTGCACCAGCAGGTCAGGCTCGAGGAGGTCGCTCTGCATATCCTGGACCAGTGCACCGCACGTCGCGGTGCCGAACCCGACTGGCGGACCGCGTCCGTTCCCCCCTCGCCCAGACCGGGCGCCGACGACCGCGCCCATACGACCTCCCGATCGCCACACTCCGAGGATTCAGCCTGATGCCCCAGATCTTCCCGCCCAACGCCAACGCCTTCGCGAAGTGGGCGATCCTCGGCGGCGGAGCGTTCTTCGTGGCGCTCATCGTTGCGCTGCCTATCTACGCCCGCACCATGAACAACGCCGTCGGAGTGCCGGTGGCCCAACCCGTCGCCTTCGCGCACAACCTCCACACGGCGCAGCTCGGTATCGACTGCCGCTACTGTCACACCACCGTCGAGGTGGCGGCGAGCGCCAGCGTTCCGCCCACCGAGACCTGCATGACGTGCCACTCGCAGGTCCGCGTCGGCGCACCGCAGCTCGCTGCCGTCGCCGCGTCGTGGGCGACCGACACGCCCATCGCCTGGAACCGCGTGCACGACCTGCCCGATTTCGCCTATTTCAACCACAGCGCCCACGTCAACAACGGTGTCGGCTGCAGCTCCTGCCACGGTCGCATCGACCAGATGGCCGGCATCTGGAAGAACGAGCCGCTCAGCATGGGCTGGTGTATGGATTGCCACCGCGAGCCGGAACGCTTCCTCCGGCCCCGCAGCGAGGTCTTCAACATGGCCTACGAGCCACCGTTCGACAACCGCCCCCTCGGCCTCGAGCTGGTCGCCCAATACGGCATCAGCCACGAGAAGCTCTACCAATGCTCGGTATGCCACCGATGAGCGACGCCGAGCACACCGCCTCACGCCACGGCAGCGGCCATGGCGATGGCAGCGATCACGGCGATCACGGCGATCGCCGCGATCCGATCGTCGAGGGCGGCGACCGCCTCGAGATCGGCGCGATCCGTGAACGGCTCGCCGGCGCTCAGGGCGAGACCTTCTGGCGCAGCCTCGACGAAGTCGAAGGCACCCCCGCCTTCCAGGAATTCATGCGCAAGGAGTTCCCGCGTCAGGCGGCCCCGCTCGAAGGCTCGCTCGACCGCCGTGATTTCCTGAAGCTGCTCGGGGCCTCGATGGCGCTCGCCGGCCTCTCGGCGTGCGCGCGTCCGCCGCAGGCGCACGAGAAGATCGTCCCGTACGTCCGCGCCCCCGAGCAGATCGTCGCCGGGCGACCGCTCTTCTTCGCGAGCGCGCTCCTCGACGGCGGCTACGCCGAGGGGATCCTCGCGGAGAGCCACCAAGGGCGCCCGACGCGCGTCGAGGGGAACCCGGACCACCCGGCGAGCCTCGGCGCCGCCGCGCCCATCACGTCTGCAACCGTGCTCTCGCTCTACGATCCCGACCGCTCACAAGCGATCACCGAAGCGGGCGTCGCGCGCTCGTGGGAGGAGCTCTTCGGTCGCCTGCAGGAGACCCTCGCGGCCTCGGGCGACGGTACGGGGGTGCGGATACTGACCGAGACGGTCACCTCCCCTACCTTCGCCGCCCAACTCAGACGCTTCCTGGAGACGTACCCGGCGGCGCGCTGGCACCAGTGGGACCCCCTTCACGGCGACGGCGCCTGGGCCGGCGCCCGCGCAGCCTTCGACGACGACGTCGCGCCGCTGTACGACTTCTCCGCAGCCGACGTGGTCCTGTCGCTCGACGCCAATTTCACGATGCGTGGTCCCGGCCGCTTGCGCTACGCCAAGGACTTCGCACGGCGCCGCCGGGTCCGCAGCGCCGACGACGACATGAATCGTCTGTGGGCGGTGGAGAGCGCTCCATCGACCACGAATTCGCTCGCCGATCATCGCGTCGCCCTCGCACCCGCCGACGTTGCCGGCCTGGCCGCGTGGCTCGCCGGCGAGTTCGGGATCGACGCACCGAGTGTCGCGCTCCCGGCCGCGGTCGATCCCGCCTGGGCACAGGCGCTCTACGACGATCTCGATACGCATCGCGGCAGCAGCGTCGTGGTCGCGGGGTCCGACGCGCCGGCGGCCGTCCACGCACTCGCGCACGCACTCAACGACGCGCTCGACAACGTCGGCGAAACGGTTCGCTACATCGCCTCGCCGGAAGCCGTCCCCGGCTCGCACATCGCGTCTCTTCGCACGTTGAGCGACGAGATGCGCGCCGGCGGCGTCGAGGTATTGATCGTGATCGGCGCCAATCCGGCCCACACCGCGCCCGGCGGACTCCGCTTCGCCGATGCCATGGCCGACGTCGCACTCACCGTGCACATGGGCCAACGGGTCGACGAGACCGGCACCCTGGCCACGTGGCACGTGCCGCAGACCCACCCCCTCGAGACCTGGGGCGATGCGCGCGCGTTCGACGGCACCGTCACCATCATGCAGCCGCTCTTCAGCCCCTTCTACGGTGGGCGCAGCGAGCTCGAGCTCCTCGCCGCCCTCCTCGGCGACGGTGTGGCCAGCCCCTACGGCATCGTCCGCGATGCCTGGCGCGACCGCGTCGACGGCGATTTCGACGCCTTCTGGCAACGCGCCCTCCACCGCGGCGTGGTCGAAGGAACGGCATCGGCGTACCGTGACGTCTCGCTCGGCTCGCTCGGCATCGAGCTCCCTGCGAGCGCCGAACTCGTGCTCCAGGTGGTCGCCGATCATGCGCTCGATGACGGGCGCCACGCCAACAACGGCTGGCTCCAGGAGCTTCCGCGCCCGTTCAGCACCGTGACGTGGGACAACACCGCCTGGCTCGCACCGCGAACGGCCGAGGGGCTCGGCGTCACGTCCGGCGACCTGCTGAGCATCCGCTCGGACGCTGGCGAGGTGACGCTCCCGGTCTGGGTCCAGCCCGGCCAGGCCGCGGGCGTGATCACCACCACCCTCGGTTTCGGTCGCACCGCTGCCGGGCGTGTGGGCAACGGCGTCGGCGTCGACCTCTACCCGCTCATCGGGGCGACGGGCGAGCGAGTCTTCGCGGTGACCGCAGCGCGCGTGCCCGGGCGGCATCGCCTCGCCACCACGCAGATCCATCACTCCCTGGAGGGGACCGGCGAACGGCGACACATCGTCCGCGCCGGCACGATGGCGGAGCTCCGGCACGAACCGGAGCACCCGCACTTCGTCCACCCCGTCGTTCACCCACCGTCCGACATCCTCCCCGACTGGGAGTACGGCTCATACCAGTGGGGCATGGTCATCGACATGACCGTCTGCACCGGGTGCCAAGCGTGCGTGGTGGCGTGCCAATCGGAGAACAACATCCCGATCGTCGGCAAGGATCAGGTGCTCATCGGGCGCGAGATGCACTGGATCCGCGTCGATCAGTACTACCGCGGCGACCTCGACGACCCGGAGTTCTACAACATGCCGCTGACCTGCATGCACTGTGAACAAGCGCCGTGCGAACCGGTCTGCCCCGTCGCCGCCACGGTGCACGATCACGAAGGACTGAACGTGATGGTCTACAACCGCTGCGTCGGAACGCGCTACTGCTCCAACAACTGCCCCTACAAGGTGCGGCGATTCAACTTCCTGCAGTACGCGGAGCTCACGAGCACCGCCACCGAGCGCTCGCTCGCGTCCAACCCCGACGTCACGGTTCGGAGCCGCGGCGTCATGGAGAAGTGCACCTACTGCATCCAGCGCATCTCCGAAGCCCGCATCCAGGCCGGGAACGAGAACCGCCTCATCGCCGACGGCGAAGTCGTGACCGCCTGTCAGAGCGCCTGCCCCACCGAGGCGATCGTGTTCGGCGATCTCTCCGACGCGGAGAGCCTCGTGAGCCGAACGAAGGCGTCGGTCTTGGACTACGCCCTCCTCGACGAACTCAACACCAAACCGCGCACCACCTACCTCGCGCACGTCAACAACCCACACGACGCCCTCGGCGACGCGAGGATCGGCTGATGGCGGTCCGCACGCCCGGCAGGGTCGTCGAGACGAATCGGGTCATGGGCCCGGGCCAGACCTCGGGCGGCATCGACGACGTCGTCAACACGCCGGTCCTGGTCGGCCCGCAGCGCACGCCGCTCTGGTGGTGGATCGGCTTCTCGATCAGCGGGGCGCTCCTCACGCTCTACCTCGTCTCGATCGTGCACCTCGTCACCGTCGGCACCGGGATCTTCGGCAACAACAGTCCAGTCATGTGGGCCATGCCCATCATCAACTTCGTCTGGTGGATCGGGATCGGGCACGCGGGGACGCTCATCTCCGCCGCCCTGCTGCTCTTCCGCCAACCGTGGCGCACCTCGATCAACCGCTTCGCCGAGGCGATGACGATCTTCGCCGTGGTCTGCGCCGGCCTCTACCCCATCCTCCACCTCGGTCGGCCGTGGGTCTTCTACTGGCTCCTGCCCTACCCCAACACGCACGGGCTCTTCCCGAACTTCCGTTCGCCGCTCGACTGGGACCTCTTCGCCATCTCGACCTACGCGTCGGTCTCGATTCTCTTCTGGTACATCGGCCTCGTGCCCGACCTCGCCACCTTGCGCGACCAGGCGAAGAGCCGCTTCCAGAAGCTCTTCTACGGCACGCTCTGCCTCGGCTGGACCGGCTCCGCTCGTGCCTGGACGCGCTACATGCGCGCCTACATCCTGCTCGCCGCACTGTCGTTCCCGCTCGTGCTCTCGGTGCACAGCACGATCGCGATGGACTTCGCGGTGTCGCAGGTGCCGGGTTGGAACAACACCATCATGCCGCCGTACTTCGTCGCCGGAGCGGTCTTCGCGGGTTTCGCGATGGTCCTGATCCTCGGCATACCGCTGCGCAGGGCCTTCGGCTTCGAGAAGATCATCACCATGCGCCACCTCGACAACGCAGCGAAGCTCATGCTGGCCACGGGCATGATCGTGGTCTACGGCTACTTCATCGAAATCTTCATGGCGTGGTACTCGGGCGTCGAGTTCGAGGTCTTCATGGCCTACAACCGCGTCTTCGGCAACTACGGCTGGGCCTTCTGGCTGCTGATCCTGTGCAACTTCGTGGCCATCCAACCGCTCTGGTTCAGACGCGTGCGGCAGAGCCCGTGGGCGCTCTTCTTGATCTCGATCATCGTCTCCATCGGTATGTGGCTCGAACGCTTCGTGATCATCGTGGTGTCGCTCACGCGCGACTTCCTGCCGAGTTCGTGGGGGAACTACACACCCACGTTCTGGGATTGGTCGCTCTTCGCCGGCTCGTTCGGCCTCTTCTTCACGCTCTTCTTCCTCTTCATCCGCCTACTGCCGTCGATCGCGACGGCGGAGATGAAGGAGCTGGCGCACCACGACGCGCACCACGGCTCGGACCCGTGGGAGACGATACGACCGAAGTACTACGGAGAGGGCACGCGATGAGCGACGCACCGGGCACGACGCACGCCGCCGCTGCCAGCCTCTACGGCCTCGCCGCGGAGTACGAACACGCCGACCAGGTCGTCGACGCATCCCGGGCAGCGCGCGAGGCGGGCTACACCAAGATGGACGCCTACACGCCCCACCCGATCGACGGTCTCGACGAGGCGCTCGGGGTACCGCCTTCTCGGATGGGCTGGGTGGTCCTCGCTGCGGGGCTCTTCGGCGCCATGGCCGGGTACGGCCTCCAATACTTCGGCATGGTCATCTTCTATCCGCTCAACATCGGCGGCAGGCCGCTGAACGACTGGCCGGCCTACATCGTGATCACGTTCGAGGTGACCGTCCTCATGTCGGCGTTCACCGCCGGCCTCTTCATGCTCGCACGCAACGGGCTACCACGCCCGTACAACTCGATCTTCAACGCGCCCGGATTCGAGCGCGCCTCGCGCGATCGCTACTTCCTGTGCATCGAGGCCGTCGACGCGCGCTTCGATCCGAGCGGCACCCGCACCTTCCTGGAGGGGACGCCGGCCGTACGCGTGACCGAGGTGGAGCGATGAGGCCCCAACGCCGCAGCGTGCCGCTCCGCGCGGTCGGCGTGCTCGCTCTCGTGCTCGTGCTCGCCTCGTGCGGCCGCAACATGGCCGAGCAACCGAGCGCCCGCGCCTTCGAGGCGTCGCCATTCTTCGCGGACGGCAGCGTGCAGCAGCGCCTCCTCGAGGGGACGGTCTCGCGCGAGCGTGGCGGCATCGATGCGAGCTACTTCAGCGGGCAGGACGCCGACGGCCTCATGCGCGACCTCCCCTTCGACCTGACGCTCGAGGTGGTGCAGCGCGGCAAGGAGCGCTACGACATCTACTGCTCCGTCTGCCACGGCTACACCGGTGAGGGCGATGGCATGATCGTTCAGCGCGGCTTCCCGCAGCCGTCCTCGTTCCAGCAGCAGCGCCTCCTCGACGCACCCGTGGGCTACTACGTGGGCGTGATCACGAACGGATTCGGACGGATGTTCCCCTACGCATCGCGCGTCCCGCCCGAAGACCGTTGGGCGATCGCCGCCTACGTCAAGGCGCTCCAACTCTCCCAGAACGCCAGCGTGGACGACGTTCCAGACGCCGCGCTGCGCGATCTCGGCGATAGCACACCCACCTCCGAAGGGAGCGTGCGTCGATGAACGCTGCCTTCGACGTCTCCCGGCTCGTAGTGATCGCACTCGTCGTCGGCGTCGTCGGCCTCGCGGTCGGGCTGGTGCTCGGCCTCGGCGCCGGTGTCTTCTTCTCCGCCTACCTCGTCGCCTTCGTCTTCTGGACGGGCCTGTCGCTCGGCGCCCTGGTGCTCCTCCTCGTGAACCACATGGCGGGCGGCTCCTGGGGCGCGGTCACGCGGCGGCCGCTCGAAGCGATGGTCTCTGCCATACCACTCACCGCGCTCTTCTTCGTGCCGTTGATCTTCGGGGTCAACGTCCTGTACCCATGGACGGACGCTGCGTACCTCGCGACGCACCCGACCGTCGACTTCAAGAGCGGCTACCTCAACACCGCCGGCTACATCCTGCGTGCGGTGCTCTACTTCGCCATCTGGTCGGCGATGGCCTGGTACTACCTGCGCGGCGCCCGCGCCCAAGACGAGCAGGGCGCCGACACCGGCCGCGTCGCCTACCGGCTCCGGAGCCTCGGCGGCGCCGGGATCGTGGTCTACGTGCTCACGATGACGTTCGCCATGATCGACTGGGGTATGTCGCTCAACCCCGTATGGTGGTCGGGCATGTTCGGCGTGATCTTCATGATCAGCCAAGCCGTGACCGCGATGGCGTTCCTCATCCTCACGATGACCTGGCTCGCGCGACGCTCGCAGCGGATCGACGAGCTCCTCACCTGGAAGCGCCTCCAGGATCTCGGCAACTTCATGCTCGGTTTCACGATGTTCTGGACGTACGTCAACGTCAGCCAGCTCGTGATCCAGTGGACGAACAACGTCGTCGAGACGAACACGTTCTACGTCCTGCGCTTCTACGAGCAGCCCTGGACGGGCATGGGGATCTACCTCGCCGTCGCCGGTTTCGCGCTCCCCTTCCTCCTACTCTTCTCGCGCTGGGTGAAGCGCCACCGCCTGGCGCTCTCGTTCATGTCGGGCTGGGCGCTGCTGAACCACGCCGTGCACGGCTACTGGTACTTGGCACCGGAATCTGGGCGGCTCGGTCTGCCGGGCATCGCCGACGTGGCGATCTTCGTCGGTCTCGGCGGCATCTGGCTGGCCTTCGTGCTGCGCAGCCTCGCTTCACGCACGCTCGTCCCCGAGAACGATCCCAGACTCTCCCCCATACCCCTTCCCGCCCGCACGCGCGATCACGTCCCCGCCGAGCGCGGACCCGAGGTTCACCATGCCTGACGAGAACGTCCGCCAGGAGGTCGTGACCGCGAAGGCGATTCGCGGCGCCTACGTCCTCGGCTCGGTCGGCATGGTGCTCACGATCGTCGCGCTGCTCGTACTCGTGACCTCGCGGCCGCAGGGCCGCACCGAGGCGCTCGACGAGAGCCAGCACCAGGGAATGCTCCAGCAGGCCGAGGAGCGGCTGCGCGGCTTCGAGGTGGCCGACGACGGCGCGGCCCGACTCGACATCGAGCACGCCATGGAGCTCGTGGTGCAGCGCGGCGTCGACCTCGCCCTCCTCGAGGGCGGTGTGATGGAAGCCGTCGTCGAGGATCCGATCGAAGCCCCCGAAGACATCGCCCCGGTAGCACTCGACGGGGCACCGATCTTCGCCGCGCAGTGCGTCGGCTGTCACCAGGCGACGGGCGCAGGCATACCCGGCGCGTTCCCACCGCTCGCGAATCACGTCTACGAACTCTATGAAGCCGATCGTGACTACCTCCCCCTCGTGCTCCTCTACGGGTTGCAGGGACCGATCGAGGTGAACGCTCAGAGCTACAACGGGCTCATGCCGCGGTTCGCGCAACTCACCGACGACCAGATCGCCGCGACGCTGAACTACGTCCTGGAGGCGTGGGGCGACGCCGACCGGATCGAGGACTACGAACCGTACGCGGCGACGGACATCGAGCCACTCCGCGGCAGAAGCCTGAGCGCTGCCGACGTGCACGACGTGCGGCAAGAGATCGGACTCCCCTGACGGACGCGTCGCGGACGCGCCCTGCATGGCTGCCGAAGCGATCGAGGAGGACACCCATGCGAGCGTCCCGTACTCCCTTCCTCAGAGCGTCGTGGCGCTCGCCTCTCCTGGCCCTCGCGCTCGCCACGCTCGTCGTGGCG
>JACCWH010000076.1 GCA_013697735.1 Trueperaceae bacterium | reverse complement strand
TCGCGCCGATCCTGGTGGTCGGCACCCTCAACGTCGCCACGGTCATCATCCTCGAGGCGTCGCTGTCGTTCCTCGGGCTCGGTGTGCAACCGCCGACCGTCACCTGGGGCCGCATGCTCGCCGACGGGCGCAACTACGTCGCAACCGCCTGGTGGTTGGCGACCTTCCCCGGCATCTTCATCACGTTCCTGTCGCTGTCGCTCATCTTCATCGGCGACTGGCTGCGCGATCTCCTCGACCCGCGCATCCAGGGGCGCTGAGATGGCCGCCGACGTCGACCTGGTACGGGTCGCCCACCGTTGCTTGCGCGACCTCGCCGAGATCGACCCCGAGCATCACGTGCTGGTGGTCACGGACGACGAGACGAACGAGGTCGCCGCCGCCTGGGCTGCTGCCGCCGCCGCCCTCGCGGCCGAAGTCGTGACGCTGCGCATGGATGGGCGACGACGCCACGGCGAAGAGCCGCCGCCCATCGTCGCAAGCGCGATGCTCGCCGCCGACGTGATCGTCCAGGCAGTCGCGCGGGCCCTGACCCACACCGACGCCAGCCGCGCGGCCATGGCGGCGGGGGCGCAGATCTTCGTGCTCCGCGGCATCACGGCCGAGATGATGCGGAGCGACCTCATGCGGGTGGACTATGCGGCGCTTCGACGCGTCACCGCGGCGCTCGCGGCGCTCCTGGAGTCGGGGGCGGGCCTACACCTCACCTCGCCGGCTGGAACCGATCTGCGTTGCAGCGTCGCCGGTCGAACCGCCTTCGCGCTCGCTGGCGGCACCGGACCGGGCCGCTTCGGCGGGGCGCGTTCACGTCGCGCTCGGCGACAACGTCAGCTTCGGTGGGTGCGTCCGCTCCGCGCTGCACCTCGACGGCATGGTGTTGGCGCCGACGATGACCGTCGACGAGCGGACGCTGGTCTCGGGCGGCGTGCTCGCGTTGGACGTCGAAGACGGGCTCGGGATGTGATGACGTACGGTAGTGCTCGCGGGTACGGATCGGCAGAGGAGAGAATCATGGCCAACGCTTCGATGCGATCGACGCTGCGTGAGATCGTGGTGGTGTTCGAGTGACCCGCGGCGCCCTCGCCTCCGCGGTCCGGTGCGTGGGCGCGAGCCTCGTGCTCGGCTGCCTCGTGCCGATCGCCGCACAATCGGATCCGACGGCGCCCGAATGCGAGGCAGACGGCGCGACGGAGCGTTCAGGACCAGACTGGTCGGTGCGCGTCGACGTGCTGGAGGCGTTCGCGCTCCTCCTCCCGCCGAGTCACGATCTGGCGCGCGCGGGGACACAGTGGTACATCCACGGCTCGCTCGACGGGGACGCTCTGGTTCCGGACGTGGCAATCTCGCTCGCCGTCGGCGTCGACGTCGCCGAGGTGGTGCGACGTGACTTCCCCGAGGGCGCGGTCGCGACGCCAGTCGCCCTTGGTCCAGCGACGCGAGGCGTGCGCGTGACCTCCCAGGAGACCGCGCCGGACGGCACGACCTACCTCACGACCGCATACCTCGTCGCAGGCGAACGCGGTACCTACCGCATCAGCCGTTACGAAGGCTTCGACTGGTCCTCGTTCGGCGCCGTCGCCTGCAGTTTCCATTTCGTGCACGTGCTCCGGGAGTAGCGTGACGGCGTCGCAGTGGAGACGTCGGACGATTGCGGTATTTCACAGGCGCCCCAGCACGGCCTCTGCCACTATGGCTGCACACCCCGTCAGCGCGAGGGCGTCGCGCACCGCCCCGGTCCGTCCGCCGCGCCAAGCTCCGTCGCGGCCGCCGAAGGAGGCCGTCATGTCCCGCACCGAACCAGCATCCGCACGCACCATAGCGCTCGTGCTGATCCCCGTCCTGCTCATCATCCTCGCGGGCTGCTCACTCGACGACGCGCTCGAGACGACCTTCGAGGGGCAGCTGGTGGATGCCGACGGCGCTCCGGTGGCAGATGCCGTGGTATTCGCTCCGGAGGGCGCCGCCTCGGCGGCCCAGCGTGCCAACGTGAGCGAGTCGTGTCAGGCGCCATCCGAGGCGTCCCGCGCCGCCACGTGCACCGACGCGGAAGGGCGGTTCGCGCTGCGCCTGACCACGCCGCTCGTCGGGACCCAGCGGCTGGTGTTCGAGTGGCGGTACTGGCACACCGTGGCCGAGATCGACCTCGCCCTGCGGGGCCCGGGGCAGTCGATCGACGTCGACGCCCGCTTCCCGTCGCTCGAGCCAGCGGAGGAGCTCGAGCGCGCCGTGCAGTACGTGCTGCCGGGGCTGAAGCGCTTCGAACTGATCACGCTGAACACGGAGAAGGCCATCATCGCGCTGCAGGATCACACCGCGGCCGCCGACGCCGATCTCGAGCCGGTCTACCTGAACCTCCCGATCCTGCAGCCCGATGGCACGCAGCAGTTCATCACATGGACGGCCTACCACCACGACATGCGCGAGCTGGGCGTGAGCGACTGCGCGATCGACGCGGCGACCTTCGTGCCGGTCGATTGCCAGGAGGTGAGCGGCCCGAGCCTGACGTTCCAAGGCATGCCATGGCTCGGGGCCAACGACATCCTGCAGATGATCGGCGAGACCGAGAAGAACCTCGAGGCGTTGCGTGACGAGTCCGTCTACCAGTTCTCGGTGATCGCCGTCATCGGTGACGAGCTCGACGCGACGTACTACGGCACGCAGCTCACTGCGCCGCACACGCCCAGCTCGCTGCAGGGCTTGCGCAGCGTGCTCGATCTGCACTACGACGCCGCGACCACGCAGCGGTTGCTGGACAGCAACCAGGCCAACTACCTGCTCTATAACCAGATCGACGTCGACGTGCCGAGCGAGGACGAGGACTCGCACCTGCACGCGCAGGCGCTCGCGCCCACCGCCCATCGCGACGCGCTCGGCCGTTCGGATCACATGCTCGAGGACGGCGTCAAGTTCCTGCGGCCCGTCATGATCGCGGACGCGACCGTGTACGACGCCGTCGCGGGCGTGCGGCTGGTGACGAACTACTTCGCACGCGTGGACGCCATGGCCAACCGGCAGGACCTGATCTTCGCCCTGCTGCAGCTCAGTGCCAAGGAGGCCCCGTCGAACCTCACCAGCCTCACCCAGTGGAGTAACGCGTTCACCGTGCGCACGCGCATCGGCGGCTATCGACGGTTCACGGCCGCCGGCCAGGAGGCGTTCACGTGGCCCGCCGGCCCGTGCGTGGAGAGCGACAACCTGCTGCAGGCGTACCGCGACTCGTCCCGCGACTCGACCACGCTCGACAACGAGTACTGGGTGTGGTGGACGAACACCACCCGCTACCCCGGCACTTCCGGCTGCGCCGGCATCGGCGGGTTCGGGCGCACGCCCCGCCAGGGTGGCACCACCTGGGTCAGCCTACGCAACGCCTCCAACGAAATCACCTCCTCCACGCTCATGCACGAGACCGGCCACCTCCTGAATGCCCGGCACGCCAACGGCACGAACCCGCACCAGTGCCGCCTCATCGGCATCCTGCCGGTCGGTCCGAACGGTCCCTCGCTCATGATCACGGGCGTCGACCGCTCGACGCGCACCACGTGCTTCGCGATCACCGAGAGCGGCGATACGTCGCTGCGGAGCCGGACGCTCGCGGCGGAGCACCTGCACCCGCTGCTGCGGTAGGGGGGGTGTCAGGGGGAGCCTTGGCCGAAGTCGCCGTCGTCGGCGTGGTGTGCCGCGTCCGGGGGCCTCGTCGCGCTCTCGCTGCTTGTGCTGGCCGACCCTGCGAGAAGCTTCGAGAGGCTCGAGTCGGAGGTGGGCCTGAGTGCCTCTACGCTCCATCGATCCGTCCATCGCTTGCGAGCGGCAGGCCTCGTGACCCGAGAACGGGTTGTACGCCGCGCCGACCTCATGGATCTGATCGTGTACGGGGTGAGGTACGTGTACTACCTCGAGCCGGGCGCTCTCACGCGAGGCGATCCGACGGCACACGCCGCACCACCGCTCAACCGGACCCCACACGGTCAAGCTCGGTTCCTGTCTGGCCCGATTCACATGGCGACGTGCGTGGGTACGCGGTGGAACCTCTCGACGTGGCCGTTCCCGCGGCAGCCCGCCGAAACGCGAAGCTCTACGAGCTATTGGCCCTGGTCGACGCGATCCGGATTGGGCAGCCACGCGAGAGAAACCTCGCCGTCGAGCACCTCAACGTGCTACTCGGTGCTCCCACTCCGATGGCCGCTCGCTCCTCGTGATCGATGCGCTCGCACGAGTTGCTGGCAGACTCTCCGAACTGGGCATTCGTGACTGCGTGTTCGTGGGCGGGGCCTCCGTGGGCCTGTTGCTGACGGATCGTGGGGCGGCAGACGTCCGAGCCACTGATGAACCGGAGGGTGGACCGATCTCTAGGTGGCTCATCGAGGGCGTAAGCGTTCCCGGCTGGCCACCCATGGAAGGTCACACGAAGTCGACGAACCCAGACCCCGGATGCTCGCCGGCGTACCGCACCGCCCACGCGGCGAGGGACCGCGCGATGAGCTCCGGGTGCGTGTCGGGAGCGCTGCGAGGCACGAGCAGTACGCCGTGATGCGGTGCATTGGTCGCGTAGGCCCGCCGCGTAAGCGCGATGAAGTCGTCTCGGTTGCGCGTGACCAGGATGCGCGACGCAGAGGCGGCGAAACCGAGCTGGTCTTCGTCCGACATCCCGGTTCGGCCGATCTCGTGCACACTGACGATGTCGAGCCCGAGCGATCGCGCTATGGCCGAGACGGTCGGAGGTAGGTCTTCGTCGAGCAGGAACCGCACAGCTTCAGGCACCTGTCGACCCCTCAGTCGGGCCGCGGAACCGCGTACGGCAGCTCGCGTTTCAGCCGCTCACTCGTCCAAGCTTCTTCGCGAGTCAAGCGGCGGTCGATCTCGTCCGGGTACAGCAGGTAGTACCCAAGCGCCGCCCGCACCTGGAGCTCGCTCAACCGGTCAAACGTTTCGTGCGTGCGGGCGAGGTCCTCACCGGTATCCTGCCAGGTCTGGATGATCTCCCACACGTCGAGGCCGGTGCCGGCGAGGACGGCGCGCCGTCCGGTGACACCGTCGACGAACGTTATGCCCGGAGCGCGGCGCTGGCGGATCGCCTCGTCGAGGAGCTCGTTCGTGAGCGCTGACCAGGTGCTGCCGCGGGCGTCGGCTTCGCGTTGAATGGCCACGTCGAGCGCGCTGGGCAGGCGGACGCCGCGGGCCGTGGAGCGGGGCTTCGCATCTCGTGCACACATGTGCACATCGTAGCACACGCTGCGCCTTTTGGCTTCCGCGGCCCCTGCCGATGGAGTTCCTTGTACGCTTGCGCGACGGTACGCGGCCGCGACCGACGTCCCTTGCCCTTGTATGTATCGATCATTCCATCACGGCGTCGCGCGAGCAACGCCGCTCGGGAGGCACCACCGTTGGACCACACCGTCGCCACGGCACTACGCGGGATCCTCCGCCACGACCAGGTCGACACGTCCGCGAGCGCGCTGGCGCTCCACGCACGCGGCGAGTCGTGCGACGTGTCGCACCCCCCCGACGCCGTGGCCTACCCCGAGTCCACGTCCGACGTGCAGCGGC
>JACCWH010000039.1 GCA_013697735.1 Trueperaceae bacterium | reverse complement strand
GGTTGGTTCCCGTCGCCGGCGGGGTCGGGGTCGGGGTCGGCTCGGTCGGCGTCGGAGTTGGCGTCGGCGTCGGCTCGGTCGGAGTTGGCGTTGGAGTTGGCGATGGAGTCGGGCTCGGCTCGGTCGGCGTCGGCGTCGGTGTCGGCTCGCTCGGGGTGTTCGCGCCGCCGTCGGTTCCGTCGTCGGTCCCATCTCCGACGCCTTCGCCCGAGTGGTCGCGCTCAGGCAGGGTGCCGTCGACGACGAACGCCTCGAGCTCCGCAGCGCCGATCGACGCGTCGCTCACGACGACGAAGACGTCGATCTGCAGTCCGGGCTCACCGTATCCGATGCCGATCCGATTGGCTCCCGCGCTCAGGTGCTGCCGCGTGACGTTGACCCAGGTCCAGACACCGTGCTCCGACGTGAACGTCCGGTGCAGCACGCCATCGAATCCCAGGTAGCCCGCGTCGGACCTCGTGTCGGGACCGCGCAGGCGCGCCCACAGCGAATAGTCACCATCGTGCTCGACGACGAGTGGGATGCTCACGATCTCGTCTCCCGTGGTCGTCGCGGGGACGGAGGCGGGCTGGGCGAGGTAGTGACCGGCCGTTGCGGTGTCATCCGCGACCATGTCGAAGGCGCCAGCCGGCTCGGCGTGGTGCCCGGCGACGATCGTGCCGAGGGAGGCCCTTCCGCCCGGGCCGTTCGAGATGTCGGGATCTGCGTCCGTCACGGGATCGACGACTTCGTCGGTCACCGGATCGGGCGCGACCTCCGAGAGGGGATCGGGGCGAACGTCCGTCATTCCGCACGATGCCAACAAGAGTGCTATGACGAGCGTCGCTACGAGGCGGGTCGTCGTGGCGTACGGGCGTGTGGTGGTGGGGCATGCGCGATCTGCGGCTGCTACGACCATGAGATGGCTCCTTCGGTTGCCTGCCACCGCTCGCGGGCGGTGGTCGGTGCGGGCGAGCGAAGGAGCCAGTCGATTCGACGTGGACATCCTCCCTCAGTCGGTTGCGCTACTGGCTCCACCTGTCCCAAGCGCCCAAATACGGAACAGGCTTCATTGCCTCCGAGAGACGGGGTCCCTCAGGTCGTACGTGTCTCAGATCTCTATGGGCCCTCCAGGTCGCACCGCGGCGATACGCGCCCACGGCCTGGAGGAATACGTGCTGAACGCGAAGTCATGCGCCGGCGATCCGAAGGCGTCGGGGCGTCGCGGCCGCGAGGACCGTCTGGGAGAGCGATGTGGTGATGGTCCGTACATGTCGAGTGCACCCCCGATGCGCAACGAATTCCCGATGCGGAGGCGAACGTGAACCCTGGCGGCCGGCGGCCGATGAACGTCGAATGGTGCGAACGAACACCTTCAGCCGGTTGCGCTACTGGCTCCACCCCATCCAAGCGCCCAGATACGGAGGGGGTTTCGTCGCCTCTGAAGAACGAGATCGTCCTTCAGTACGAGCAAGATACCGCCGCTCGCAGGTGCGCCCTTGTAAGCGACTTCATGAACGGGTCTGTTATATTTCTCCCCAATGGCGATGGCCGCCCGTCGACACGCACAGCCTTCCCGAACCAGATCGAACGGCGATGTCGATGCGTCACTTCGCGCCGCCTACGTGACGATCCAGTTCCCAGCGACCTCCGAGACCTTCGCGACGAACGAGGTGCGGATGTTGTCGCTGCACGGCGTCACCATCTCCGTGCACGGTCTGCGGCGACGGCACCCCGATGCGGACCGGCTCCTCGAGGAGCGTGGTCTGCCGAGTCTGCACATCACGCACAACGGCGTCACGGCGAGCATGCGCGGCATGGTGGCCGCGCTCAAGCGCCCCGTGCTGTCGCTTCGTGCCCTGGGATGGATCCTCCGCACGAATCGCGGCCGCACGACCGACCTGCTCACGAGCGTCGCGCTGCTGCCACGTGCGTTCGACATCCTCGCCGACCTCGAGCGCCTGCAGCCCGACGTGGTGCACATGTACTGGGGGCACTACCCCACGATCGTCGGCTGGCTCGTGCAACGAAGGCTGCCCCAGGCCGTGACGTCGATGTCCATCGTCGCGTACGACCTGGTGCGCGAGTACGCGGGTGCGGTCGACGTCGCGACCGGGGCAGACGTGGTGCGGACGCACGCGATCGTCAATCGGCCCCACGTCGCCCGCTTCACGGGGCTACCGCCTGAGCGCATCGAAGTGATCTACAACGGCGTCGACGTCGACTGGGTGCAGGGTATCTGCGCGAAGCACGCCAAGGTGCCGCGGCGTATCGTGACCACCGGGCGGCTCATCGAGCAGAAGGGTATGGACGACGTCCTCGAGGCGTTCGCGGCCGTTTTCGAACGGTGGCCCGAGGCGACGCTCGTGGTCGTCGGCGACGGACCCGACCGCGAACGCCTGGTATCGATGAGCGCCGCCTTGGGCCTGCGGGACGCGGTGACCTTCCTCGGGCACGTTGCGCACGAGCGCGTGGTGGAGGAGATGTCGAAGGCGGAGGTGTTCGTGCTGATGTCGCGGTATGCCGGTGAGCGGCTGCCGAACGTCGTCAAGGAGGCGATGGCGAGTCGGTGCGTCTGCATCACGAGCCCGACGCCCGGTATCGAGGAGCTCGTCGACGATTCGGTGACGGGTTTCGTGACGCCTTCGGCCGATCCCGCTACGCTGAGTGCGCTCGTCGACCGAGTGTTTGCCGGCAGCGTCGACGCCGCGAGCATGGCTGAACGTGCGAGCGCGCACGTGGCGCGCCACTTCGATCTTGCCCGAACGGCTCCCACGTACGAGCGGCTGTGGCGAGCCGCCGCTCGTCGGGCCGCGCATTCTGCGTAACGTCGCTGGGAGGCAACGAACGGTGAATCGACGGGAGTTCTTGGCATACTGCGCCGCGACCGGGGTGGGGGTGACGCTCGCGGGCGCTGGCTGGCACTACTTCATCGCGGCCTCCAACGCGGTTGCGATGGACGACGCCGCGTCGTACGCGGAGCGGCTCGCGCACCTGCAGACGTTCATCGACGACCCGGACGAGGCCAGGGTGCTCGCGCTGCTCCCCGCCTATGAAAGCGCCGCTGCCATCGGAGAGCACGTCGACGGCGGCGCCTCCGACGAGGCGCTCGTCCTTCGTCGGCTCAAGGGGAAGCTCATCGCGGCCCCGACCGACTCGGGGGCCGACGGCTACGAAGCGCTCCGTGCAAGACTCGACGCGCACGTTCGCGAGGACTTCACTGCGGATCGTGTCGTGCTCCTCGACGGCTGGCTCCTCTCGGAAACGAGTATCGACCTCTGTCTCCTCGCGGCGGTCGTGGAGGCCAGCACCAGAAGCCGCTGGAGCCGCGTGTGAGCGCGTTCCTGGATGCCCGCGGCGTCGAGGCCGGTACGCTCATCACGACCGACATCTGCGTGATCGGCGCCGGTGCCGCCGGCATCACGATCGCGCGCGACCTCGCAGGCTCGCGCAACGACGTCTACGTCGTCGAGAGCGGCGACCTGGAGCTCGAGGCGGCGACGCAGGAACTCGCGGGCGGTGAGAACGTCGGCCGGGACTACGCCTCGTTGATCACGACGCGGTTGCGCTCCTTCGGGGGAACGACGAACCACTGGGCCGGCTGGTGCGCGCCGCTCGACGCGCTCGACTTCGAGCACCGCGATTGGGTGCCCGAGAGCGGCTGGCCCATAGGCCTCGCCGATCTGCTGCCGTACTACGAGCGGGCGCAGCGAAGCAACGAGCTCGCGGCGTTCGAGTACGGCGTCGACGCGTGGGCGTCGCGCGAGCGCCCCGAGATCGCGCTGGAGGAGGATTTCGAGAGCATCGTCTGGCAGTTCAGTCCCCCCACGCGCTACGGTCAGGTCTACCGCGACGAGCTCGAGCGCGCTCCGAACGTGCACGTGCTCCTCAACGCCAACCTCACCGGCATCACGACCACGGACGCGGCCGATCACGTCGAGGAAGTCACCCTGACGACGCTTGCAGGGACGTCCTTCCGCCTGGCCGCCCGCTACTTCGTCATCGCCTGTGGCGGGATCGAGAACGCCCGTGTGCTGCTCTTGGCGAACGACGTCGAGCGCGCCGGTCTCGGCAATCGGCACGACCTGGTCGGTCGGTACTTCATGGAGCATCCGCACGTGACGACCTCGACGTGCGTATTCGTCCAGCCCGAGCAGAGTGTCGACCTCTACGCGAGCCGCTCACCGCGACGAGTGTTCGGCGGCCTCGGCGCGGTGACGCGTGTCGTGGACCGACTGCGGCGCGAGGTGTCGTTTCTTCCCCCGCTCGTTCCCGTGCGGGCCGGGCTGCGCGTCTCCGGCGCGGCGCAGCGGCGCGACGGGATCCTCAACGCCGTCGCCGTGCTCGGCGACACCACCGCAGAGGATCGGCTCACGGCCGACGTGCAGCAGATGATCTCGGTGTCGATGCATCCCGAGCGCGATCCCGTCCGGCCGTACGACGTCCGCCTCCAGCTCGAGCAGGCGCCGAACCCCGACAGCCGCGTCACACTCGGCGACGATCGCGATGCGCTCGGTCAGCGCACCACGCGGCTCGACTGGCGACTCAACGAGCTCGACGAGCGAACGATGGTGCAGGCGACGTGGTCCCTCGGTCGCGCGCTCGGTCTCTCGCACCAGGGGCGGCTGCGTCTGAAGGAGTGGGTGATGGAGCACGCCGGGTCCTGGGAGGGGATGTACGGCGGGAGCCACCACATGGGAACGACCCGCATGAGCCAAGACCCGACGCGGGGCGTCGTCGATTCCGACTGCCGCGTGCATGGCGTCGGCAACCTCTACGTGGCCGGCAGTTCGGTCTTCCCGACCGGGGGCTGTGTGAATCCGACGCTGACGCTCACGGCACTCGCGCACCGCCTCGCCGACCACCTACGCGATCGCGCGTCGGCAGCCTAGGCGGGCCCCTCGGGAGGCCGCGTCGAGCGCCCGAGTAGGTGCTCGATGTCCGGATGCTGCCGCACCGTCTCCGGCACCGAGTTCGGGGCGCGGGCAGCGCGATCGCGCAGCCTCTGCCACTCGGCGTGCCGCACCAGGACGCACACTGGGATGCGTGGCACCTCGAGGACCCGTGCGACCGAGAAGCGGTGGACGCCGTCGACGAGGATGAACTCGCCGTCCCGACCGATGTCGACGAGGACCTCGTCGAGCTCCGGCGGCCGGTAGCGCCGCCGGAGAAGCGGGTGGTTCGGCTGCCGGGCGAGTTCGGACTGCGCCTTGTAGCCATCGCGTCGGACGTGCTCGTGCAGCGTCTCGAGCGCTCGCAAGCGGGTTTCGAGCGCAGCCTCCGTCGTGCAGCCGTGGTACCGACCATCGCCGCTGCGGACGCCAGCGAGGGCCACCTCCACGAGGCGCGTGTCGCTCCACGGCACCGCTCGTGTGAACCGGGCAGCGATCGAGCTGAATACGAAGTGTTCGGAGAATGGCGTGGTCGAGAGGTCCCAATCCCCGTCACGGACGCCGAAATCGTACCGGATCCGCATGAAGTCGTCGCGCTCCATGTCGAGCCACGAGCGGATCGTCGCCGGGTCGACCATCAGCACCCGGAAGGGATCGATGGGTGCGGCGTGGCGACGCCCATGGCGCCACCACGTCTTGAGTCGCAACTCGTGGCGGAGGAGGTAACGCGTGTGGAGCCGACCGACCCCATGTCGGAGACTGCGGAGCGAGCGTCGGACGCTCCCGCGTGTCGCGCCGCTCATGGTGAGCGCGTCCCCGCGCCCGTTGCGAGATCGAGGAAGCGACGGACCGCTTCGTCGGGCTGCATCTGGGCGAGCACCGCCGGCGCGACGAAGCCTGGACCGAGCCACGGGGCTCGCCCCTGCCACGCCTCGAGCATCGCCTCGGAGAGTGCGGCCTCGTCGCCGATGGGGACGAGGGCGCCGCTCCGGCCGTGCTCTACGAGCTCGTCGATACTCGCCCCGTCGCTGCCGATGACCGGCACGCCCAAGACGAGGCTCTCGATAACGGTGTTGGGGAGGTTGTCGATCTTCGACGGGAGTACCGACGCGAGCGCGCCCCGAACGACGGCGTAGAGGGACGCCTTGTCGAGTTGGCCCACCATCGAGACGCGATCGCGCGCCGAGCCCCACGCTGCCTGGTACTCCGCGAGTGCTCGAGGGGAGATCGGACCGATCATGACCATGCGCAGGTCGGGTTCCTGACGCCACGCGAGCGACAGCGCGCGCGCGACCACGTCCGTCCCCTTGCGTTGCCCGAGGGAGCCGAAGTGCACGAAGTAGCGCCCTGGAAGCTCGAAGGGGAGTCGTTCGGGCGACGGGACGGTGCCCAGGCCGGCCGGAGGTCGGAGGACGTGGACGTCGGCACCGTAGCAGCGATTGAAGTGATCGGCGAGGAGCCGACTCGGGGCGTACGCCACGTCGGCCCGCCGGATCGCCCGAACGTCGAGCGCTTCGCTGAGGCGAGAGAGGCCACCGTCGCCGAGGCCGGTCGCGCCGTCGTAGAGCCGTCGTGACGTGCTGATTCGTATCAATCTGCGGCGCCCCGGAGCCGCTCGCACGAAGAAGCCGGTCAGGTTGTGGTTCGAGCTCTGCACGACGTCGAACGGGAGTTCGGCGTGCCGCCGCTCGAGTGCTCGAGCGAGGCGGCGGGCGTCCATGAGGTGGAGGAGCAGCTCGGTCCGGCTCCCACCGAACGGGCGGAGCGCGCGCGAGACGCCGCGGGCCACGACCGACCGTTCGCGAGGCACGCGGTGGACCCGGATCCCTTCGAACGAGACGACGCCGGGTTCGCGACTCGGAACGAACACCTCCGACGTCACGCCGTGGACGGCCAACGTCGCGGCCATCTTCGCGACGTAGTTCGCGATGCCGCCACTCCCGTGTGCCTCCGTCAGGTACTCCGGCGTGAGGAAGGCGACGCGGGTGATGGTGTCGGGTGTGGTGGTCGCCACGCCTAGTTCGTTCGGCGGCGCGAGCGTTTGAATCGCAGGTAGTTCTTGTACGCGATGAACGTCAGGGGGGAGGCGCGGAAGTCGAAGGACTTGTAGACCACCCAGTACGCCAGCGCCCGGTTCGAGATCCCGCGGAACCGCGCGACGCGATTGTAGTTGTTGCGGCTGAAGTAGTGCAGTCCGCGCCTGCGGAGTTCGTCGGCGCGTTCGGGCGCGAGTTCGCACATCAGGTCGATCAGGTAGAGCGAGTCCTCGCACCACGCCTCGATCGATTGCGCGGTCCCGGTATTGCCCCCGTGCCGTCGGAAGCTCGCCAAGACGTCGGGAACGTCGAGCACCTCGTGCCGAGCGGCGATGCGGATGACGGCTGCCACGTCGATGTACTGCTCTCGTGGAGTGGTGAATCCCCCTGCGTCGCGTAGGACCTCGGTCCGGAAGATGGTGTTGCAGAAGTACATCGACGTCTCGCCGTCGAACCAGCTGGTCATCAGATCGGCGAGGGACTCGCTGCGGGCCTCGTTTCGGCGTTCGGACGTGACCGAACCCTCGGCGTCGATGACCCGGGTACCCGTACGGATGAGACCGGGAGGTGCCGCGGCGCCGGAGCGTTCGAGCGCCGCCATGCAGCGCTCGACCATGTCGGCGTCGATGCGATCGTCGTCGTGGAGGAGCAGGAAGTACTCCCCCTTGGCGAGCTGCAGGCAGCTGTTGAAATTGCCATTGGCTCCTACGTTCTTCTCGAGGCGGACGTAGCGTACGCGCTCATCGGCCATCTCGGCGACCACGTCGCCCGTCGCGTCGGTCGAGGCGTTGTCGGAGATGACGATCTCGAGCGGCTCGTACGTCTGTGCGAGTGCGCTCGCGAGCGCTTCGCGGAGGTAGCCGTCGGCGCGATTGTACGTCGAGACGCCGACGGTGACGAGTGGTCGCTTCATGGGGCTCCTTCTGCGGCGGGGCGTTGCCATTCCCGTCCATCGGGATCCCACACCTTCACGACGTGCGCGGGCACGCCGGCAACGATCGTCCGGGGCGCGACGTCGCGGGTCACGACGCTGTTCGCCCCGACGATCGCCATCTCGCCGATGGTAACGCCCGGGGTGATGACGGCATTCTGACCGATCCACGCGCCGCGACCGATCCGAACCGGCGCCGGCGCTCCGACGCCCTGGAACTTGTAGGGCGTGTCGACGTGCGCGTAGGCGTGCGTCCCGTCGGCGACGAAGACGTTCGAGGCGAACATCACGTCGTCCTCGATGACCACCGACTCGAAGGCGATCACCTGCAGCGACGCGGTCGCGGTCACGCGGTCGCCGATGCGCAGGGTGGGCGAGAAGGTCTGGGTGACGTGCGCACCCTCGGGATGCTGCATCCAACCGCCCGGGTAGCCGACGTTGCACTTGAGCTCGCTGCCCGCGCCGAGCTTCACGTCGGTGCCGATCGTGATGCGCTCTGGATGAACGATCGAACGTGGCAGCTTCATCACGAAACCCGACGGCGCGTTCGCGAAGCGAGGGAGTGTGTTGCGCTCTACGAATCGCTCCCAACGCCGCTGCATTTCGCCCAGAGCGAGTGCGGCGCGGCGAGGGGCGGGGCTGCTCATGGGTCAAGTATGCCATTCCGGTCGCGGGCCTCCCGCGTATAGTGTCCCCAACAGTGCGGCCACCGCGTACGCGCTGGCCCGTGTGCCCCCACCATCCGCCGCCGACTCCGCTCCCCGACTGAGAGAACTCCCATGGCAACGTCACGACTCAACCCCGAGCACGACTCCGAATCCAGCGGCCGCAAGCTCGTCGGTCTCATGCTCGACCTCATGGCACCGGCAGAGCGCCGCCGACTGTTCTTGTTGGTGCCGATGGTCACGGCGAACGCCGTGGTCCAAGTGATCGGAATCGCCTCCGTGATGCCGTTCCTCGCGTTGGTGTCGAATCCCGAGAGCATCCAGACGAACGCATTCCTGCGCCGGACGTACGACACCTTGGGCTTCACGAGCGACACGACCTTCATGGTCTTCGTCGGCGTCGGCGTGCTGGTGGTGCTGATCGCCAGCAACGCGGTCGCGGCACTGACCCATCTGCGGCTGCTGCGCTTCTCGTGGGACATGAACCACCTGCTGTCGGTGCGGATGCTCCGCGAGTACCTCTACAAGCCGTACGCGTTCTTCCTCGACCAGAACACGTCTGGCCTCGCGAAGAACATCCTGGGCGAGGTCAAGCAGGCGATCAACGGCTTCCTCGTCTCGGGTATGAGCCTGGTGGCGCACGTGATCAGCGCCACACTGATCCTCGGACTGCTGCTGGCCGTGAATCCGGTCCTTGCGCTCATCTCGTTCGCGTTCCTGGGCGGGTGCTACGGGATCGTGTTCCGGATCGTGCGTCGCCGCCTCTCCGAAGGGGGCAGGGAGCGTTCGCTCGCCGACAAGGCGCGCTACAAGGCCGCCAACGAAGCGTTGACGGGGGCGAAGGAGATCAAGCTACTGGGGAAGGAGCAGCCGTTCCTCAAGCGCTTCACCACGCCGTCGAAGCGCTACGGCCGCTTCATGGCCCGGCAGCAGGTCATCGCGATGGTGCCGCGCTATCTGTTCGAGACGATCGCCTTCGGGGGCATGCTGATCATCGTCATCTACCTCCTGGTTCGGGAGCAGACGCTCGCTACGGTGCTCCCCACCCTCGGCGTCTACGCCTTCGCCTCCTATCGGCTGCTGCCGTCGCTGCAGAGCATCTTCGGCTCCGTGTCGTCGATGCGCTTCAGCGCCTCCGCCGTGGAGGTGCTCCACCGCGACCTCGAACGGACCGCCTCCCCAGCGTCCGTCGATCGCGACACGGTCGAAGCGCTCCCGTTCCGCTCACGCTTCGAGCTTCGTAACGTCACGTACGCCTATCCGAACGCGCCGCGGCCCGTCTTCTCGAACTTCCACCTCAGCGTGGAGCCGAGGACGTCGGTCGCCCTCGTCGGCGCCACCGGGTCGGGGAAGACGACTGCGATCGACTTGCTCCTCGGCCTACTCCAGCCCCAGGAGGGCGAACTCGTCGTCGACGGCGTCCGCGTGACGCGCGAGAACATGAGCGCGTGGCAGAAGAACCTCGGGTACGTGCCACAGGAGATCTTCCTCGCGGACGACACGGTCGCCGCCAACATCGCCTTCGGGGTGCCGCACGATCGGCTCGATCACGAGGCGATCGAGCGCGCGGCGAGGCAGGCGAACATCCACGACTTCATCGTCGCCGAGATGCCGCAGGGGTACGACACGGAGATCGGGGAGCGCGGCGTGCGTCTCTCCGGCGGTCAACGGCAACGACTCGGGATCGCGCGGGCGCTCTATCACGACCCCGACATCCTGATTCTCGACGAAGCGACGAGCGCGCTCGACAACGTGACCGAGGAGAGCGTATTCGGCGCCGTGAACGAGATCGGCAAGAGCAAGACCGTGGTGATGATCGCGCATCGGCTGTCGACCGTTCGGGATTGCGACGTGATCCACTTGCTGCGAGAAGGAACCATCATCGCGAAGGGGAGTTACGACGAACTGCTGGCGTCGAGCCCGGAGTTCCGCGCACTCGCGCGCGTCGACGCGGGCGCAGTCGAAACGCCCGTGTAAGCGCTGGCGCGCGGTTGCACGCCGAAGGGAGCGCTCGACTCCCCGACAACCAGTGGCAGGGGCCCCGTCGCTGGACGGGGCCCCTGCTCGTACGTGGTGCGCTCCGCTGAGGGGCGCAGCGAAAGAGTACTCGTCGATCAGTCGGTTGCGGTTTCGAACACGATCGTGAGTACCGGCGTGGTCCCGCCCGTCGTCTCGAAGGAGTCGGCGCGCCGGAAGTTGCTCGCGCTGCTGTTGGGGCTGGTGATGGTGAAGCCGAGCGCGTTCCCGCTCGTCCAGCCGGGGCGATCGACGATCTGCTGCACCACGTTCGCGAGATCGGGCGTGGTCATGGTCGCCTCGGTCCCCGGCGTGGTCCATTCGAGCGAGGCTGCGGTGGTCGCTCGACTCGAGATGCCGAACGTGGCCGTGCCGTTGCCGCCATGGACGAAGGCTGGCGTGTTGTCGTCGGCGTGCCCGCGGATCACCAGCGTGGGGGTGCCACTGCCGGATGCACGGCGCGTGAACGTGATGGTTGCGGAGGTGATCGTCGCTCCCTGCGGGATGTCGACGTTCTGGTAGCGCAAGCCGATGGTCACGAGCCCACGTGCCTCGGACGTGCCGGGCTTGACGGCCGTGTCCCACGTGAGGTCGAGATCGGAGCTGGTGGCGTCGACACTCCCCGCCGGGAAGGACTCGCTGATGTTCTCGGCGTACTCCTGCGCGTCGTCGGCGCCCGTCAGGATGTTGAACTCGCCTGCGGCGCCCTGCATCACGCCGAAACTAGCGCTCACGGTAGTGTCGGCGTTCATCGTCACCACGCAGGTGGTGCTGAAGCCCGAGCACGAACCGCCGCCCCAGCCGAGGAAGTCCAAACCAACCGCCGGTGCGGCGGTGAGGGTCACGGCCGTGCCCTCGTCGAAATCGGCCATATCGGTTTCGCCGGTGGCGGCGTCGATGCCGGACGGACTGCTCGTCACGGACCCCTGGCCTTCGCCAGTGACGCTCACCGTGAGCGTGAAGCTGTCTGCCTCGCCGAGGACGAAGGTCGCGGTCGTGCTCGTGTTGGAATCCATCGTGATGACGCAGGTGTTGGAGCCGGCGCCTGCGCAGGCACCCGTCCAGCCCTGAAACGAAGATCCGGCCGTGGCGGTCGCGGTGAGCGTGACCTGAGTGCTGGCCGCGAAGGTGGCCGTATCGGTCCCCGATGTGACGTCGATGCCGGCGGGAGCACTCGTGACGGTGCCTCCGCCGTCGCCGGCAACCGTGACGGAGAGTGTGGTGTCGGTGTCTGGCACGGTGGGCGGGGCGCCGCCGCACGCTACCAATACGGTGAGCGTGAGCAGAAGTGCGATGGGCGTGAGGAACGACGAAAAGCGTTGCTGCATGAGATGCTCCGTTTCAGTGTCGCGGCCGGTGTCGATCGGACCGGCTCAGCGTCTAGCGTGCATGGACGACGTTCGTGCCACGGCGTCGTCGTATCGATCCGTGGTGCTGGTGTTTGCTCTGCACCACCCCCTATCCCTGCCGTGTGCGGCGAGACCACCAGCAAGACCACCATAGACGAGCGGCGTCCATAGGGACACTCGGGTCACGGCCACGTTCGTATCGAACGGTTCGTATCGAACGGTGCGCCGCTGGCGGCTCCCACTGCTCCGAGCGTGGCATACTTGGCGTGCGTGCGCAGTGAGCGCCGCGCCCCCGAGGAGAGCTAGCGTGCGTCGAATCAATCCGTCTTCGGTTCCACAGCGATTCGAGCGTGCGGGGTCTCCGGCGTCATCGAGCACCCCAACGATGCGACGGTTCGTGTGGTTGCTCGTGCTCGCGGCCTTGATCTCCTGCACCGAGATCGACCCCACCGTCTCGCCACCGACGATCTCCTCCTTCCAGGCGACGCCGGAAGCCGTCGTGCCCGGTGCACCGGTCTCGCTCACGTGGTCCGTCACGGGTGCGACCACCTTGGTGGTCGAGCCGGAAGCAATGGACGTGAGCGGGTTGGTGCAGACGACGGTGTTCCCGACGGAGACCACGACCTACACCCTAGTCGCGACGAACGACGTCGGCGAGCGCAGGCGCACGGTCACGGTCGAGGTCGACGACGAGGTCGTCGGCAATGGGCCCGTGATCGTGTCGTTCGAACCGACGATGTCGCTCGTGAACCCGGGGCTGCCGCAAACCTTGACGTGGAACGTCGTCGGCGCCGAAACCCTCACGCTCTTCGGGCCTGGAATCGAAGGCGGGACGGTCGTGACGGGAACGTCGACGTTTGGGCCCACCATCGACCTCCCCCCCAGCGCCTCGTTCACCTTGGTGGCGGAGAACTCGGCGGGCGACGTGAGCGCGGTTGCGATCGCCTCTCGAGCAGTGCCTGCGTTCACCGTGTTGGTGGCCGGACAGAGCAATGCGCAGGGCGTGAACGTCTCGGCGACGGCGGCGCGCGATGCGATCTCGGCGGAGCCTGGCGTCGAGATGTTCGGCAACGATTACGTTTGGAAGGCGGCGTCCGAGCCGCTCGACGACTGCCTCGGTCAGGTCGATCTGGTGAGCCTCGACTCCAAAGGCACGGGCTGCCCGAACTTCACGTCGAATGCCTCGGGGTTGTCGTTCGGTGTGAGTCTCGGGAACGAGCTCTCGCAAGCGACGGGGGGGGACGTCTTCTTGATCCCATCCGCCCGCGGTGGGAGCAGCGCGCAGGCATGGGCGCGGCCGGTATCGGCGTTCAATCGCGCGACGCTCTTCGGGAGCGCAGCGTTTCGCGCGCACACCGTCGGGGTGGAGCGGTCGGCGCCGATCGGTCACTCGTACGCCGGTGCGGCGAGTGGCGTGATCGCGTGGTTCCAGGGGGAGACCGACACGAGCGACGTGGGGCAGACGAACAATTTCTTCAGTCGTACCGACGCCGTGTTCGATGGCTTCGACGACGTGCTCGGTGCCCCGATCGTCTTCGCGCAGTTGACCCGTCGCGGTCCGACCGGCAACCCGGACGATCCCGATGGCGAGAACCGGAACCTGTTGTATCAGCGCGTGCGTGAGGTGCAGCGGCGGATGGCGTCGGGAGCACGGATGCCGAATGGATCCCTCACGAGCGAAGGGGCGGCGCGGCGGCACATGGTGGTGACGCACGACCTGCCGCTCCACGCGGGCGACGGTCGCCACCTGTCGGCCGACGCGCAGATCGAGCTCGGCCGGAGGATCTCTTTGGCGGTCCGGGAGCACCTGCTCGGCGAGGCAGGGGTCGACGGTACGGGGCCTCGACTCGTGGCCATCGACAAGGTGTCGCCCACCGTGGTCGAGGTGCGAGCCGACCGGCCCGTGACGTCGCCCGCGAGCATGGGAGCGACGGCCTACTCCGGGTACTTCAGAGTCTTCGCCGACGGTGCACAGGTGGCCATCTCGGCGATCGAACGCAAGACGGGCGACGCGACGACGGTCCGAATCACGCTGGGCCAGTCGGTCCCAGGAGCCGTGGAGGTTCGCTACATGCCGCCGGCCGGAGCGTTGGCGAGCGTGTCCGTCGACGTGATCCGATCCGCCACGTGCACCGAATCGATGCCGGGTCTGGGCGTCTGCCTGCCGATGCCAGCGTTCGGCATGGGGACCGACGCCGTCACGAGTGCCCGCCTGAGCACGCTGCGTTTCGACGATACGGAGTAACAAGGTGCGGCGCAGCATTCGGGATCGTAGCGTCGCGATCGGACCGTATGAGATCGGACATGGCGACCGAGGCGGGAGTGCGTTAGATTGAGGCTGAACGGCTGGCCGAGTGGCAGCATCTGCCCTGGTCGGTCGCAGCCCGATCGGCTCGCCGTCCCCTCGGCGCCGGAGTGCACGTACGGAAGATGAGGAGTCCCCACCGATCGTGAGCCAACCCAGCAGCGACATCTCGATCAGCATCCACGACCTGTTCCGGTTCGTCCTCGGAGGACTGGTGCTCGCTGCCGTCCTCGGTCTCGTCGCGGGTGCCGTGGCCTACACCCTCGGGCAGCGGCAGGATCCCGTTTTTCGCGCCGAAGCCACGCTCTTGGTTGCCCGCACCACCGGGGGATTCAGCCAGTTCGGGCTCTCGCCCGTCACGGCGCCCCCCATCGATCTCAGCGCCTACGTCGCGGCGGCGCGGAGCGACCGCGTGCTCCAGGACGCCCTCATGCGCCTCGGTGTGGAAGCGCCGACCGACAGCGACATCAGGTCGCTGCGTGGCCGCACCAGCAGTTTCGTCGCGGGTGATGGCCGGGATTCGAGCCTCTTGGGTGTGGAGGCGCGGGCGGAGACGCAAGACCTCGCTGTGCTGCGCGCGAACGCTGCGGCCGAGGCGCTCGTTGCGTGGGATCAGCGCCGCGCGACCGATAGCCTCACGCGCGTGATCACGACGCTGGAGCAGCAGATCGGTGCACTGGGCGAGCAGATCCGCGTCCTCCAGTCTTCGACCGACGGCGCGGCGGCGACGCAAGTGGATGGGCTCATCCGTCTCCGGGCGGAGCAGCAGCAGCAGATGGCGTACGCCCGAGCGCTCGTCGCGTCCGCCGAAGGACTGCTG
>JACCWH010000038.1 GCA_013697735.1 Trueperaceae bacterium | reverse complement strand
TCGCCTGCCTACGAGCCTCGCCGCTCGTCAAGACGTACGGCTGGGGCCTCCACCACGACGGCCGGAGCCGCGTCGCCGCGATAGGCGCCGAAACGGCCGAGTACACGGCGTTGGCCACGGGCGACGGGGCGCGCGTCGTGCCCGGCATGCGTACCTCACGGGCGCGGTAACCCCGGGAACGCGGTACTCGTCCGGACGCCTCGAGATCAGCCGCCCGATCCCTGCACGAGGTGCCGGTCGAGGAACGACCGCAGGAGTTCCCAGGCCTCTCGTTGCACCGGGTCCGCCGCGATGGCGTCGGCGCTGCGGACGAACGCGTGACCCACCCCTTCGAACACGCGAACCTCGTGCTCGATGTCGGCCGCGACGAGGGCAGCTTCGAAGGCTCGGACCTCGCCCAGGGGGATGGAACCGTCCTCGGCGCCGAAGATGCCCAGCACGGGGCCACCGAGCCGACGCAACGCCTCCACGTCGTCGTCGACGTTGCCGTAGAAGACGCCCGTCGCCGCCACCTGCCGCCGCTCGAGCGCGTACCGGAGCGACATCCTGCCGCCGAAGCAGAAGCCCACGACCGCCAGTCGCCCGGTATCGACACCGGCGTCGGCCGCGAAGGCGGCGACGGTGGCATCGATGTCGGCACGCACCCGCTCGTCGGGCGTGCGGATCGTCTGCCATATCGCGCTCGGTAGCCACCGCGTGGTGGTGCCCCGCATCAGGTCCGGCGCAATGACGACGTACCCGTCCTGCGCCAAGAGCTCGGCCTTCCCGATGGTGTCGGCGTCGAGCCCCCAGAACTCGTGGATCATCACTACCAACGGGAACGGCCCCTCCGCGGGGAACGGCCCCTCCGCGAGCGGCGGCCGAGCCACGTACGCGTGCAGCGGCCCGTCCGGCCCCGGAATGACGACGTTGGCGAGGCGCTCGACGCCCCCACGCGAGAACCAGCGGTCGACTGGCACCGACACGACGACCACGAGCACGAGGATGACCACCGTGGCGAGCACGCCGACGACGACACGCCTGAGGATACGCATGCTACAGCCTACCTACGGAGTCCAGCGGTGGGAGTCGAACGCCGTGGCACCAGCCTTCGACTGCCGCAGCCGTGTCACGCTGGTGCACGAGCGCCCCGGCGCTCCCGGGAGGTCGGCATGTGGTGGATCGCGCTGGTGGGCGGGTTGATCGCGGTCGCTGCCGGCATCGCGCAGGTCGTACGCTATTTCCGCGAAGGCTCGGGGCCCGAGCGGGGCTTGGCCGGGAGCGGTCCGGCCCACCGCCTCGTCGCTGCGGCCATGTTCGTCACGACTGGGCTCTTCGTGAGCTTCTTCAGCTTGGCCAACCTCGTCGCCCTCCGCGCCGCCTTGCCATGAGGCTTCGGCAGTCGGTCGATCCCACGAAAAAAGGAGCGTGAGCGTATGAACACGTCGATCTTCCGCGGCTGCCTCCCAGCGGTCATGACACCCTGCGACGCGGTCGGGGTGCCCGATCACGACGTGCTCGTGCGCAAGGCGAGCGAGCTGGTCGCTGCCGGCATGAGCGGCGTCATCTACTGCGGCTCGATGGGCGAGTGGCCGCTGCTGAGCGACGAGGTGCGCCAGGAAGGCGTGCGGCGGCTGGTCGAGGCAGGCGTCCCGGTCGTGGTCGGCACCGGCGCCCAGAGCCCGGCGCGCGCTGCGGCCCACGCGGCACACGCACACGCGGTCGGCGCCCACGGACTGATGGTGATCCCGAGGGTGCTGTCGCGCGGCACATCGGCCCGAGCGCAACGCGACCACATCGCCGGCGTGCTCGACGCCGCGCCCGACCTGCCAGCCGTGATCTACAACAGCCCCTACTACGGCTTCGAAACGGGACCCGAACTCTTCTTCGAGCTCAGGCGCGACCACTCGAACCTCGTGGGCTTCAAGGAGTTCGGTGGCGCCGCGGCACTGACGCGTGCGGCCGAGCACATCACGCACAGCGACGACGACCTCCTGCTGCTGGTCGGCGTCGACACACAGGTATTCCATGGATTCGTGCGCTGCGGAGCCGCTGGCGCGATCACCGGCGTCGGCAACTGCCTTCCGGCCGAGGTGCTGCGCCTCGTCGAGCTCTGCCGCCGCGCAGCCGCGGGCGACGCTGAGGCGACGCGCCTCGCTCGCGAGCTCGACGACGCGTTGCACGTGCTATCGACCTTCGACGAAGGGCCCGACCTCGTCCTCTACTACAAGCACCTGGCGACGCTCCTCGGCGACGCCGAGTACGCTCACTCGATCGACCATCAGGACGTGCTCAGCGCCAGCCAACGACGTTACGCCGAGGAGCAGCTGCGACGCTTCCAGGTCTGGTGGCGAGCGTGGCCGGGTGCTCGGGACCGCGTGATGGTGGACACCGTACGCTGATCGTGCCCACGCAGCAGCTGAAGCGACGACCGCGGGCGCCCTCGCGGAGCGCACCGAGCGTAGAGTCATGGTGCAGGATCGGACGGAGGCACCGATGGCGCATCTCGCCGCACCAGACCGCTACGACCGCATCGCCTACCGCCGCACCGGGCGGAGCGGCCTCAAACTCCCAGCCCTCTCGCTCGGCCTGTGGCAGGGGTTCGGCGACGAGCGTCCGCACGCGACGAGTCGCGAGATCGTGCTGAGAGCGTTCGACCTCGGCATCACGCACTTCGACCTCGCGAACAACTACGGGCCACCGCCGGGCTCCGCGGAGGAGACCTTCGGGCGCATCCTCGACGAGGACCTCCACCCCTACCGCGACGAGCTCGTGATCTCGACGAAGGCCGGATACCGCATGTGGCCCGGCCCGTATGGCGAGTGGGGATCGCGCAAGTACCTGCTGTCGAGCCTCGACGCCAGCCTCGAGCGCATGGGACTCGACTACGTCGACATCTTCTACTCGCACCGCGTCGATCCCGACACCCCGCTCGAGGAGACGATGGGTGCGCTCGCGAGCGCCGTACACGGCGGCAAAGCGCTCTACGCCGGCATCTCGTCGTACTCGCCGCACAAGACGCGCGAGGCCGAGGAGTTGCTGCGCGACATGGACGTCCCGCTGCTCATCCACCAGCCGTCGTACTCGCTGCTCAACCGCTGGATCGAGCCCGAGCTACTCGACACGGTGGAGGAGCTCGGCGTCGGCCTCATCGCCTTCTCGCCCCTGGCGCAGGGCCTGCTCACCAGCAAGTACCTGGGGGGCGTCCCAGACGACGCGCGCGTGCAGCACTCCGGATCGTTTCGTCGCGAGTTCCTCGCACCCGAGACGCTCGAGCGCGTGCGGGGGCTGCAAGGCGTCGCCGAGCGGCGCGGGCAGACGCTCGCGCAGATGGCCGTCGCGTGGACGCTCCGCGACCCGCGCGTGACGACGGCACTCATCGGCGTGAGCCGGCTCGAGCAGCTCGAGGAGAACGTCGCGGCGCTCGACGGACTCGATTTCACGTCGGACGAGCTGGCGGAGATCGACCGCTACGCCACCGACGTCGGGATCGACATCTGGCAGGAGTCGCGACTCGCCTGACCTGCTCGGGCCCGAGGAACTGCGCCCGCCGCGGGTACGGAATCCACGGTGGACTCGGGTCGTGACGGTGAACGTCGCGGCTCCACAGGAGGTCGACATGAAGATCACGAGGTGCGGCTCCCAGCCCTCCGTCCCAGGGTTAGCCGAGTACTTCACCGGCGCGGTGCGCCTCGACCCGCTCGCGCAGCCGCCGGAACCCGCCCGCGTCGCCGTGGCGAGCGTCACGTTCGAGCCGGGTGCCCGGACGGCGTGGCACACGCATCCCCTCGGGCAGACGCTGATCATCACCTCCGGGTGCGGTCGGGTGCAGCGCGAGGGCGAGCCGATCGAGGAAGTCCGTCCGGGCGATGTCGTCTGGTTCGGGCCGGGCGAGCGCCACTGGCACGGCGCTGCGCCGACGGTCGCGATGAGCCACATAGCCCTCCAGGAGCGCCTCGATGGAACGGCCGTCGAGTGGCTGGAGCACGTGAGCGACGAGCAGTACGGGGGTTGATCGTCGGCCCGCCGACGGACGATGTCGGCGACGCTCGGGGGGGCCGCCGCAGTAGCGTTGGCCGCTCGTGGCGCCACGACCGTGCTGTTGGGCCGGAATCCGGAGACGGTACACGCCCGGACGCGATAGGCCCGCGAGCGCGCCTTGCGTGCCGAGGGACGTAATCCCGAGCCCGACATTTCCGTCCAGGTAGTCGATTCCTCCGATCTGGATTCCGTCCGCCCCGCCGCCGCGGAGATCGTGTCTCGATACCCAGCGCTCGACGGACTCGTCCTATCTGTCGGCGCCTACGTCCAGAACGGACCCGTCGTGCTTCCGGGGCCGCGGCTGCCTGGAGCGACCCCAAACGCTACCAATCTTGACACGCTCTTGTATATCGAATACTCTTAAGCTTGGAAGGAGGGACCATGGCTCCCTGCCCTGGACCGTCCGACACCGGTGGCGGTCACCCCTTACAACGCTTCATGCATCTCTACATGCGCCGCACTGTCCGCGACATGAACGACCTTCTGCGAGACCAGCAGCTCAGCATGCCGCAGATGGGCACGCTGCACTACCTCGCCGCCGAGGGCGCGCAATCCGTGAGCGGCATCGCCGAACACCTGAACCTCTCCCTCGCCGCGACGAGCCACCTGGTCGAGCGCCTCGTGCAACGCGGTCTCCTCAGCCGAACCGAAGACCCCAGCGATCGACGCCAGAAGAGCGTCGCTCTCTCCGAACTCGGCGTCGCGCTCGTCGAGCGGATCAACCGCCAGGCGGCCGCAGCGTTCGATGAACTCCTCGCCCCGCTCCCGAGCGAACTCCGTCAGCGGTTCGAGCGCGACGTTCACGAGGTGCTCGAGGCGCTGACGTCACGATCCGCGGTCGCTCCTTGATCTCCCAAACCGTCTCCTGCCTCACGCACCCACACGTCTAGGAGGACGCATGTCATCCGACCGAGCGACACCCGACACGAAGGCTCGAACCGTCACCATCTTCGGCGGCACCGGCAAGACCGGCCGCCACCTCGTCCGCCAAGCGCTCGACGCCGGCGACCACGTCACGATTCTGGTCCGGAACCCCGCGAAAGTCGACCTCGAGCATGAACGCCTGCGCGTCATCGCTGGCGACATCGGCGACCCAGCCGCCGTCGCCAGCGCCATCGAAGGAACCGACGCCGTGCTCAGCGTCCTCGGCCCGACGCAGAACACGCCCGACTACCGAATCAGCCGCGGAACGAAACACATCCTCGACGCCATGACGATCCACGGCGTCGAGCGCCTCGTCGTCTCCGCGGGCGCCGGCGTCGGAGGCGAAGGCGACCAGCCGAAGCTCTTCAACCATCTCATCTCATTCGCCCTCCGCCTCGCTGCGCGACACGTGCTCGAGGACATGACCCGCACCGTCCACGCCGTTCGCGGCAGCGACCTCGACTGGACCGTCGTCCGCGTCCCGATGCTCACCGACGACCCGCCGAAGGGGCAGGTACGCGTCGGACTCGTCGGCGTGAACACCGGACCGCGCATCGGCCGCGCCGACATGGCGCGCTTCATGCACGACCAAGTCCGCGATCCCGCCCACGTCCGCCAGAGTCCCGTCATCAGCAACTAGGAACGGAATCCCACAGATGCACGAATCAGCCACCCACGCGACGCACGATCACGCGAAGCACGATCACGCGAAGGCCATAGAGATCGACGTGTACGCGGACCTCGTCTGCCCCTGGTGCTACATCGGCCTACGTCGTCTCGATCTCGCCCTCGAGCGCCATGTCGGCGCGCTCGTCACACGTCGCTGGCGCCCATTCCAGCTCAGACCCGACATGCCCAAGGGCGGAACAAACTGGTCGGAGTTCGCCCGCGACAAGTTCGGCGGCGAAGCACGCGCGGCGGAAGCGTTCCAGCACGTGACGGAACTCGGCGGGAACGACGGGATCGACTTCCGCTTCGACCTCGTCGCCAGCGCACCGAACACCGTCGATGCGCACCGTTTGATCCTGCACGCCCGCCGCCTCGGCCTCGAGTGGCCCGTAGCCGGCGCGCTCCTCCGCGCGTACTTCACGGAAGGGCGCAACCTCGACGACCCAGAGACGCTGCTCGACGTCGCCCAGCACACGGGCCTCGACCGCGAGGACGTTGCAGGCCTCCTCGCGAGCACAGAACTGCACGAGGACGTCCTCGCGAGCCAGCGCGATGCGCAACGCCTCGGTATCAGCGGTGTTCCGTTCTACGTCCTCGATGGTCGCTACGGCGTATCAGGCGCCCAACCGCCCGAGACGTTCTTGCGGGCCCTCGAACGCATCCAATCCGAACGACCGGCGGCCGCGACATGACGTCGGTCGCTGCGATCGAGCCAGGCAGCATCGCGCCCGACTTTCGCGCCACCGACGAAGGCGGGAACACGTTCCGTCTCTCCGACTACGGCGGTCGCAGCGTCGTCCTCTTCTTCTACCCCAAGGCGAACTCCCGCGGCTGCACGCAGCAGGCGTGCGCGTTCCGCGACGCCTACGAACGCTTCCACGACGCCGGCGCCGACGTCATCGGCGTCTCCCGCGACGACACCGACGAGCAAGAGGCGTTCTCCTCGCAGAACGCCCTCCCATACCGCCTCGCCAGCGACCCGGACGGCAGCATCCACGCGCTCTACGGCCTACGCAAGACCCTCGGCATTCTCCCTCGCCGCGTCACGTTCGTGATCGATCCTAGCGGCGTCGTCGTGCATGCGTTCGACTCCCTCATGCAGCTCGATCGACACGTCCAGGAAGCCCTCAGCGCACTCCTCGATCGTGCGCCGGAGAGGAGACCGGCATGAAGAGCGTCCACGGTACTCGCCCTAGCGCTCCTCCGGCACGCCGCCCGACGCGACGTGCGAGTCAACTCGCTGCCGCCACGCTCACGATGATCTTGCCCCTGCCGCGCCGCGTCGCGAGCCGCGCCATCGCCTCGGCCGCGCGATCGAAGGGAAACACCTCGTCGATCACCGGCTCGATCCGACCGTCGACCACCATCTCTGCAAGCAGTGCGAGATCGGCAGTATTCGGCGTCGACAGGTAGGACCGCACGCGCTGGCGTCCGATGAGCGCTCGGAGTGACGCCTTGAGGATGCGCACGATCGGCCCGCCGTCGGGCCCGACCTCGCCGCTGTTCGTCAACAAGACGCCGGTCGGCGTGAGCAGCGTACGCAGCTCCGCCAGCGAGTGGTTGCCGACGTTGTCGAAAACGACGTCGAACCGTCGGTCGCTCCTCGTGAGGGGCGAAACGGTGTAGTCGATCACATGATCCGCCCCGAGCGCGCGGACCATCTCCATGTTCCGCGTACTGCACACGCCCGTGACCTGGGCGCCCAGGGACTTGGCGATCTGCACCGCGAACGTGCCCACGCCGCCGGCGGCGCCGTTTACGACGACGTGCTCGCCACCGTTCAGCCGCGCCGCGTCGCGCAGGCCGTGGAGGGCGGCGAGTCCAGCCATCGGCAACGCCGCCGCTGCGTCGAACGAAAGTGCCGGTGGCATCGGCGCGATGACGCGCTCCTTGGCGCGCACGTACTCCGCGAGCGCCCCGTCGCTGGAGCCGAAGACGGTGTCGCCGGCCGCGTACGACACGACTCCAGCTCCCACGGCAGCGATGGTGCCGGCGAAGTCGTGGCCGCGCACGCGCTGGCCGGGCGACGGCGCTCGCAGACCCATCGCGAGCCTGACGACGGCCGGCCGGCCCAGCATCAGGAACTTGTCGGCCGGATTCAACGCCACCGCGCGCACGCGCACCACGACTTCGCCCGTTCGCGGCGTCGGGACCGGCGCATGGGCAACGCCGAGCACGTCTGGCCCGCCATAGCGCTCGTGCATCACGACGCGCATATCAGTACGAGTGGCGAGCACCGAATGCGTCTCCATCATCACGTCCTCCTGCCCGGTGGCGGAGGCTCCACGACGAGAGCGTGCCGGCCGCGACCGCTTGCCGTACATCGTAAGGCTACCCGTACATGGTAAGGTTGTCAACCGTACGCCGGTGGAGCGGGCACGGCACGAGAGGAGGGGGATGCCACGAGGACGGGAGCAGCCCGCACGCGTTCGGCCCCCCCTGACGCGGGAGCGCGTCGTCCATGCCGCCATCGCCATCGCCGACGACGTCGGCGTGGTGGGCCTCACGATGCGCGGGTTGGCCGCGGCCCTCCACGTACAGGCGATGTCGCTCTACCACCACGTCCGCAGCAAGGACGAGGTACTCGGCGGCATGGTCGACGCCATCTTCGAGGAGATCGATCTCCCCGCCATCGGCGACGACTGGCGGCCGGCGATGCGCCGCCGAGCCATCTCCGCCCGGCAGGCCCTCCGCCGCCACCGCTGGGCGATCGGCCTCACCGACTCGCGGGCGGATCCCGGCCTCGCGACACTGCGGCACCACGAGGCCGTGGTCGGGACCCTTCGACACGCCGGCTTCTCCGTGGCGATGGCGGCGCGCGCCTTCGCGCTCCTCGACAGCTACGTCTACGGGTTCGTGGTGCAGGAGGCGCAGCTCCCATTCGAGACGACGGAGGAGCTCGCGGAGGTCGCAGGGGGCATAGTGAACGCGATGTCGGCGGAAGCCTACCCCAACCTCATGGAATTGGCGCTCGAGCACGTGCTCCAGCCCGGCTACGACTTCGCCGACGAGTTCGAGTACGGACTCGACCTCGTCCTCGACGCGCTGGAGCAGGCCTTCGAACGCGATGAAGGTGCTTCGTGAAGCGCGTCCAGTCGTCAGCGTCGCGCCCGCGGCCCGAACCGTCGTCGACCGCCGGCATCATTGGTGGGCGCGGTGGACCCGCCCTGGACCGCGTCGGCGACGTCCCTACCCAGCCACCCCCACGTACCCCTCGAGACGAGCGAAACTGCCGGTCCAGCCCTGCTCGTGCCTCGCTTGCTGGTCGGCATCGGGCAGGCGCTCGTGCACGAGCCGCATCAGCGTCCCATCGTTCGCGGAGGGCTCGAACGACACCGTCACGAGCATGTCGCGGTCCGATGCAGCGCCGTCCCACTCCCAGGTGAAGACCAGCTTGCGACCGGGTTTCGAGTTCGCGGTAGACGCCCCGCACCACGAAGTCGGCCATGTGGATCACGTACGTGCCGCCGACCCGGACGTCGAGCTCGGCTGTGGTCGGCATCGACGGGTCCGGCGCGATCCACCGGGTCACCTCGGCCTCGTCCGTCCACGCCCGGTAGACGCGGTCGGGTGGGGCGCCCCGGGTTCGCTCCATCGTCAGTACGAGGTCTTGCGTGGGGGGTGGTCATGGGTTCTCCTCCAAGTAGGTATCGAGTCGGTCGAGTCGCGTCTCCCAAGCCTGCCGGTACGGTTCGAGCCAGTCGTCCACCTCCCGGAGGGATCGCAGGTCGAGGCGCAGCACGTGCGTGCGGCCCCGGACCTCGCGCGTGACGAGCGCGGCTTTCTCGAGCGCCTTCAGATGACGCGAGATGGCGGGCAGACTCACCTCGAACGGTGCCGCCAACTCGCCCGCCGTCGCCTCCCCGCGCGCCAGGGCGGCTACGATCGCGCGCCGGGTCGGGTGCGCCAGCGCGGCGAAGACACCGCTGAGGTCCCGGGGCGCGCCCGGTAACGAATGGTTAACCATGTCGCTAACTATCAGGCATGGACGCGCGCGCGTCAGGGCCAGCAACAGACGGCACGTGCTGACCTCGAGCAACGTCGCCAACGTCGTCGCGTGCTAGGTTCGCCATCACTGGCGACGCAAGCCCACTCGCTGCCAACGACTTGGAGGAGCTCCCCATGACCCTCACCCTCCACCGCCCTTGGGTACGCAGCCCCGCGAAACGGAACCTGAGCCTCACCGCCGCCCTCGCACTCCCCTTGCTGGTGCACCTGGTACCCGTACACGCCGGCCCGCCGCCAGGCGCTCGCCTGGTGCCTATCATCTCGGCCAGCCTCGTGCTCGCGCTCCGAGCGGCCGTGCCGCGCCCATGAGCGAGGCGGGAATCGTCGCGCCAGCGAAGGTCTTGCTCACATTCCACGCGATCGCGGCGCGGCTGCGGCACCTTCTCGACACCAACGACCTGCGCCACGTCGACGACGTGGTCGCCGTGGCCCGCGGCGGGGTCGTAGCCGGCGCCCTCGTCGCCTACCACTTGGGCCTGCCCCTGCACGTGGTGCGATCCCGGTTCCGCGACGATGGCAACGCCCCCATGGCCACGGCGCCCACCGTGGCGGCCCAGTCGCCCGATCTCACCGGGCATCACGTACTCGTGGTCGACGACGTGAGCGTGACCGGGGCGACGCTGCGCGCGGTCGCCGAGGTACTCGGCGCAGCCGGCACGACGACGCTGGTGCTGAAGGGGCGGCCTGGATCGGCCGATCACGTGGTGTTCGACGACGTGCCGTCGTGCGTGGCGTGGCCGTGGGAGGTCGAGGCGACGGGCTGAATGGCGCGCACCAGGCGCCCGTATTGGGCGACCGGACACATATGCACCCCCAGCCCGCCCGCCACCGTGTCGTCTCGTCTCGACCTTGCAGCACACGTGACCGAAGGTTCCGGGCGCGGATCCGATCACGCCGTGCAGATCGAGATCTGGCTGGGAGACCGCGGAGGAGGGCGAGGCCCGAGACGCGATCGTCGAGATCGCCCGCCCCTTGGGCCGGCAGCACGCGTTCCGGTGCACCGTGCCGGAAGTCTTTGTCCACGCGCAGGCGGCTACGATCGAGGAGGCGCTCCGCACCTTCACTCGCTCGCTGCCGACCGGCATGGAGGATGGCCCAGTGGAGGAGGGGGACGATTGGCGAGTCGGGCTCATCTCCGGGCGGTCCATCATGTTCGAGCGGCTTTCGATCCTCGTCGAGCGCGTGGAGCGCGTCTGGCTCGTGATATGTTAAGCGTCGCAACCGCCCCCGCCGACAAGGTGTTGAAAGTCACCCCTATCGTCGGCGCCCCAAGCCAATCGCTTGCCTGAGCGTCACGGCCCTTCAGGACCGCGAACTCGCCCACGTCGGGGCGATCGAACTGATGGTGTGTCGGGGTCGGCCCAGTCGGCGGGATCGGTGGGGACGTCGACCAGCAGGTCGCCGTCGGTGTCGCAGAAGCCTTCGGCCAGGGTGCCTCGGGTGCATTCCTGGTCTGCGGCGACGCCGAGCATCAGTAGGGCCACGAGCGCGAGGAGCGGCGAGCGAATGCGGTGGGCCATCGTCGAACCGCCAGGATTCGAGCCGTCCGGTGCAGCGCGCACCTGCTTCGACGGCTCGAGTCCTCGGAGGCTACGCGTGCTACTTCAGGGTGCGGTCAGACAGGGGGCGCGACGACCGCTGGCCGATGCACCCCGACGTCAAACCCCATACCGACGAAGGGTCCGGGCGAACCGCATGCTCGGTGTGAGGAGGAGGCTGATGCGCTACGGGTTCACGCTGGGTGCGCTGCTCATGCTGTTGGCTTCGACGGGCCGCGCCGAACAGATCGTCTCAGCCTGGTTCCAGGAGCCGGTCGAACGGTACGGGCACTTCGCGCTGGGCCGTCCGCACGAGTACGCACGCGTGCTGGCGCGAACCGACGCCGGTCGCCTCGTGGCCCTGGCGCTTCCCGACGACGAGGTGTTCGAGGACCTGACACCGCGCCTCGTGCGACTGACGGCGGACGCGCCAGCCGAGCTGCTGGCGATCGTCAGCGCCCGCGGCAGCGGCGCGCGCCTCGTGCTGGTGGGCCTCCGAGGGGACGCCCTCGAGATCGTGGCGCAGTCCGCCGCGATCGGCACCCCGCACCGCTGGCTCAACCCGGTGGGCGTCGCGGATCTCGACGGCGACGGCGAAGCGGAGATCGCCGCGGTCACGACACCCCACATCGGCGGCGTGCTGCGCGTCTTCCGGCGCGACGGCGAGCAGCTGGTCGAAGTCGCCGCTTTGGGCGGCTTCTCGAACCACGTGTACCGCTCCCCCGAGCTCGAGCTGTCGCGCCCTACCCGGACCGAAGGACGCACGCAGTTGCTGGTCCCCGACACGCAACGAACGAGCGTGCGCGTCATCGCGCTGGAGGGCGACCAACTGATCGAGACCTACCGCTGCCAGCTCGACGCGCCGATCACCGAGCCTAGCGAACTGCAGGCGTGCGAGAACCGGATGACCGGAGCGCGCTGACGGACACTTCCATCACCGCGACGCTCGTGGACGGGAGGCTGGAGTTGGATACGGGCGGGGCCAGCTACGTGCTCGCGCGCTGAGCATCACACCGGCGGCCCCGAAGCCGCGTTGCACGCTCCGCCCACCGAACGACCGGCGCGCCGAGACTTGTCCGCCGCCTCGCGCACCGCAGCGACGCCCTCCGCGAGCCCCCGCGCCGTTTCACCCGCACCCGGAGCACCCGATAGTGCGGCGAGGAGATCGAGCACGGCGACCGCGCGCCCGATCGAGCAGACGATGCGGCGGGAGAGACTCCGGCGGAGCACCGGCGCCGCCTGGCGCGAAGGCTGCGTGGCGATGCCGTACTCCACCCCCGCCTGATGCCCGCCGCCCTCCATCTGGTCGCGGACGCGACCCCCGGCCACGTCGACGACCCACCAACCCGTGACCGCTTCGCCCGCCAGCGTGACCGGCCGCGTCGGCGCGATCACGGCTCGCCCGGCAGCGAGGTGCGAAGCGATTCGCGCGGTCGCCTCCGGTGAGGCCACGACCGTGCCGGACGCTTCAGGATGCAGCCCAACCATCTCTATCCCTTGGCGATCGGCTTCGTCGACGACCGCGAGGAGGTCGACGGCACGCCCCGCACCAGGCTCGCCGTCACCCAGGCGGGGGAGGAGCAAGCGGTCGACGCCCACGATCAGACGTTCGGCGGCGACGGCGGCGACCGCCCACGCGATCGCGTCCGTCGAATCGGCCAGCGCCGCCACGGGATCCGCAGGGTCGACGAGCACGTCCATCCACAGCGTCGCCTCGCCGGCGGCGCCCTCGGCGGCAACCGGTTGCCACGCCAGCACGCTGAGACCGGGCCGACGCTGGAGGAAGCGTTCCCCTGCATCGGCGACCGCCGCCCGGTACAGTGCGTGGCGCAGGACCTCGTACGTCCCGTGCAGTGCGTGGAGCCCCTCCACGAGCGTCTCGAGATCCCCTCCCGGCCCCACCACTGCCCCAGCCGAGCCGTAGCGCCACGAGCCGTTCCACGTGGCGACGCTTCGAACCGTGGCGAGCGCGCGGTATTCCCCCTCCACCTCGTGCAGGTCGGTCAGGGCGGCCGACCGGGCCCCGCCCTCCTCGCGAGCCACATGGCCAAGGCGGTCGAAGACCGCTCGCTCCACACGCTCCTCGCTACCGTCGGACATCGTCATGGTGAAGACGAGCCAGAGCGCAACGGCCTCCTCGCCGCCACCGTCCCCCGCGTCATCCGGCTCGTCCGGGCTCCCGAACAGACCGCCCATCACGTTCCCGATGGCGCCCCCGATGCCACCGGCGCCGCCTGCAGGCTCGACGTCGAGCGTGGTGGGCGTCGGCAACCAGAACGGCTCGCCGAGGAGCGTCGTCTCACCCACCACGATGGCGGGCGTATAGCGGAGCAACCCGTCGGCCGTCGGCTCGCGCGGCGGCGTGAGATCGTCGCCGAACGCCTCCGCGATCAACACGGCCGGCGGCGAGGTCACGAGCGTCACCATGGGCCACGCTGCCGTAAGGAGCGACTCGCGCATCGCGCCCGCACGAGCACGGACCTCGACCTCCACCGTGATCGATAGTCGCCCGAGCAACTCCTCGGGGAACGTCGAACCCGTCCACGTCGCCTCGCACCGCCGACGACCGGAGGGGGCGTCGGCACTCGGATCGAGATCGGTCCACGCACTGTCGATATGCGCCTGCAACCAGATGTGCTCCGCCGCCGCCGAACGCAACCGGTCCTCCGGCACGACCGGCAGCGCGAGGTGCCAACCATGCGCGGCGATCGTACCGTCGAGCCACGACGTGTGGCGGGTGACGTCGTGCACGAGTTCCTGCCAGACCGCCGCGAGGTCCTCGACGACCTCGCGGACGTCGTCGTCGACGATGCCCAGGAACGACGGGAGACGTGCGAGCCACGGAAGGGGCGGATCGGGTGGAGCGAGGGAGTGCAGCGTGCGCGCGACTTCGTCGGGCGCGAGCGTACAGCGCGCGAATCGGACCTCGAGACTCGGCTGCGCAACCGCGAGCAGCGCGTGCAGCAGCAGGGACATGTCGGCGGGACTCGCAGCTCCGGCAAGCAGCGCGCCGTCAGCTCCACGCATGGCACCCGGATACGGATCCAACACGATCCGCGTAGCGACCCAGCCGCTGAGCGCCTTGGGGTCGCTCCCGACGATGCGGACGACGTCTGCCGAATCGCGCACCTCATGCGACTCGGGCTGCGCCACGATCGGCGACCCGAAGGCGAAGGCAGCTGCGATGACGACCGCGATCGCACGTGATCGTCCGTTCGGGCGGGTGTGAACGGAAGCCAAGCGGACCAACCCCTCTCAAGATGTTCTTCGGACGGCCGTCGAACGCCGTGCGCCACGTCGGATGCGTCGTCGTCCATGTTCTCGGTAGCAAGCTTCGCGGCATCATGCCACGTCATATGGCAGCGCACACCGCCCTCCCGGCGGCCCCGGCGTACGCTCGACCCATATGGCGCCCACGAGGAGCAGACGATCACGGCCCCCCAAGGGTAGTGCACGCACGTCGTGGACCTCGTGGGACGGCGCGGTCATCCGTGAAGAACTATTCGGGCCCGAGCGACTCGAGCAGCACGCCGAGAGTCTCGCAGCCGCCCACTTCGTCGAGCGCAGGAAGTCGCGGGTCAACCCTCTCGATGAACGGCTCCGCGCGAACGAAGCGGCGCTCGCCGCGGCGTACGACCTCGTGGCCGCGCAGGCGACCGCCCAGACAGCCATCACCCCCGCGGCGCAGTGGTTCGTCGACAACTACTACGTGGTGGAGGAACAGATTCGAAGCACGCGACGTGACCTGCCGCGCCGCTTCTACGAACAACTCCCCAAGCTCGCCAACGGGCCGTTCGTGCAGCTCCCGCAGGTGTTCAGCATCGCGTGGGCGTTCGTCGCCCACACCGACAGCCGCTTCGACCTGACGGCACTGGAACGCTACATCGCTGCCTTTCAGCGCGTACGGCCGCTGGAGATCGGCGAGCTGTGGGCGGTAGCGATCACGCTTCGTATCGTGCTCGTGGAGAACCTGCGGAGAACGGTCGATCGCGTCGTCGCTGCGACGGAAGAGCGACGGCTTGCCGACGAGGCAGCGGACCGCCTGCTCGGCAAGGGTGTCGACCCGCCCGAAGCGATCGACGTGGTCATGCGCCCCTACCTCCACGCTCCGCTGCCGAGCGCCTTCACGGTGCAGCTCGTCCGTCGGCTCCACGACCTCGACCCCGAAGTCACTCCCGCCCGCCGTTGGCTCGAGACGCGCCTCGCGGCGCAGGGCACGACACCCGACGCGCTCGTTCACGACGACCACTATCGGCAGGCAGCGATGAACGTCACGGTCGGCAACATCATCACGAGCATGCGCAGGATCTCGCAGGTCGACTGGAGCACCTCGATCGAGCGAATGAGTCTCGTGGACGCCCTCCTGAGCGGCGCGAGCGACTTCGCCGCCATGGACTTCGCGACCCGCGACCGCTATCGACGCGCCACGGAGATCTTGGCTCGCGGTTCGCGCCGTAGTGAGCTGGAGGTGGCCGAGCGCGCCTTGACCGCCTCCCGCGCCGCCGAGGGCGGTTCGAGCGCCCCGGCCAGCCACGACTCGCGACGGCGCGATCCGGGCTACTTCCTCATCGGCGAGGGGCGTCCTGCGTTCGAGGCCGAGCTCGGCTTCGTCGAGCCACGGCGGCACATGCGTGGACGCTTCGCACGGCTCGATCTTCGTGGCTACCTGGGGCTCCTGGGTCTGCAGACCGCGCTCCTGTTGACGCTGCCGCTCCTCCTCCTGGGCTTCCTCGGCGTCCCCGCGGGGCTGCTGGTCGCGCTCGGCCTACTCGCCTTGCTCCCGGCGACCGACATGGCGGTGGTGCTGCTCAACCACGCCGCCACCACCCGCTTCGACGTGAGGACCCTCCCCGCACTCGAACTCGCGAAGGGCGTCCCTGCCGAACTGCGCACCCTCATCGTGCTGCCGACCATGCTCCGCGACGAAGCGTCGCTCGCGGGGCAGCTCCAACGGCTCGAGATCCACTTCCTCGCCAATGCCGACGAGGAGTTGCGCTTCGCCCTCCTCACGGATTGGGAGGATGCGCCGCTGGAGTCGACCGAAGCCGATTACGCGATCCTGCGCGCGGCGGAGGCCGGTATCGAAGCACTGAACCGTCGACACGGCGCCGCGAGCGGCGGCACCAGGTTCACGCTGCTGCACCGCCGACGCCAGTGGAGCGAGACGCAGTCCGCGTGGATCGGATGGGAACGCAAGCGCGGCAAGCTGCACGAGCTGAACCGGCTCCTCCGGGCTGAAGCCGACACGTCGTTCACGACGTCCGACGGCGGGTATCCGATCGCGCCCGAGGGCGTCCGGTACGTGATCACGCTCGACGACGACACACGCACGCCGCGCGGTACCGCACGACGGCTCATCGGAAAGATGGCCCACCCGCTCAACCGCCCGCGCCTCGACGAGGTATCGGGCCGCGTGGTCGAAGGGTACGGCGTGTTGCAGCCGCGTGTGACGCTGGCGCTTCCGGGTGACGGCGAGGGCTCGATCTTCCAACGAATCTTCTCCGGCGCGCTCGGCATCGATCCGTACGTCTCGGCGGTCTCCGACGTCTACCAGGATCTCTTCGGCGAGGGAAGCTACACCGGCAAGGGCATCTACGACGTCGACGTCTTCATGGCTGCGCTCGACGGGCGCGTGCCCGACGAGACGCTGCTGAGCCATGACTTGTTCGAAGGCACCTACGCGCGCGCCGGCCTCGTCTCCGACATCGAGGTGATCGAAGAATTTCCCACGCGCTTCGAGGTCGCCAGCGGGCGGAATCACCGCTGGGCGCGTGGCGACCTGCAGCTGCTGCCATGGATACTCGGTAGCGCGCACCGTGTTGCCGCTGCGAGCGAGCGGCGGGGCACCCCTCGCGCTACGCGACGCGACGCGCTCCCCGCGATCGGCCGTTGGAAGATGATCGACAACCTCCGCCGAGCGCTCCTCCCACCGACGACGGTCGCAGCGCTCCTCGTCGGCTGGAGTGCCCTGCCGCCCACCGCGGCGGCACTCTGGACCGCGTTCATGTTGGCGCCGCTGGCGATGCCGACACTGGTGCCGCTGGTGGCGTCCCTGATCCCGCGTCGTGGGGGGACGTCGCTCCGCCATCACCTGCGGATGCTGCTCTCCGACTTGAAGCTCGCGGCTGCCCAGTTCGCGCTCGCCGTGAGCTTCATGGCGCACGAGGCGATGTCGATGACGGACGCCATCGCGAGAACCGTGCTGCGCCTCTTCGTGACTCGGCGGAGACTGCTCGAGTGGGTCACTGCCGGCCATGCGGCGCGTGGAGGCACACCGACCATCGGGGCCTACGTCACCTTGATGGGTCCCAGCGTCGTGGTCGCCGTCGGCGCGGCGACGCTCCTCATTGGCGGCGGTGCTCCGGCGTGGCCTTTGGCCCTTCCCTTCCTGCTCGTGTGGGCGATGGCGCCCCTCATCGCGCGGATCGTGAGCATGCCGTCCCCGGATGCAGGCAGGCCGTCCTTCAGCGCGGACGACGAGATCGCCCTGCGCGCCGTCGCCCGGCGAACCTGGCGGTACTTCGAGACCTTCGTCACGCCACTCGAACACATGCTCCCTCCGGACAACGTGCAGGAGGACCCCGCGACGGTCGTCGCGCACCGCACGTCGCCGACGAACATCGGCCTCTACCTCCTCACGGTCTCGACCGCGAGGGACTTCGGCTGGATCGGCACGACCGAGATGGTCGAGCGACTGGAAGCGACGCTCGAGACCATGGAGCGGATGCCGAGATACCGCGGACACTTCTCGAACTGGTACGACACCCGCGACCTCCGCATTCTCGAACCGAACTACGTCTCGTCCGTCGACAGCGGTAACCTCTGCGGGCACCTGATCACCGTCTCGCAGGCGTGTCGGGAGCGGCTCGGCGACCTCTCCCTCACGCCCATGGTGTTCGAAGGCATCCGCGACGCAGTGGCGCTCCTCCAGGGTCACGTGAAAACGATGCTGGCGACGCTCGACCGTTCTGCTCGTAGGTCCTCGGGTGGTCTCGGGTCGTCGCTCGCCCGCCTCGCCGAGGCGGTCGTCTCGCTCGACGCGGACCTGCGGGAGGCGCGAGAAGACGACGACGTCGACGTTCCAAGTACGCTCGCCGACGTCGCCTCGGCCGCGCGGGGCGTCCTCGACCTCGCGCGGCGGACCGCCGAGGAGCATCCCGCCCACGCCAGCGAACTGTTGGCGTGGGCGGAGGCCGCGCTCGGCACCGTCGACAGCCACGCCCGCGACCTCGAACTCGTGTCCGACGAGGCAGGTGACGCCGCCTCGAGCCTCGCGGACCCGACGGATCGCAGCGCGGCCGCGCGCGAGCTGCGCCGGCGGCTCGAGGCCGTCGCCGCCACGGCCCGACGGTTCGCCGACGAGATGGACTTCTCGTTCCTCGTCAGTGAAGAGCGCAAGTTGCTGTCGATCGGCTACCTCGTGAGCGACGGTACGCTCGATCCCTCGTGCTACGACCTGCTCGCCACGGAGGCGCGTCTTGCCAGCTTCGTCGCAATTGCGAAGGGCGACGCGCCGGCGAAGCACTGGTTCCGGCTCGGCCGCGGCCTCACCCCCGTGGAGCTAGATGGTGCCCTCACGTCGTGGTCCGGATCGATGTTCGAGTACCTGATGCCATCGCTGGTGATGCGCGAACCGGCCGGCAGCTTGTTGGGCCACACGAACAGACTCGTCGTCCGACGCCAGATGCAGTACGCGGCGGAGCACGGCGTCCCCTGGGGCATCTCCGAATCCGCCTACAATGCCCGCGACCTCCACCTCAACTACCAGTACTCGGCGTTCGGTGTGCCCGACCTCGCCTTGAAGCGAGGGCTCGCGAGCCAGCTCGTGATCGCGCCCTACGCGACGGCCCTGGCCGCCATGATCGACCCGCCCTCGGCGGTGCGTAACTTCGCGCAGCTCGAACGCGCCGGGGCGCTCGGCGCCCACGGCTACTACGAGGCGCTCGACTACACGCCCTCACGCCTCGTCGAGGGCAGGCCGGTCGCCATCGTCCGTGCCTTCATGGCGCATCACCAAGGCATGACGATCGTCGCGATCGCCAACACGATCCTCTCGGGCCTGGTCCGCGCTCGCTTCCATGCCGACACCACCGTCCAGGCGACGGAGCTCGTGTTGCAGGAGCGCGTACCACGTTCCGCGGAGGCGACGCACCGGCGGCGCCCGGCAGTCGAGTACGGCAATGGCGTGGGCGAGCGTTCGCAGCCGCAGGTCCGTTACCTCAACACCCCGCACGACGCCGCACCGCAGACGCACGTGCTGTCGAACGGACGCTACACCGTGATGCTCACGGGCAGCGGTTCCGGCTACAGCGCCTGGAACTCCCTGGCGATCACCCGGTGGCGGGAAGATCCGACCCGCGACGACCACGGTTCGTACCTCTACCTACGCGACGTCGGCAGTGGCGCCGTGTGGTCCGCCGGCTTCCAGCCGACGGGGGCAGACCCCGAGCGCTACCGCGTCGAGTTCCAGGAGGACCGGGCGCGCGTCGTCCGCACGGACGCCGGCATCACGTCGACCCTCGACGTCCTCGTATCCGCGGAGGAGGACGCCGAGGTCCGGCGGATCACGCTGTCGAACAAAGGACTCCGCACGCGCGAGATCGACGTCACCTCCTATGCCGAATTGGTGCTCGGACCGGCCGCTGCTGACGCGGCCCACCCGGCGTTCTCCAAGCTCTTCGTCCAGACCGAGTTCGACGCGAATACGGGTGCCCTGCTCGCCACTCGCCGACGGCGGGCACCCGACGAACCGGAGATCTGGGTCGCCCACCTCTGCGTGGTCGAAGGCGTCGCAGTGGGTGAGCGCGAGTACGAGACCGATCGCGCTCGCTTCCTGGGCCGCGGCCGAGGCGTCCGGAGCCCGGCCGCCGTGCGGACGGGGAGGAGCCTCTCGAACACCGTCGGGACCGTGCTCGATCCGATCTTCTCGCTACGGCACCGGCTCCGATTGGCGCCTGGGACCTCCGGAAGGATCGCATTCTGGACGATGGTCGCCTCCAGCCGCGAGGCTGCACTCGACCTCGTCGACGCGCACCGCGATGCCAGCGCGTTCGATCGCGCCGCGACACTGGCATGGACGCACGCCCAGGTGCAGCTGCGCCACCTCCGCATCGACCATGCCGAAGCGGCACTCTTCCAACGCCTCGCGTCGCACGTGATCTACTCGGGCACCACCTTGCGTCCGTCGTCCGTCGTGCTGCGGCGCGCGATCGGCGGAGCCGAAGGGCTCTGGCCGCACGCGATCTCGGGCGATCTGCCTATCGTGCTGCTCTCCATCGGCGGCGAGGGCGAGCTCCCGCTCGTTCGGCAGGTACTGCGAGCGCATGAGTTCTGGTCGGCGAAAGGGCTCCACGTCGACGTCGTGATCGTGAACGAGCAGGCGACGTCGTACCTGCAGGAGTTGCATGCCACCGTCGAAACCCTCGCGCGGGCACGCGCGCCGCGTGGAACGAGCGCTGGCCGGCAGGGCGGCATCTTCGTGCTCCGGGGCGATCAGATTTCGCTCGAGACGCGCGATCTCCTTCGCAGCGCCGCGCGCGCCGTGCTGTTGGGTCGTCGCGGCCTGCTCGAAGACCAGCTCTATCGGCTGCGCCTCGAGCGGCCGGCCCCCAAACCGGTCGCCGAACCAGCGGCGCCCGCTCGCGTCGCGAGCGTGCACGTCCCGCCACTCGTCCTCGAGAACGGTATGGGCGGCTTCACCGAAGACGGCCGCGAGTACGTCACGCTGCTCACGGGCGACGCCTGGACGCCGGCGCCGTGGATCAACGTCGTGGCCAACCCGACCTTCGGCTTCCAGGTGGCGGCGGAGGGAGGCGGCCACACCTGGGCCCTGAACGCACGCGAGCGCCACCTCAGCCCCTGGACGAACGATCCCGTGTCGAACGTCTCCGGTGAAGCGCTCTACCTGCGCGACGAAGCGACCGGCGCCCTCTGGAGTCCGACCGCCACACCCATCCGTCACGCATCGCCGTACGTGGCGCGGCACGGCTTCGGCTACAGCATCTTCGAGCACGCCTCGCACGGCATCCACTGCGAACTGCTGCAACTCGTCCCCCTGACCGACCCCGTCAAGGTGTCTCGACTTCGTCTGCGAAACGTCTCTGGAACGCGCAGGCGGCTCTCCGTCACCGGGTACGTCGAATGGGTCCTGGGTCCGTCGCGCCCTGCGACGGCGCACCACGTCGAGACCTCGATCGACGCCGCCACCGGAGTGATGCTGGCGCGTAACCACTGGCACACGGCGTTCGGCGAGCGGGTGGCGTTCTTCGACCTCGGCGGCCGGCAGACGACGTGGACGGGCGATCGCACGGAGTTCATCGGCCGCAACCGAACGCTTCGCCAGCCCGCAGCGCTCGATCACGGTATCGACCTCTCCAAGACGATCGGTGCCGGCCTCGATCCGTGCGGCGCGCTGCAGACGCGCGTCGACCTCGAGGTCGGCGAAGAGGTCGAGATCGTGGTCCTGCTCGGCGAGACGGGCACCGCCGCGGAGGCTCGTGAGATCGTCCGGCGCTACCGCGCGGTCGAGGTCGACGAGCTGCTCGCGGACGTCCGCACGCATTGGGAGGGAGTGCTCGAAGGCGTCCGGGTACGGACGCCCGATGAGGCGCTCGACGTCATGCTCAACGGCTGGCTCCTCTACCAAACGCTCGCGTGCCGCGTGTGGGCGCGCGCAGGCTTCTACCAGGCGAGCGGCGCGTACGGTTTCCGTGACCAGCTTCAGGACGGTATGGCGCTCGCTTCGACGCGGCCCGACCTCACGCGTGAGCACCTCCTCAGGGCTGCCGCCCGTCAGTTCGTCGAAGGCGACGTGCAGCACTGGTGGCTACCGCACTCCGGCCAGGGTGTCCGGACGCGGATCTCCGACGGTCGCGTGTGGCTGGCGTTCACGCTCGCTCACTATCTCGACGTCACCGACGATCGGGCCGTGCTCGACGAGGAGCTCCCGTTCCTCGCGGGTCCCGCCCTAGAACCAGGGCAGCACGACGCCTTCTTCCTACCGACCGTCTTGGACGAGCCCGCGTCGCTCTACGAGCACGCCGCACGCGCGCTCGACCGGAGCTTGGCCACCGGCGCGCACGGTCTCCCGCTCATCGGGACGGGTGACTGGAACGACGGCATGAACCGCGTCGGCGAGGACGATCGGGGCGAGAGCGTGTGGCTCGGCTGGTTCCTCGCAGCCAGCCTAGCGGCGTTCCTCCCGATCGCCGGAGCGCGTGGCGACGACGAGCGCGTTCGACGATGGCGCTCCCATCTCCAGACCCTCCGCGCATCGCTCGACCGCGACGCCTGGGACGGCGCTTGGTACCGGCGCGCGTACTTCGACGACGGCACGCCGTTGGGCTCGGCATCGTCGCTCGAGTGTCGAATCGACGCCATCGCACAATCGTGGGGCGTGATCTCGGGCTTCGCACCGGAGGAGCGTGCGCGCACCGCTATGGCCGAGGTCGACGCGCAGCTCGTCGATCGCGAGCTGGGCCTGGCGCGGCTCTTCACGCCCCCCTTCGACGAGACGCCGCTCGACCCCGGGTACATCAAGGGCTATCCGCCCGGCCTGCGTGAGAACGGTGGCCAGTACACGCATGCCGCCATCTGGAACGTGATCGCCTTCGCGCTGCTCGGCGACGGTGACCGCACCGGCGAACTCCTCGCCATGATCAACCCCGTCACCCATTCGAAGACACCCGAAGACGTCGAACGCTACAAGGTCGAGCCGTACGTCGTGGCGGCCGACGTCTACACCGCGCCCGGCCACGTCGGCCGCGGCGGCTGGACCTGGTACACCGGATCGGCCGCCTGGATGCAACGGGCGGGCGTCGAGTACCTGCTCGGGCTCCGCCTCCGGGGGACGTCGCTGCTCCTCGATCCCTGCATCCCGCGCGCGTGGCCGGGCTTCGAACTTCGCTACCGGCACATGGGCCGCACCATCTATCTGATCACGGTCGAGAATCCCGAGGCCGTCTCGCGCGGCATCGGCAGCGCCTCCCTCGACGGCGTTTCGATCGACGAGCGACCACTCCGCGTCGACCTCGTCGATGACGGCGGAACGCATAGACTCCACGTGGTTCTGGGCTGAGCGAGCGTGAGCCGGGCGCCGCCGCAGCACCGGGAACGAGCCCCTCGTCAGGCGCCTTCGGCCACGGACCCTCGGCGGCGCGCGACCTCGTCGCGAACCCTCGGCGCCACCTCCATCCCGTACAGCTCGATCGCCCGCATCACCTGCGCGTGCGGCATCGACCCGATCGTGATCTGCAGCATGAAGCGCGCGTGCCCGAAGAGCCCGTGCTGGAACAGGATCTTCTCCACCACGGCGTCGGTATCGCCGAGCACCAGGGCGCCGCGCCGGGCGGCCGACGCCTCGAACTGCGCCTTAGAAAGGGGTGGCCAACCCCGCTCGCGACCGATCACGTTCATGATCCGCTCGTGGTGCGGGAACGCCTCATCGAGCGCCGTCCGCGTGCTTCCGGCCAGGTAGCCGTGGGAGTTGATGCTGATCGGCAACGTCGCCGGATCGTGCCCGGCGTGCCGCGCTGCGTCGCGGTACATCTCGACGAACGGCACGAAGCGCTCGGGCAGCCCGCCGATGATCGCCAGCGCCATCGGCAGCCCCAACGTGCCGGCACGAATCGCCGACTCCGGCGTGCCGCCCACCGCGATCCACACCGGTAGCGGCTGCTGCACGGGCCGCGGATAGACCGGAAGGTCACCCAGCGGCGCGCGGTGGCGCCCCGACCACGTGACGCGCTCGCTCTCGCGAAGCCGCAGCAGCAGGTCGAGCTTCTCGCCGAACAGGGCGTCGTAGTCGCGCAGGTCGTAGCCGAAGAGCGGGAACGACTCGATGAACGAGCCCCGTCCCGCCATGATCTCGGCCCGACCCTCCGAGAGCAGGTCGACGGTGGCGAAGGCCTGGAACACTCGCACCGGATCGTCGGACGAGAGCACCGTCACGGCGCTCGTCAGCCGGATCCGCTCGGTGCGCGCGGCGGCGGCGGCGAGCACCACGGCCGGAGCCGAGGTCACGTACTCCGCCCGGTGATGCTCGCCGATGCCGAAGACGTCGAGGCCTACCTGATCGGCGAGTTCGATCTCCTCCATGAGGTTGCGGATGCGTTGCACCGCGCTCAGCGCGACGCCCGTGCCGGGATCAGGCGTGGTATCGACGAACGTGAAGAGGCCGAGCTCGAAGGGGGTGGTGGGCGCGGGAGAATCTGCCATCGTCATGGAGCACCCTCCTCGGGTACGCGCCGGGTCCCACGCGAGGGGCGCCGATGCGGGGGAAGCGTACGCCACACGCGCGCGCGTGCACGTCGTCGAGCGGCCGGCACGCCGTACCCGCGGCGTCGCACCACGGCGTCACTCCATCGCTTCGCCCACGAATGCCTCGAACGTTGCGACGAACGCTTCGATGGAGCGGGGCTCCACGCCCGAGCGGTCGACGTCCTCGAGGGCCGTGATCGCGTACCCGGTGACGATCATGTCGATCTGCGCAGCTAGCCGCTGTGCGGCCTCGAGTTCGGCGTCGACGAGCAGCACGTGCGCGAGGCCGTCGTGCAGCTGCGCGATCGCCTGCCGGACCGCGCCGGGTTCGGTGTCGTACTCGATCTGCACGGTCCGCTCGACCCCCGGCTGCGACGGCGGCTCGAGCACCTGGTCGACGGGCGCGTCGAATTCGGGATCGACGCGTGTCCACGCCTCGTGGATGGCGGCCTCGAGGTCGTCGCTCTCCAGGGTGAGCAGCGAGAGGCGTATGCCGCCGTCCGGTCCGGTGAGGCGGACGTGGTCCTCGCGCTCGTCGAGCGTCCAGCCCTCCGGAACCGGGACGCTGAAGAGGCCGTCGGGATCCTCGTAGACCTCTTCCGGCACGGGGGCAGCGGCGTCCGGCCCGGGAGCAGCCGGCACCTCGGCCGGGGCAGGATCGTCGGGGGCGTCAGCGAGCGAGGCCCCGGGATCGACGCGCTCGAGCTCGAACGCGAACGACTGCCCACCTTGGGTGAACGTGCCCTCCATGTGATCGCCGTCGACCGTCCCCTCGAACGTGGGCTCGCCTTGGACGTTCGCGATCACGAACCGGACGGCGCCGTCGATCACGATGACGTCGGTGAGCGGCAGGTTGGCGGCGCCCTGGGCGGGAATGTCGATCAAGCCCGTCCACGCGCCGTCATCGACCGCCAGGTGCACCGTCACCTCGAGCGGCGGGGGCGTGTCGATCGCGCCCTGCCAGGTACCGGCGGCCGCGTCGGACGACTGCGCACAGGCCACCGCGCCCGAGAGCGCGAGCACGAGCACGAGGCACCAGCTTCGTACGGTTCGATCGAACTGCATGGGGTTCTCCTTTTTCGTCAAACTCGACGGTGGTGGTGGCAACGGTTGCTGACCGAGGCGCACCTGTTCCCGAGGCTAGCGAACCCGTGCTCGTTTTGGACGTGCAGACGTCCCAGACTTCGCGCACATGGGCCGCGACGTCTCGGTTCGTAGAAGGGTCGATGGTGGTGTGTGGGGGCGTACGCCTCGCCCCGCAGGTACCGGATCTCCCGGAAAGGTAGCATCACCGCAGCCCTCCACACTCCGAGAGGACGGACCATGGCCACGATGATCACAGTGCACTCCAGGCAGATCGGACCGACCACGACCGAAGCGGACATCCGCTCCCACCGCGTGCTCGTCGATCGCCCCGAAGCGAAGGGCGGCGCCGACCGCGGCCCGATGGGGGGCGAGTTGCTCCTCGCCGCACTCGGGGGCTGTTTCAGCAGTACGCTCTTCGCCGCGATCGCGTCGCGCGACGCCGACGTGCGCGACGTCGAGACGACGATCGTCGGTACGCTCGAGGAGCACCCCAGCCGCTTCTCGACGATCGCGATGACGGTGACGGCCGCCGCGAGCGACGTCGCCGCGTTCGAGCGGCTCGTCACCATCGCGGAGCGCGGCTGCATTGTGGCAAATACGCTGCGCGGCGCGGCCGAACTGACGATCGAGGTGGTGGCGCGGACGCCGGCTGCGTAGGCTCGCCGCCCCCAGCGAGTCGCGCCGCTCGACCCCCCGCACCGACCCCGGCGTACCCTGGACGAATGAACCCGGACTCCGCCACCCCCGTGGGCGTCGCCGAAGGCGACGGCATCGGCCCTGAAATCACCCGCGCCACGCTCCGCATCCTCGAGGCCGCCGGCGCGAGCATCGAATGGCACCCGGTCGTCATCGGTCAGCAGGCGTATGAGGCTGGCGTCGCCACGGGCGTCTCCGACGACGCCTGGGACCTCCTACGGCGCCACCGGCTCCTGCTCAAGGGTCCGATCACCACGCCGCAGGGCGGTGGCTACAAGAGCGTCAACGTCACGCTCCGCAAGAGCCTGGGGCTCTTCGCGAACGTCCGCGAGACGAAGTCGTACGGCCCCTACGTGCAGACTCGGCACGACGAGATGAATCTCGTGATCGTGCGCGAGAACGAAGAGGACCTCTACGCCGGCATCGAGCACCGGCAGACACGCGAAGTCACGCAGTCGCTGAAGCTCATCAGCCGCCCGGGCAGCGAGCGCATCGTCCGCTTCGCCTTCGAGTACGCCCGCGCCTACGGCCGGCGCCGCGTCACGTGCATGACCAAAGACAACATCATGAAGTTGACCGACGGCCTCTTCCACAAGACCTTCGACGCGGTCGCGCAGGAGTACCCCGACATCGAGGCCGACCATCTCATCATCGACATCGGCGCCGCCAAGCTCGCCGACCGGCCCGACACGTTCGACGTGATCGTCACGCTCAACCTCTACGGCGACATCCTCTCCGACATCGCCTCCCAGATCGCCGGATCGGTCGGCCTCGGCGGTTCCGCGAACGTAGGCGACGGTGTCGCGATGTTCGAGGCCGTGCACGGCAGCGCGCCCGACATCGCCGGGCAGGGGATCGCGAACCCCTCGGGCATGCTGCTCGCCGCGGTGCAGTTGCTGGTGCACGTCGGGCAGGTCGAGGTCGCCGAGCGGATCGGCAACGCCTGGCTCCGAACCCTCGAGGACGGCTGCCACACGGGTGACCTCTACCGCGCCGGCAGCAGCATCGAACGCGTCGGTACCGACGGCTTCGCTGACGCCGTGATCGACCGCATCGGCACGAATCCGAAGCACCTCGCGCCCGTCCACTACCGGCACCACGACCTGCGCATCGAGCTCGCCGACCCGCCGCAAGAGCGCAAGGAGCTGCGCGGCATCGACGTCTTCTTGGACTGGACCGAGGCGGGTCGCGACGCCGGCGTCTTGGGCCAGGCCGTCGAGCGCGCCGCCGGCGCCGTCGACTGGAAGCTCGCGATGATCACCAATCGCGGCGTCAAGGTCTACCCGGATGGTTTCCCGGAAACGTTCCGCACCGACCACTGGCGTTGTCGCTTCCGCCCCGAAGGGGGCGCCGTCACCGACTTCGACGCCGTGCTCCGGCTCCTCGGCGCCGTCCACGGCGCCGGCTTCGACGTCGTCAAGACCGAGGGGCTCTACGACTTTGATGGCGTGCCTGGCTATTCGCTGGGCCAGGGGGAGTAGCCGGTACACCAGAAGCGCGCCTCGCAGAGCCTGCTTCCATCTGTCCCACCGCGTAGCACGCGTCGCGCACCACACCGTGCACCATCGTCGACGACGCCGCGTACAGGAACGGCAACCCCACGAACCACAGGCCAGGGGCGTCGAGCGCCGCACCACGGCGGTGCCGGGGCCTGCCGGTCTCGTCGAGGACCGGCAGGTCGATCCAATCGAAGCCGGCGTGGAAGCCCGTGCACCAGATCACGTTCGCGACCTCGAGCACGCGACCATCCTCGAGGAGGGGTGCGTCGTCGCGAACGCCCGCGACCTTCGGGAGGCGCTGCACGCCCGCGGCGACCAGGTCGCGCGGCTTGAGCCGCACGAGTGGTCCGCCCTTCGTCAGGAACGTCGGCCGCGCGGCGCGGCCGAACGGCGTGGCGGTCGTGAGCACGCGATGGAAGACACCGCGCAGCAGCAATGGCACGAGCAGGTGTCGCGCCAGCGCGCCGTCGATGTCGAACGGGATGTGGCCGGTGCCTCGACCCGCGAGGAACGTCTGGTGGTCGGCGGCCACGACGTCGAGCGCGATCTCGGCGCCGGAGTTACCGGCCCCGACCAGGAGCACGGGACCGGGTCGCAGTTGCGTGGGATCGCGATAGTCCTTCGAGTGCAGCTGCACTATGTCGGCATGGAGTTCGGCGGCGAAAGGCGGGATCTTCGGCGTCTGGTATCCCGCCATGGCCACCACCACCCGTTCGGCCACGTAGCGCGTGGTGGCGCTCGTCGCGACGAAGTGATCACCCGCGCGTGTGAGCCGGAGGATGCGCTCCTCGAGCCGGAGCGGTAGCTCGAAACGGCGCGCGTAGGCCTCGAGGTAGTCGGCCATCTCGTCCTTCGTCGGGAAGGTGTGGGGCGGTGACGGGAAGGGCATCCCTGGCAGGGCGTCGTAGCGCGCGGGCGTGAAGAGGCGCAGCGACGACCAGCGCTGGCGCCACGGGTCACCCACCCGCTCGGACCCGTCGACGATCGTGCACGATCGGCCACGACGCGCGAGTTCGTAGCCGACGGTGAGACCGGCCTGGCCCGCGCCGATCACGAGGGTCTCGACGTGGCGGGTCTCCGTGGGCCGCGTCTCCGCGTGGTCGTGGTGGGACTCGACTTGGTGGGACTCGAGATGGTGGCGCTCGCTGTGGTGCATCGCCGCAGTCGTCATGGTCGACCTCCAGCGCGTGGGGGGTGCCGTGCGCTCGGCTGCGAGCGTAGCGGCGCCCGGGCGGTGAGCGCATCCGGGCTCTCGCGTAGACCGGAGAGCCCTCGGACTACGTGGTTCCACCCATCTCGGTACCGTCATGCTCTGGATCGGCCTCGCCTCCGATCAGCCCGTGCCGGAAGGCGTAGGCGGTCGCCGCGGTACGCGACGCGACGCCGAGCTTCGCGAAGAGGTTGGTGAGGTGTCGCTCGACCGTGCGATCGCGAATGCCGAGACGAGCGCCGACCGCCTTGTTCGACGCACCGGTGGCAACGAGCCCGAGCACTTCGATCTCGCGCGATGTGAGGCCGCGGACGGCCGCCCGGTCACCCACGACACCAGCCGCGCCCCCCGCCACGCCCAACCGCTCGAACGTTCGCTGCGCCGCACGCTGCGCCTCGCCCGCCGACTCGGCGTCGTGGAGGAGGCGGTGCGCCCGCGCTTCGAGCAGGCGCGTGAGGGCCACGTCGAACGAGATGTCGAGCGATCCGAATGCGGCGAGCGCGCCGCGAAGTGCAGTGAGCGCTTCGGCGCCGTCACCCGCAGCGAGCGCGACTGCGCCCTCCGCACGGCACGCGAGCGCCTGCAGATACGGTGTGTCGAACGCCCGTGCGATTCCGGCGAGTTCCTCCGCCGCAGCGCGTCCGCCGGCGACGTCACCCGCGGCCAGCGCGGTGTCGACGCACGCGGGTAGGAGGCGGGCGCGAGCGACGGGTCCGTGCGCCGCGCGGAGCTCGTGGTCGAGCTCGCGCGCCGCCGCCGACGTCCTCCCCTGCGCCGCGTGGAGCAGTGCGATGCCCGGCTGCGCGGATACACCTCGATCGCGTGCGCGATCGTAGCTCGCTTCCGCCTCGTCGAGGCGACCCATCGATCTCAGCACCTCGCCGCGTACGTAGTGGGCGCTCGCGAGACCCGGTCTCGACGGTGGCCCGACGAGCCAGTCACAGGCGCGGTCCGACTCCTGTAACGCCTCGGGCCACGCGCCCGATAGCCGCAGCAGCTCGGCTCGGTGCACCATGCACTGACCGCGATACGGGACGAGATCGGGTTGCCCCTCGCACCAGTCCGAGAGCGCGTGCGTCCATTCCCGGGCACGGCGCACGTCGCCGATCTCTCGGCAGGCATCGAGCACGCTGCAGTAGACGACGCCCACCGCCATCGGTGAGGCCCGCTCGTGCGTGGCGGCGAGCATCGCCTCATCGAGGTGGGTGAGGCCGCGGGTGACCTCCCCCAAGTGCAGCAGCGCCCGCCCCTGCCCCTGGCGCGCGAGTGCGACGACGTCGACGTCGCCGCACCGGCTGCCGATCCGAGCCATCTCGTCGAAGAGGGCGAGTGCACCGACGACGTCTCCGTCGGCCACAGCCCGGAGCGCGACCGGCACGACCAGGAGGCCCCGCTCGGCACACTCGGCCGGTGCGGATTGCACCGCGCGCTCCGCGAGCGCCAGCCAACCGCTCGCATGGGCGCGTTCACCGCGCTCGAGGCGCCATAGCGCGAGCCAGAACGCGCTCCGCGATGCGCGGCGCATCTCCTCGCCGGCGAGGTAGCCGTCGTGGGCAAGTGCCATAGCGGCGGTCGCGACGTCGTCTCGACCCGACATGTACGCGGCTACCGCAAGTCGCTCGAGATCGTGCGGTGCCAGCGCCGTTCGAGCGGCGGCTTCGGACAGTGCCGCCACGGTCTCGCTCCAGGCGCGGCGCTCGAAGCCCTCGCGAGCGCGTAGGAGCGTCGCGTCCGTCCGCTCGTGCGTCATCAGGTGTCCAGTATGGAGGCTGCCGCTCGCGAGGGGGTGGGAGTGGCGTTGGTGTCGTCGCCGTGATCCAGCGGGGGTCGCCGCTCCCGCCGCGTCAACGCGCGGCCTGCTGCTGGCGCCAGGCTCCGCCGGCCACCAGCAGCACCGGCAGGGCCACCGCGAGCGTCACGGTCCACGCCGCCGGCACCGCTATCGCGCCCGTTGCGACGGCCACCACGACGGCGGTGTAGGCGACGTAGCCGACGAGCAGCACGACACCCTCCCAGCGCACGACGGCCGCGCCCGTGATCGCCATCGGCAGCAAGATGGCGGCCGCGCCGAGCATGACCCACGCGTCGAGCGCCAATACCTGCTCGACCACCCGCAACCCGCCGGGGGCCGCCAGCGCCGAGATCCCCAGGATGCCCAGCACGTTGAAGAGATTCGATCCCACGATGTTGCCGATGGCGATGTCGCGTTGGCCGCGCAGTACGGCGACGAGCGACGTCGCCAACTCGGGCACCGACGTCCCGGCGGCCACGACCGTGAGTCCGATCACGAGTTCGCTCACGCCGAGCGCCGCCGCTGTCGCCGTCGCGGCGCCGACGAGCCAGCGCGCGCCAGCCACCAGGAGCACCAGCCCGGCGAGCACGAGTGCTGCGTCGAGAGCGAGGTTCGTCGGCGCGGGGCTCGACGAGGCGGCCGGAGCCTCCGTCCGCTCGCTCCGCAGCGTGAACCAAGCAAGCACCACCATGCCGACCAGGAGGAGGACCCCATCGAGCCGAGTCACGGCACCGTCGGCCGCGAGGGCGACGAAGGCGAGCGTCACCACGACCATCACCGGGATCTCGCGCCGCACGACGCGCGCGCGCGCCGCGACCGGCGCCACCACCGCGCACAGCCCGACGATCGCCAAGACGTTGAACACGTTGCTCCCGACCACGTTGGCGACCGCCAGATCAGGGCGCCCCGAGGCGCTCGCACTCAGGCTCACGGCAAGCTCCGGCGCACTCGTACCGTATGCGACGACGGTCAAGCCGATCACGAGCGGCGAGATGCCGAGCGCCGCCGCCGCGCGGCTCGCACCCCGCACGAGCAGCTCCGCGCCCGCGACCACGGCTGCCAGACCGACCAGGAACCCCAAGGCGATGAGCACCCATGGACGCTAGCAGATCCAAGCGGACGATCGAGCCCCATCGTGCGATGCGATGTCGAGTGCATCGGGCGCTGCGCCCACCCCGCGCCCGGTGCAGAATGGCCCATGCCCCTCGCCATCGGCATCGTCACCGACATCCACTCCGGTCCCGATCTCGCCTGGGTCGGTGGAACCGCCGCTCCGGCGCTGCTCGCTGCGGCACTCGAGCACCTCGAGGCCCTCGGCGCGACGATCCTCGTCGATTTGGGTGACCGCCTGAACGACGTCGCGCCCGGCGACGACGAGGCGCGACTCCGAACGGTCGCCGACCTCTTCCGCGCGACGAGTCTACCGACCGAGCACCTTCGCGGAAACCACGACCTGCTTCCAGTCGAGCTGCAGTCGGGAGTCCTCGGCGGCACGCTCGCGAACCGCAGCATCGACGTCGAGGGCTGGCACCTGAGCTTCCTCGACACGTTCGACGGCAGCATCGCTGGTGCACTGGCACCGGCGACGCTCGCATGGCTCGAGGCCGACCTCGCCGCCACGTCGCTCCCGACGATCCTCTTCAGCCACCAGCCGCTCGACGGCGCGCCGCTCGTGGGCAACCCCCTCTTCGAGGTCGACTTCGCCGCTCACGCCCATCCTGACGCGCACGAGGAGGCTCGCCGCATCATCGAGCGAGCGGGCATCGTTCGCCTCGCCCTCAATGGCCATGCTCACTGGAACAACCTGTCGCGCGTACGGGGTGTCCCGTACCTCAGCGTCCAGTCGCTCGTCGCGCGCGGGTCGGACGGCCAGGCGGCGGGCTCGCACGCGCTCCTGGAGCTCGACGACGAGCGCATCCATGTGCGCGTCTACGGCGGCGAACCGTTCGAGGTGCAGCTGTAACGCGCCGTTCGCCTCGACCGATCCACGACGGTTCCGTTGCCGCAATGGCGGGAGACCCCGGTACGCACGTCGAGCGTTCGTCAGCGCTCGCAGGCGAACGAGTGCGACACCACCGTGGCCACGGGATCGAACGTGTCGGCACGTGACGCGGGGTACCGCAGCACGAAGGTGAGGAAGCCACAGCCATCCGGGGCCGCGATGCTCTTGCGGTAGTAGATGTCGCCGTCGGCCACACCGCTGATCACGAACCAGCCCTCGTTCTCGCGGAGCACGAAGTACGTCGGGCTGGCGGCAGCCGCCAGCTCGGCCTCGTACCAATCGCGCACGGTCGGCGTTCCCGGTTCCCCATCCACGCCGGAGACGAGGTTCGCTCCCCACGCCAGGAGCTGTACGACGCCATCATCGGAGAGGAAGGTGCGGCCGTCGCCGGTTTCGGACGGCGGCTGCGGTCGCAGCACGTCGACCGGATAGTCGAGCTGGAAACCGAAGCGTTCGTTCGTGTACCGCTCGTACACGACGCCGCCGCTCGTGAAACGAGAATCGACGGCGAAGACGCCCGCATACGAGACGACTGGAACCGAGAGCATGGCGAGCACGGCGACGATTCGAACCACGCTCCATTCTGGTCGGTACGGCCTCGCCCCCCGGCCACCTTGCGCACACCGAGCTCACACCTCCCCCACCTACCGTGCCACCTGCCGTGCCACCTGACGAATGGCGCCGAGATGGTATGCGGCGTGCGGGGCGAGTGCCAGGAGACCCCGAAGCTGCATGGGAGCTGTCCCCGTTGGCCACGGCGATCAGCACGTATCCTGGGTCATGACCACCTGGACCGAGTACGAACCGCGCGTACGAGCACTCCTCGAGGCCGACCTACGTCCCGATGGCGTCGCCGCCTGGCTCGCGCAGCGCGACGATCTCCAGCGCGACGTCGGCGAAACCTACGCCACGCTCAACCGCGCGAAGGACGAAGACACCGCCGACGAAGCCGCGAAGGCAGCCTACCTCGCGTTCGTACGCGACACGATTCCGCACGTCTCCGTGGCCGACCACGAACTCAACATGAAACTCGCCGCCGTGCGCGACTTCGAGCCCCCCGACGACCTACGCGTCTCCTGGCTCGACCTTCAGGACGAGCTGGCGGTCTTCCATCCCGACAACGTGGCGCTCGAGACGCAGGAGCAGGAACTCCAGCAGCGCTACGGCGAGCTGACGGGCTCCGTGCGCGTGGAGCTCGACGGCGAGACGATCACGTCCACGGAGGCCCAGGCGAAGCTCATCGAGCGCGACCGTGACCTCCGCGAGCGCGCGTGGCGAGCGCACGACGCCGCGCTCGCTCGTGTCCGCCCGGAGCTCGACGAGATCTTCCTCGATCTGGTGCGGTTGCGGCACCGTAAGGCGCGCAACGCCGGCTTCGAGGACTTCCGGGAGATGACGTGGCGCGCCCGTCACCGCCGCGAATACACACCCGACGATGCGCTCACCCTCCACGAGAGCGTCGCCGCCGAGGTGACGCCGCGCATTCGCGAGCTCACGGAGCGCCGCCGGCAGCTCCTCGGCATCGAGCGCGTGCGCCCGTGGGACCGCTTCGTCGATCCGGAAGGTGAGGAACCGCTGCGTCCGTTCACGAACGTGGCCGAACTCGAAGCCGGTCTCCAGCGCATGTTCGACACCGTCGACCCGCAGCTCGGCGCGTGGTTCGGACGCCTTCGCGACGGCTGGATGGACCTCGAACCGCGACCGAACAAGGTTCCCGGTCTCGGCTACCAGAGCTACTTCCCGCGCTCGCGCTCGCCGTATGTCTACATGAGCGCCATCGGCACCGACGACGACCTCGTCACCATGCGGCACGAGGCTGGGCACGCGTTCCACTCGATGGCGGTGGAGGAGCGGTGGCCGCTGCTCGAGCACGACACCAACCGGCCGGAGCTCAACGAGCTCGCCTCGGAGGCGATGGAGCTGCTCACGCTCCCATACCTCACGCGAGAGCACGGAGGCTTCTACAGCGTCGACGAAGCGCGTCGCTCCCGGCGCACGCTGCTCGAGCGCGCGCTGTCGGTCTTGGTGAGCGCCTGCTCGGTCGACGCCATCCAGCACTTCATCTACACGCAGGACGCCGACACCCTCACGATCGCCGACATCGACGCCGCCTGGATCACCGTTACCGATGAGCTCGGCAGCGGCACCGACTGGACCGGCCTCGAAGCGTCACGGGCGAAAGGGTGGCACATCATCCACCTCTTCGCATTTCCGTTCTACTACCTCGAGTACGGCCTCGCCTACCTCGGGGCGATGCAGGTCTGGCGAAACGCCCGCGACGATCATGCCGCCGCACTCGCCGCCTACAAGCGTGCCCTCTCGCTCGGCGGCACCGTGCCCCTCGACCAGGCGTTCGAGGCCGCAGGCGCCCGCTTCGCCTTCGATCGCGCTACCGTGCGCGAGATCACCGAGTTCGTGATGGCGGCGATGGAAGACGATCGGTGAGCGGGGCGAGGGCGGCCCAGGGCGACCTGCGGCGACTGCTGGCGATTCTCTGATCACCAGAACCGAGGGCTCGGGCGCACCCCGCCGGGCCACCGGCCGCGCCTCAGGGGGTGGGGCCGTCGAACAACAGCGCCGCCTGTCGCTCGTAGACGGCGTCGACGCCGGGGGGGTGGGCGAATCCGGCGCGGGCATCCCGGAAGTGCCGCTCCAGCGCCAGGCCGCGGCCGAGGCCGACGCCGCCCGCCAGGCGGAGCGCACCCTCCGTCACGCGCGTGGCGACGTCGACGCAGACCACCTTGGCGATCTCGGCGTCGGCGTCGGCTCCGTCGCGGCGCGCGTCCCAGCCTGCGGCGGCGTCGTGGAGCGTGGCGAGCGCGGTGTGCATCATCACCTGGAGCTCGCCGACGCCGCGCCGGAGCGCGGGGAGCTCGGCGATCGGGTGTCCGAGCGCGCTCGGCACGCGCTCACGTGCATGGGCCACGAGCGCTTCGCGAGCCGCGACGGCGCTCCCGAGGTAGGTCGCAGCCAGGAGCAGCGTGAACCAGACGTTGCGGACCTTCGGTCCGGGACGCAACCGGAGCACGTCGCTCGGCTCCACCGCGACGCCGTCGAACGCCACGTCGTGGCTGTCGCTCGCGCGCAGGCTGAGGCCGTCGCCCCACGTTCGCTGCCAGCGCACGCCGGGCGCGTGGTTGCGCACGAGCACCTGCACGGCGCTATCGCCGTCGCGCGCGAGCACGAGTAGGTGGGTGAGGTGCGCACCGCCGGTGGCCCACGTCTTGTGACCGTGGAGTGTGCAACGGTCGCGTCCGGAGCGCAGCTCCGTGGCCGGGAGCCCGCCGTGCGACGGGCTCCCCAACGCCGGTTCGCTGGCAACGGCGTTGAGCAGCGCACCGCCCCGCACGAGCTCGTAGAGGCGTTCGCGTTCGTCGGACCACGCGTCCACGTCGCGCGCGTTGCCCGTGAGCATGAGCGTCATCGCGGCGACGAGCGCGCTCGACGCGCTACCGGCAGCGAGCGTGGTCTGCGCCTCCACCACGCTGCGCAGCGGAGCGTTCGCGCCACCGAACGTCGCCGGGGACGCGAGGCGGAGGTAGCCCGATGCACGCAGGTCGGCGACGTCGGCCTCCGGTAGCGCGCCGGCGCGGTCGGCCGCAGCGGCGCGCGCGGCGAACCGTGCGGCGAGCTCGGCCGGCGTCACGGTTCCGAGCGCCGCGAGCGCATGCGCGCGAAGATCGCCGCCTCGCGCGCGGCGTCCGCCGCCTCGATCGACTCGAAGCGCTGCACACCGGGTGGATGGAGGGGCGCCACGACGGCCGAGCGGGCGAACGCCCACAGGTCGAAGACCCGGTCGAGGAACGCCGGCGCGTGCGGGTCCTCCGCCGGAGGGGGTGGTACGTCGCGCACGTCGCGGAAGCGGTGGACGGGCATCACTCGTCGTCCTCGAGATCGAATGCGCTCCTGAGGCGCGCGGCGTCTTGAGCGTCGATCGCTCGTGCGGTGTCGCGCTTCATGCGATGGAGGGTACGGGGCGTCGCGAGCGAAACGAGCACGCCATCGAGATCACGCGGCGTCGCCTCGAGATCGTCGAAGGCGAACCGCGCTCCGAGCCGCGCGATCACGTCGAGCGTCAGCGAGCCGTCACGGGGAACGTAGCGGATCACGGGATACGCACCGCGGAGATCGCACGCAGCGATCTCGTCGATGTCCGGATCGTCGGCGAACGTCGCCTTGAGCGCCGCCTTGAGGCGCGCCACGTTGTCGTCGCTGGGGCGCACGAAGATGTCGACGTCCTCCGTTGCACGCACCACGCCGTGGAGGTTGACGGCAACTCCGCCGACGAGCACGTACGCAACCCCTTCGTTCGCGAGGGCGCCGAAGAGCCGGAGCAGCACCGTGCGCTCCATCCGCTACTCCGGCTTCAGCAGCGGGAAGAGGATCACGTCGCGTATCGACGGCACGTCCGCGAGGAGCATGGCGAGTCGGTCGATGCCGAGCCCCAGGCCGCCGGTAGGGGGCATGCCGTACTCGAGGGCGACGAGGAACTCCTCGTCGATCGGCTGCGCCTCGTCGTCGCCTGCCTCGCGTCGCGCCGCCTGCTCTTCGAAGCGGCGCCGTTGATCGATCGGATCGTTCAGCTCACTGAAGGCGTTGCCGAGCTCCATCCCCACCGCGACGGGCTCGAAGCGCTCCACGAGCCCGGGGCGTGAGCGGTGCCGCTTCGCCAGGGGGCTGATCAGTTCCGGGTGGTCCATCACGAACACCGGCCCCTCGAGGAAGGGCTCGACGTGGACGTCGTAGAGCTTCGCGAGCAGCGCGTGCATCGGCAACTCGGCGATCGGCGTCCCCTCCAGGCGCTCAGCGTGATGCTCGGCCGCCCAGGTGCGGAGGCGCCGTTCGTCGAGGACGTCGAAGTCGATGCCGGTCCGCGCCGCGAGCTCGCCGGTGTAGTCGACACGCGGCCACGGTGGCGTGAAGTCGAGCGTGCGTCCCTGGTACACGAGGCGCATGCTGCCCGTGAGCTCCTGCACGAGTCGGCCGTAGAGGTCCTCGACGAGCGCGAGGATGTCGAGGTAGTCCTTGCCCGCCCAGTAGAGCTCGAGCATCGTGTATTCGGGGTTGTGCTTGTAGCTGATCCCTTCGTTGCGGAAGTTCCGCCCGATCTCGTAGACCATGTCGAAGCCGCCGACCACGAGGCGCTTGAGGTAGAGCTCGAGGCTGATGCGGAGGTGGAAGTCGTGATCGAGCGCATTGTGGTGCGTCATGAACGGCCGCGCGTCGGCGCCGCCGGGGACGGCCTGGAGCACGGGCGTCTCGACCTCCAGGAAGCCGAGGCCGTCGAGGTAGCGGCGGATGAACGAGATCGCTCGGCTGCGGAGCGTGAAGGCGCGCCGGACCTCCGGGTTCACGATGAGGTCGAGCGAGCGCTGACGGTAGCGCGATTCCTTGTCGGCGAGGCCGTGGAACTTGTCGGGCAGCGGCCGCAGCGACTTGACGAGCGGCCGCCATTCGTGCACCTCGACGGTGAGTTCGCCCGTCCTCGTGACGAACGCGTGCCCCTTCACTTCGACCCAATCGCCGAGATCGAGCTTCTTCACGCCGCCGTACGAGTCGCCGAGGCGGTCGCGCTGCCAGAAGACCTGGACGTCGCCGCTGGCGTCGCGGAGCGTCGCGAACGTGACCTTCCCCATCCCACGCATCGTCATGAGGCGGCCCGCGACGCTCACGATCTCGTCGGGCCACGCTTCGCCCGGCTCGGCGTGCGCGTGCGCCTCATGCAGCGACGCGGCCGTCGCCGAGGCGAGGTACCCGTACGGATAGGGATCGAAGCCGCGTTCGGTGAGGCTCTCGAGGTTGCGCAACCGCTGCTCGCGCTGCTCGTGCAGCGATTTCTGGGACATGGCGACCAGTGTACTCGGGCATTCGACGCCGTGCGCACCGCCAGCGATGGATCAGCGACTCCCGTCGACGTCACCGTCGACGGCGCGCCTCAAGCGATCGAGACCACCTCGTAGCGCTTCGTCCGGTCACCGAGCGTCACCGTCACCGTGTCCCCGGCAGCGTGGCCGATGAGGGCCTTGCCAAGGGGCGACTCGTCGGAGACGCGCGGCACCTCGCCTTCTAGCACGCCGGCCTCGACCGGCGCCACCACCTGGACGCGCATCTCCTTGGCGGCGTCTTGCTCCTTGAGCGTGACCACCGAGCCGAGGTCGATCCGTCCGGCGGCGTCCTTGTCGGAGATGATCTCGGCGCGGTCGAGTTGGTCCTCGAGATCGTCGATGCGGTTCTCGATCCGCGCCTTTTCCTGCTTGGCGTCCTCGAGCCCCGAATCGTCGTAGTCGTCGCTCGAGCCGGTGAGCTCCTGCAAGATCTTGGTCGCCTCCTCGAGGCGAACGTACTCCTGCGCCAGCGTCACCGTGAGGCGGTCGTGCCCCTCTTGCGTCAGTCTCACCGTGCGTGCCACGTCGCTCCTCCATCTCGATCCGGCTTGGCGTGATCCGGCGTGGTGCGGACACCGGTCTGCCGGAAAGCGGCCTGCCCCGGGATGAGGCAAGCCGCCCGAACTGCCTGGTTGTGCCGGACACTATACTCGCTCCCGAGTGAGGACGGGACTCAAGTGCATGGCAGGGCGCGCCGCGGCATCGGCCGGCGGCGCGCCCTGCGCGCATCGTGTCGGGCTGCTCCTGTGGGGCGTGCGGCCGGAATCGACCGCACCGAGGAGCAGGATCAGTTGGCGGCGGCGCGGGCCTCAGCGAGCCAGGAGTCGACGACGGTGCGGTTCTCGACGATCCACTCCTGCGCCATGGCTGCCACGGCCTCGTCGGTGTCTTCGCCCTCGATGAACCGGAGCGTCATGCCCGAGATGTCGATCAGGTCGATCTCGATGAGCTCGAAGAGGCGCTCGATCGGCGGGTTCGCCGCGAGGAAGTCGTTGTTCGCGACCGCTTGGATGTCGGCGGCGGCGAAGCCCATGATGAGCGGATCGGAGACGGCGCCCTCGAGGCCCTCGACCACCATGAATTCGGCGAGGTCGGCCTCGGCCGGCGCGGGATTCACGTCGGGAACGTTGATCCAGACGACGTCCTCGCCCGGGACCAGCTCGAACACGGTGAAGTTCGGTGTCCACGTGTAGTAGAGGACCGGCTCACCGGCACGGTGGGCGGCGAGCGCATCGGCGAAGCTCGCGGTGTAGGCGGCCTTGATGTCGTTGATGTGCTCACGCAGATCGTAGACGTCGAGGTGGTGCTCGATGACCTCTTCGCATCCCCACCCCGGGGGGCAGGCGACGAGATCGGCGCGGCCGTCGTTGTTGCGGTCGAACGCCTCGCGGACCTCAGGGCGCTTGAAGTCGTCGAGGGAGGTGATGTCGTACTCCTCGGCCGCCCAGGCGCTCACGAGGTAGCCCTGGATGGCACCGCGCTCGACGATGGTGCCGATGATGGAGGCGCTCTCCTCGAAGCCGGCGGGGAGCTGCGAGTTGTGCAGCGGGAACCAGCCGTTCGGCCAGTAGTCGACGTCGCCCAGCGCGACCGCTTGGTAGAAGATCGGATTGGCGAGTGAGGTGGGGCGCTCGACGTCGTATCCGAGCTCGCTGAGGAGCGCAGAGAAGATCGCCTCGACGGGGCGTGCCGATTCCCAGGTTGCGACGGCGGGCGAGACGGTGACGCCTTCACCGGGCCGATCCTGAGCGAAGATCGCTCCGGATAGAACGAGTGCCGCTGCGATGAGTGTCGTGCTGAACGTTTGCATGGTGCTCCTTTCGAATGTAACGGATGTCCTCGTGACGGTCGTATCGCCGAGCTGTGACGTCAAGGACTGCGGACGAGACTCGCGAGACCTACCTTGAGTCGCTTGCACGCATGGAATGTGCGCGTGTGAGAGCCTAGCATGATCTACCGAACCTCGTGCGGGCTGGCATATCCGGTCGCCTCGCTGGACGGTGGTGAGAACGGGTTCCGTGGACCGGCCCCGACGTCACGACCGCCCTCGCCGCCCCCCCTCGCCGATCGCCTGCGTGATGCGGTCGAGCACGATCGCCAGCAGCACGATGGCCACGCCACCGATGCCGGCCACGCCGATCCGCAGCGCATTCAGCCCCTCCACCACCGGGACACCGAGGCCGGCGGCGCCGATCATCGCTGCGATGACCACCATCGAGAGCGCGAGCATGATCGTCTGGTTCACCCCCGCCATGATCGTCGGCATCGCGAGTGGCATGCGCACCTTGAAGAGGATCTCGCGCTCGGAGGAACCGAACGCCTCGGCCGCCTCGACGACGTCATCCGGAACACCACGAATGCCGAGGTTCGTGAGTCGAACCAGGGGCGGGAGCGCGAAGATGATCGTGGCGATCACGCCCGCGACGGTTCCGATCGAGAAGAGCATCACGACCGGTACCAGGTAGACGAAGGCCGGGGTCGTCTGCATCACGTCGAGTACCGGGCGCAATCCCGCAGCGAATCGGTCGCTCCGCGCGGCGAGGATACCCACGGGGACGCCGATCACGACGCACACGAGCACTGCTGCGAGCACCATCGAGAGGGTCGTCATCGTCTGGGTCCAGAGCCCCATCATGCCCACGAGTGTCATCGCAACCACCGTGAAGAGGCCGACCTTCGGGCCGGCGACGCGCCAGGCGAGCAACGCCAGGAGGGCGATGAACACGATCGGCGGCGTCGCCTGGAGCAGGCCGTCGACACCCTGCAAGATCACCTCGATCGGACGCTTCATCGCCTGGAACGTCGGCCGATAATTGAACGACAGCCAATTGACGAAGTCGGCGATCCAGCGGTCGAGCGGAATGCGGATCGGATCGAAGATCGCCGTGGTGAGGAAGGCGTTCACGCGTGACGTCCGATCGCGTGTGGCTCGACCGACGCGACGTCGAGTGGCCGAGGAGCGGACGCCGACGCCGACGCGGCCGGTGAACGAACACCGTGGCCTCGCTTCTCCACGATGCCGTGGATCAGTTCGCGCTCGGTAACGAGGCCGATCAGACGCCCATCCTCGTCCTGCACGATCACCGGGAGATTGACGTAGGTTCGAGCGTCGAGGAGGCGCCGCAGCGTGGCGTCGCCCCGCACCCACACGGCGCGGTCGCGGTAGCGGAACGCCGGCGCATCCTCCTCGAGCACCCGGTCGAGTGCCTCGATGCGTGCGCGCGCACCATCGGCGACGACCTCGACCACGCGCCCGTCACGGTCGACGCCGATCTCGACGTCGGATTGCGCCACGTGGGAGTGGAACGTCACGTCACCCACGCGACGCGCCACTCCGACGCGCTCGTGGTCGAGATCGACCGCCACCGTGCGTGCGGTGATCACGTGCGTGGGGTCGGCATGCTCGACGAAATCAGCCACGTACGCGGTGCCGGGTTCGGTGATGATGCGTTCGGGCGAACCGATCTGGACGATGGTGCCGTCGTCCATGATGGCGATTCGATCGCCGAGTCGGAGCGCCTCGTCGAGATCGTGGGTGATGAACACGATCGTGCGCCCGAGTTGGCGTTGCAGTCTGATCATCTCGTCTTGCATCTGCATCTTGATGAGCGGATCGAGCGCGCTGAACGGCTCGTCCATCAGGAGCACTTCAGCGTCCGTGGCGATCGCTCGCGCGAGGCCGACGCGCTGCTGCATGCCGCCCGAGAGCTCGGAGGTGCGGCTCGGACCCCAGCCGCCGAGCCCGACCATCTCGAGCACCTCCTCGGATCGTGCCTCGCGCTCGCTCCGCGCCACGCCCTGGATCTCGAGCCCGTACGCCACGTTGTCTCGCACGGAACGATGGGGAAGGAGTCCGAACCGCTGGAAGACCATACTCATGCGGCGCGTGCGGATCTCGCGCAGCTCCCGGGCGCTGGCGGTACCGACGTCGACCTGCTCCCCCGCCGGACCAACCAGCACGCGGCCTCGGGTGAACGGAACGAGTCGGTTGAGGCAGCGCAGGAGCGTCGACTTGCCGCTCCCGGAGAGGCCCATGATCACGAAGAACTCGCCCCGTTCGAGCTCGAACGAGGCGCCATTCACCCCCAGCACGTGCCCGGTCGCCTCTCGAATCGCGTCCTTGCCGTGGCCGTCATCGAGCATGCAGAGGGCCGCGTCGGGATTCGGGCCGAAGATCTTCGTGAGGTCGTCGACGTGGATCATATGGAGAACACCAACACTTTCGTGGCGCCGCATCAGCGGCGTTTGGGCTACGAGACCGGCGCGCGCGAGGCTCGAACACGGCAGGCTCGAATACGGCAGTCCCCGCCACAGCTGCCGACTAGCGCGGCACGACCAGGGGGCGCAGGCATCGGAAGCACGGCGCGTCGAATACGCGCTCTGCGAGAGGCGCCGATGCCGCTCACGTACCCGATCGCCTCATTGACAGCGTGAGGGTACCACAATGCCCATCATGTGTAGCGTGTGAGAAGCGTTCCAGCGGCGCCCGCGCGTGTCCGACGTACATGCCCTCACGAGCGAGGCCAGCCTTTTTCAAGAGTTCACTTTCACCCTGTAGGTATCCCGGCGAACGCACCTCTCAGGTTGCGTTCAGCGGCCCGTCGTAGACTCGTTCGTGATGCCCGTCCGCGCCCCACTCTTCATCGCGCTCGCCCTCGTCGCCGTACTGTCCACCGCTGCGGTCGCCTTCTGGGCGAACCCGCGCGTGCGCATCCCCTCGCCGCCAGTCCACGTGAGCCTCGTCGACCCGTACCGGTCCGAGCCGCTGCTCGCCTACGCCGCGTACCGCGACGCGCTCCAGGTGGGCGATCTCGACACGATCAGCGCCATCGCCTTCGCCGATGATTCGTACCTCGCCTATCGCGCAGCGCGCATGCTCGCCGAGCTGCCGACGCTCGATCCGCGCCACCGACTCGACCACTACGAGCGGGTGCTCGAGCTCCGTGTCGAGGATCCGCTCGAACGCGTCCAGCGGCGCAGCCTCCTGGTCGAGGTCGGCCGCGTCGCGGAGGCGGCCGAACGGCCGGATCGGGCGCTTCAGGCGTACCTCGAGGCGCTTCCGCACGCCGAGGCCCTGGCTGCGGTCGCTCGTCTCGAACGCGACCCCTACCGCCTCGCCAACATCTACTTCGGCGCGAATCAGCACCGGCGTGCGCTCGACGCGCTCGACGGGCGAGCGGCGCCGTCGATCGAAGGACCCGCCCAGCGCGCCCTCGGGAATCACGAGCGAGCGCTCGACGCCTTCCGGCGCTGGTCGGCAGAGGTTCCCGGACACCTCGCCGCCCTCGAGGGGGAGGCGTGGTCGCTCTTCTCGCTCGAGCGTTGGGACGCCGCCGACGAGGCGTTCGCGGCGCTCCCCGACGGTCGCGGCAGCTACGGTCGAGGGCTCGTCGCAGGGCGAACGGGACGGATCGATCGCGGGGTCGAATTCCTACTCGCCACCGGCGTGCCATCACAGATGTGGTTGGCCACCTCGTGGCTCGAGGCCCGTGGCCGCTATGGCGAGGCGGTCGATGCCTACCTGCAGCTCGCTCGCCGGGGCGACGCAACATATGCGGACGACGCAGCCTACCGGGCGCTCGTGCTCGCCCGACGCCTCGGCGACGACGCGCGCGCCGCCATCGCGCACGACCTCGTGCCTGCGGGCACGTATTTCGGCCTGCTCCTGGGGAAAGCCGTGCGCGTACCGAGCGGGAGCGAGCTCCCTGACGTCGACGAGGTCGACGCGATCAAGCTCGCCCGCAGCCTGGCGATCGTGCAGGATCGCGACGCCGCCGTCGGTGAGCTCCTCTTCGCGCTGCGCGCCGCGGAAGATCCGGCGGTCACCGTCACGATCGCGGAGACGCTGCAACGCCTCTACGGTGAGTACCGACAGAGTCAGCGTGCGGCGGTGGCCCTCATCAACGCGGGAATGCACGACGAGCGCCTATGGCGCCTCGCCTATCCTCGCGCCTATGGCGCCAGCGTCGAGCGCTTCGCAGTGCTCTACGACATCGAGCCGGCGCTCGTCTGGTCGATCATGCGCCAGGAATCCGCCTTCTCGCCCGTGGCGCTCTCGCACTCCAACGCCCAGGGCTTGATGCAGGTGATCCCCTCGACTTGGAATTGGATCGCCGAGCTGCTCCGCGAATCGCCGGACGATCCCTGGAACGTCGACGCCAACGTCCGGTACGGCGTGCACTACCTACGGTGGTTGAGCAACTATCACGACGACGACCTGGAGCTGATCGTCACCTCCTACAACCGTGGCCAAGGCTATATACGCCGTCTCGTGGAGAGCGACGACATCGCCGGCGACAAGGACGACTTCTACCGCTTCATCGACGCGCTCGAGACGCGCGAATACCTCCAGCGCGTGATGGTGAATCTCGAAACGTACCGCCTGCTCTACGACGACGAGCGACCGTCACTCGCCCGGAGCGAGTAGCCGGTAGCGGGCCGTACCGGTCCGTCGCGGGGCGGAAGGCGACGTGCGGTACTTCATCGTGGCGGAGTCCCGAATGCGTCATCGTAGGCACGCATGCAGAAGCGGAGTAGCCTGCCGTGAGCAATCGACGGACCGTGCTCCTGGTCGATGACGATCCGGGCACGAGGCACATGCTGCAGTACGGGCTCAAGAAGGCCATGGGTGCGATCGAGGTGGTCGTGGCGAACAGCGGCCGTGAAGCGATCGGCCTCTTGGAGCACCGCGCCATCGACGTGGTCGTGACCGATCTAGCCATGCCCGTGGGTGACGCATTCTCACTCATCGCCTACATGAACAACAGTCGCTCACCGATCCCGGTGATCGCCCTCTCCGTGCTCGACTCCGAAGCAGTGGCGAAGCGCTTGGCGTCGCTTTGGAGCCTGCGCGTGGTGCAGAAGCCGGCGAGCTACCAGGAGGTCGCCGCGGCCGCGACGGAGGC
>JACCWH010000022.1 GCA_013697735.1 Trueperaceae bacterium | reverse complement strand
CTCGAGGAACGCGAGGACGTCGGGTGCGGCGAAACCGCCGTCGAGCCGCACGCGCAAGCGCGCTTTCGGGAACGCTCGCCGCAAGCGCGGCAGCAACCGCCGCAGCACGCTGATCGCGCCGGCGCGGGGGCTGGCGTTGCCGGGTCCCAGCACCGCGGCGATCAGGTGCTGGTCGCGCTCGCGATCGAACTGCACGGTGCTAACCGGGATTACTCATCAGCCCCAAAGCAAGAAGGCCTTCAGTGTGGTAGAAATAGTGTGCTGAACGCTATTTCTGACACTTGGAGGCCTTCTGGTGAGGGAGTTTAGCACGACCACTGAGGTTCTGTTCGATCGTTCGTTCACGAAGCCGCTCGTGGCGCGCTTCGATCAGCCACGCAGCAGCAGCGACGCGGGCGCCGTGCTCTTGCGTTTGCTCGACGACCGCCTCGGCATCACCTTGGCGCTGGCCGCCGCCCTGCCCGACGCTCGGGACGCAACCCGAGTGCAGCACCCGCAGTTGGACCTGGTGCGGCAACGCGTGTACGCCATCGCCTGCGGGTACGAAGACGGCAACGACGCCGCTCGCTTGCGGTTCGACCCCACCCAACGGCTGCTGCTGGGTCGCGATCCGTTCGCTGGACCGCCACTCGGGTCGCAGCCGACGCTGTCGCGCTTCGAGAACCGGCACGCGCTGCGCAGCCTGATTAGAGGCGCCGAAGCGATCGCCGACACCGTCATCGCCGCGCACCGCCAGCGCGTGGGGAAGCGCGTCAAGCGCATCACCATCGATCTCGACGGTACCGTCGACCCCGCGTACGGGAACCAGTGGGTATTCCGACGTATTCGGCCGGTGGTTCCGATCGATCCCGGCCGGTGATTCCGAAGTTATCCGGCCGTTCGTTCCGCTCGAAAGCGGCCACCCTCCCCTGGGGGGTCAGGCGGGGTGGGTCAAGCTTCGTTCTTTGTGGTGGTGCTTGTCAATCGGTTCTTGGTTTTGCGCATGCTGTCGCCTCGTAGGTCGAGGGTGTGGGCGTTGTGGATGAAGCGGTCGAGGATGGCGTCGGCGAGGGTGGGGTCGGCGAGGTAGTCGTGCCAGGTGTCTTTGGGGAGTTGGCTGGTGATGAGGGTGCTGCGGTTCTGGTAGCGGTCGTCGAGGATTTCGAGGAGGTCGCGGCGGTTGCCGTCGGTGAGTGGCATGGTGCCCCAGTCGTCGATGAGGAGGAGGTCGTGGCGTTGGAGGGCGGCGAGTTGTTGGCGGTAGCGGCCGTCGCCTTTGGTGATCTCGAGGTCGTGGAGGAGCCTGGGGAGTCGGGTGTAGAGGGCTTTGTAGCCGTGTCGGCAGGCTTGTTGGGCGAGCGCGCAGGCGATGTAGGTCTTGCCGACGCCGGTGGCGCCGGTGATGACGAGGTTGTGGTGTTTGGCGATCCAGGTGCAGCTGGCGAGGTCGAGGAGGAGGCTCTTGTCGAGGTTGCGTCTCGCGTGGTGGTCGATGTCTTCGAGGCTGGCGCTCTCGCGGAGTTTGGCGTGCGTGAGGCGGGTCTTGACGCGGCGGTCGGCGCGGGTGGTCTCTTCGCGGTCGATGAGGAGGCCGAGTCGCTCTTCGAAGGTGAGGCTTTCGATCTCGGGGGTGCGGAGTTGGTCTTCGAGTGCGGCGCTCATGCCGCGGAGTTGGAGTGTCTTGAGCTTTTCGAGCGTGGGGTGCGTCAGCATGTGGGGCTCCGGTCGTCGTCGGCGTGCGTGGGGGTGGGCGTCGTCGTGGCGGTGGCGGTGGTGTAGTAGTCGCCGCCGCGGATGTTCTCGTGCCGCGTCTTGAGCGTGCTGGCGGCGGCGGGGCGTTCGAGGGGTCGCTGGTCGAGGCCCTTCTTGAGGATGGCGTCGATGCTGGTGTAGGAGTACGAGCCGAGCGTCACCGCTCGCGCGCAGGCGGCTTCGAGGCGGTCTGGGCCGTACGTCTTTCCGAGCCGCATCACGCCGAGGCAGGAGCGGAACGCCTGCTGCGGGTGCGCTCGCGCTGCGATGACGCCGCTCACGAAGGTCGCGGCGGCGGGCCCGACGCGACCGGCGCGCGCCAGGAGCTGCTCTTCGGTCATGCCGGCGTGCGCCTGGTGCGCGGGCGGCATGTGCTCACGAACGGTGGTGTGCCCGCCCTGGCGGTGCGATCGCGCGTGGCTGGCGACGCGCTTCCCTTTGTGGAGGATCTCGACGGTCGTGATGGTGATGCGGGCGTCGAGCTCCTGCTTGACCAGCTGGTACGGCACGCTGTAGTGGTGCCGTTCGATGGTGACGTGGTAGTCGATGTGCACGCGCACGCGTTTCCAGTTCGCGAAGACGAAACGCTCGCGCGGCAGCGGCTGCAGTGCCGGCCGATCGAGCTCCAGGTAGAGCGACCGGCGTGAGCCGGGCCGCTTCTGGAAGGGTCGCTCGTTCAGCTCGACGAGCAACTCGCGCATGGCGTCGTTGAGGCCCACGAGCGTGAAGAACGTCCTGTTCCGTAATCGCGCCAGGATCCAGCGCTCCACGACCTGCACTCCCGACTCGGCCTTGGCGTTGTCGCGTGGGCGCCGCGAGCGCGCCGGAATCACCGCCATGCGGTAGTGCCGCGCGAACTCCAGGTACGACGGGTTGATGTCGGGCTCGTAGAGGTGCGGCGTCGTGACGCCCGCCTTGAGATTGTCGCTGGTCACGACTGCAGGACAGCCGCCGAAGTAGGCGAGCGCCCGCACGTGCGACGCGATCCAGTCCGGCAGCGACTGCGTCCACGACGCCTCGACGAACGCGTAGGAGCTCGCGCCCAAGACCGCCACGAACACCTGCGCCTCACGAATCTCGCCCGTGAACTCGTCGACGATCGACACGGTGGGGCCGGCGTAATCGACGAACATCCGCTCGCCCGCCACGTGCGTCAAGCGCATCGTCACGCCCTGCAGCTCCCGCCAGCCGTGGAAGAGCTCGCAGTACCGCGTGTAGCTGTACCCGCCAGCGTGCGCCTCGCGGTACTCCTGCCACAGCAGGAAGCGCGTCATGCCCTTCTTCCGGCGCAACTCCCGATCGACCGCGTCCCAGTCCGGTACGAACCGCTCGATGGACGACCCGTCCGACGGCGACGTCGAGAACGGCGAGGACGGCGACGAGAACAGCCTCGCCTCCAGCGTCGCGTCATCCACATCCGGCAGCGGCCACGACAAGCCCGCCGCCCGCGCGCGACGCTCGTACTCCTGCACCGTGCTGCGAGCCAGCGCGCAGCTCGCCGCCACCTCGCGAGCGCTGCGCCTCGCGTCCCACAGTAGTCGCAGGACCTCTCTGACTTTCCTCATCGACGACCTCTTCCTCGGCATACGGTTCCCCCAATGAGGCACCGTACGCCCAACGATTCCCCGCCCCTCACCCCCTACCGGGGTGGGTGGCCGGAATCGTCGGAATCAGTGGCCGGTTTCGCTCGTACTCAGTGGCCGGAATGACTCGGAGTCAGTGGCCGATTTCAGTCGGAATACCCAAGAGCACCGTCAGTCGCTTGATGGGCGGCTTGGATGCCGACCTGAAGGTTTGGCGCGAGCGCCGGCTGGAGATCGCGTACCCGTACCTGATCGTCGACGCGCGCTACGAGTACGTGCGCGCGCACGCTCAGGTGGTCAGTCAGGGGGTGCTGGTCGTGAAGGGCGTCCGCGAGGACGGTCTCCGTGAGCTGCTGGCGGTTGAGGTGGCGGACACCGAGAGTGAGGTCACGTACGAGGATCTGTTCCGGCGCCTCAAGGACCGCGGCTTGACGGGCGTGCGGCTCGTGACCAGCGACGACCATCGCGGCCTGGTGAAGGCCATCCAGAAGCACTTCCAGGGCGCGAGTTGGCAGCGCTGCCAGGTGCACGTCGCCAGGAACGCGCTGGGGAAGGTGGGTCGGAAGCATCAGCGGGCGATCTCGGAGGACGTGCGCGCGGTGTTTCACGCTCCCACGCTGGCGTGGGCGCAGCAACTCAAGCGCGAGGTCGTCGACCGCTGGGCTGCGTCGCACCCGCCGGTCGTCGAGTGGTTGGAGGTCGCCCTC
>JACCWH010000013.1 GCA_013697735.1 Trueperaceae bacterium | reverse complement strand
TTTCGTTCGTCCTGGAGGTAGCATCCGTGACCCTTTCATTCCGTCGCCTCGTCACGCTCCTTGCGATCGTCGCCCTCGCGGCCTGCGGCACGCCGCCGCCGGTCGTCGTCGACGGCGTCACCGACGTCCAGATCCTCGGCGGCGACCGCACCCTCCCGGTGGGCGCGTCGACGCTCCTCACCGCGTTCGTGGTGGGGCAGAACGCCACCACCACCGTCACCTGGAGCAGCAGCGAAGGGAGCGTCGCGAGTGTGAGCGGCGATGGCCTCGTCACCGCGCTCGAAGTCGGCACGACCACCGTCAGGGCCACGAGCACGGCCGATCCGACGCAGCTCGACACCATCGTGGTCAGCGTGAGTGCCGACCTCACCGCGGCCTACACCGAACAGGGCATGGTCGTGCCGGTCGGTGACGTGCCGGCCGTCCTCGGCATCTCGATCCTCCTTTTCGACGCTCCCGACGAGGTCGAGGTGCTCACCAGCAGCGTCACGGAGATCGGCGAGGGCGCCTACCTCGGTCCCGTCAGCCCGGTCGACGCCGACGGCCGCTTCACGCTCGCATTCCCCCACGCGGACGCCTTGCCCGAGAGTGTCTACGCCGCCGCCGACGACTTCGTGCTCGAAGCGCGCCTGCTCGACGATTGCGAGCTCACGCCCACGGATCCCGTGGCGCGCGTCACCACCACGTCTGCGTCGTTCTTCCTCATCCCAGGTCCGCCGCTCGTCGCCGTGACCGCCGAGGGCCTCGTCTTGGCGCTCACGCTCGAAGCGCTCGTCGACGTCGAGGACGAGACGCTCTCCATCGTCGACTTCCCCTTCCCCATCTGGGTCCACGCCGATCGAGCGGTCGACGTCGCGACGAGCGGCGCAGGGTGTGCCCTGGGCGATCCCGCGCTCGACGTCGACGTCACGCTCGTCGAGGGTTGGAACCGACTCGTCTGGTCGTTCGTGACGGAGGAAGGGACGGAAAACGTGATCGCGATCGAGCTCCGCAACAGCGCCTCCGAAGACCTCTTCACCTACCCGGTGTTCGGACTGTGACCGCCTCGCAGGGTGCTACTCCCCGGCGACTCCTCGCCGTGCTGATCGTGGCCGCACTCGTCGCCTGTGGTCAGACCATCCCGGTCGCCGTGAACGGCGTGCAGATCATCGGCGGCGATCGAACGCTCCCGATCGGCGCCACCGCGCTGCTCACCGCCGCGGTCGCGGCCCAGGGGGGCGCCGTCGAGAGCGTCACGTGGAGTAGCAGCGACACCGCCGTGGCAACCGTCGACGCGAACGGCTTCGTGAACACGTCGATCGTGGGTTCCACGACCATCACCGCGACGAGCACCGTCGACGCCACCAAGAGCGACACCGTGACGATCGTGGTGAGCGCCGACCCAGACGCTGCCACGACCGTCGACGGCATCGTCACCACGCTCGAAGGCGCGCCTGCGCCGCTCGCCGTCGGCCTCATGCTGATCGACTTCGACGCCCCGGTCCTCCTCGCCAGCGTCACGGAGATCGAGCCCGGAACCTTCGTCGGGCCCTTGAGCCCCGTCGACGCAGATGGGGCCTTCACGATGGTGCTCCCTAACGGCGCGGGATTGCCCGATGGTGTATTCACCACCGCCGACGACTTCGTCCTCTTCATGCCGGTCGACTGCTCGCTCGACGCGAGCGCACCCGAGGTTCGCGTCACGGGCGCCGTCTTCGAGTTCGTGACGATCCCGGGCGTGGCACTCCTCACCGCCGATGGTCTCGAGTTCGCCATCGCCACCGACCAACCGGCCGACCCCACCGACGAGCCGAGCCAGTACGACCTCGCCTTCCAGACGTGGGTGTACGCGGAGGACGCCGTGGAGGTCCAGTCGATGGGCACCGGGTGCGACGACGGCTTCTCGTTCTACGTCGACGTCTCGCTCACGTCCGGCTGGAACCAGTTGTCGTGGACGATCGAGTACGACGCGCTCGCCGACACGGTCACCGGCGTCGCGCTGCGCAACAGCGCCGTCGAGGACGTGTTCGTGCTCGGCATCGGCGGCTTCTGACCTCCGGATCGTCGCCCACCCCACGAGATCGTTCGTTCCGGGCCCGCGCACG